>CAYUWC010000018.1:26603-27293 GCA_964448355.1 uncultured Oscillospiraceae bacterium | reverse complement strand
GGCATTCGCTCTGCGTTGAGCAGCGGCAGTACGGTCAACGATCAGCTCGAAGCCTATACCTATCAGTATACGAGCTACAACGTCGGCGCTCTGATCGATAACGGCATGGAGGGCATTTACATCTATCTGCCAGAGGAGGATTATTACGATCTTCTCTCGATGGATCCCTACTACACCGAGGCGAAAATTTATATAGAGGAAAATCTGACCAACCGACAGATTACCGACATTCAGAATGCCCTGAAGAGCAGCCTGATTGCCATCGGTGGCGGTAAACTGGTCAATTACAACACCGCTTTCTTCGATTACATGGAGAAGGCAAACAACATCGGCGTGATGATTCTGACCGGTGCCTGTGTGATGCTTGTGCTGGCAACGCCCTGCCTTCTTTATATGCAGCTCATGTTCTACCGCAAGCGACGCGGCGAGATGCTGGTATTTACCGTTTTCGGAGGCTCAGGCGGAACGCTCGGCAAACTTCATCTGTATGACGGACTGGTGGTGGCGCTCTTTACCGCGCTGCTGACCGGTACCTTCGGTGTGCTTGTTTTGCGGATCGTCCATAAGGTGGTTGTGGCGATAACCGGTCGTAGCTTTGCACTGGAATTTCCGTGGGCTGCTTACCTTGCCGCTATTCTGATCATGGCGGCGCTGGCATCGATTTCTGTGCTGATTCCCTACCTGGAGCTG
>CAYUWC010000018.1:19171-26593 GCA_964448355.1 uncultured Oscillospiraceae bacterium | reverse complement strand
CGGCATGAGCGCGCCGCCATGAGCCGTCGCGCCTCCAATGATACCGACGACTGAAAATTTCCCTCATGTGAATATGTGAGAATATGTGAAAGGATTACCGATATGAGCATTCTGGAAACCTATAACCTGATCAAGCAGTTTAAGCAGTATGATACAGTCGTTACCGCCGTCAATCGGGTCAATCTGAAGGTGGAGCCAGGCAAATTTATTGCCATTATCGGCTCTTCCGGCTCGGGTAAGAGTACCCTGCTTCGCATCATGGCGGGGCTTGATCGCGCTGATTCGGGCAGCATTACCATTCTCGGCGAGGATTTGACCAGGATGAAGCCCGATGCGCTTAATGCCTTCCGCGGTCAGCATCTCGGTTTTGTTTTTCAGAATCACAACCTGATCCCTGGGCTGACCGCGCTTGAAAACATCCTGGTGCCTACGATCATGTGCAATAAGATTTCCATCCGCTATGAGGAACATCTGAAAAAGCTGATTACCGCGCTCGATATCGGCGACAGGCTGCATCATCTTCCGAGCGAACTTTCGGGCGGTCAGCAGCAGCGTGTTGCGATAGCGAGAGCGCTTGTAAAGATGCCGAGTGTTCTTTTGCTTGACGAGCCGTTGTCGAATCTTGACGCGCGTCTTCGTTTGCAGACACGTGAAGAGATCAGACGTATTCAAAGAGAGACCGGCATAACTACAGTATTCGTCACCCACGACCAGGAAGAAGCGATGAGCATATCCGACCTTATCGTGGTAATGAAACTGGGTGTTGTTCAACAAATAGACAAGCCTCAAAACGTATATGACGATCCGACTAATTTGTTTGTCGCAAAATTTTTGGGAACACCCCCTATCAATATTTTCAGCGGTCATGTTAAAAACGAAAGACTGTTCATCGGTGAAAACGATGTGCTCGGAGTACCGGGTGTTGAAGACCGAGAGGTCACGGTGGGAATACGTCCGGAGGGCTTTGTTCTCGACAAAGACGGACCGCTTGAATGTAAGCTGTCGAGCATAGAAGTTATGGGAAGAGACATAAACGTTGTTTCGACGCATGACGCATCGCTCAATCCCGTTATACGTTCGATAATAAATGCAGATGTTAATATTTCGGCAGAGGCGGAACACGTTAATTATTCGCTCAAGCCTCATAAGGTGTTTATATTCGACAAAGACACCGAGGAGCGTATTCGATTCGAGGTAAAGCAGAATGGTTGAGAGTAAACATAAATGGAAAGCGTGGCTGTACCTTGCGCCTGCCATCGTTCTTCTTTTGATATTTACGGTATGGCCTATCATAAACACGGTAAGGATCTCGTTTCTTGAGGGTTACAATGCCATGACGGCGGTCAGCGGCAAGACGTTCACGTTCGGAATCGAGAATTTCAGGCAAGTTGTGGGTGAGGGTTCAAACTTTTTGAATTGTTTGAAAAACACGATACTGCTTTGTGTTTTAACGGTGCCCATATCGACGATACTTGCGTTGTTGATCGCAGTATGTTTAAACTCCATAAAGCCGCTGCAAAAGACATTGCAAACGATATTTTTCCTGCCGTATGTAACGAACTCGATCGCGATCGGTATGGTTTTTGCGGCGATGTTCAACATGGTCGGCAATGCGTTCGGCGGCGAAAACGAGATCTTGATCACTGCGGGAATAATCAACAACATACTCGGTGTATTCGGTATCGAGCCGATAAACTGGATAAACGCAGGTTCAACGTATGCCGCAAACATAACGGTCATGGTAATTTACATCGTTTGGAATGCTTTGCCGTTTAAGATACTTATCCTTCTCGGCGGGCTTCAAAGCATCAACAAACAGTATTACGACGCCGCAAAAGTAGACGGAACGTCGAAAGCGAGAATATTCGGAAGAATAACCGTTCCCCTGCTTTCGCCGATGCTTACGTATGTTGTAATAACCGGATTTATAGGCGGTTTTAAAGAGTATTCGAGCATTGTAGGTATATTCGGCGACCATATGGGGCCTGCCGGGGATCCGTACAGGCTCAATACCATGGTAGGATTTATCTACAGATCGATCGAGGGAGATATGCCGCTTTACGGCAGAGCAAGTGCCGCAGCGCTTATTCTTTTCGCCATTATATTTGTTGTAACGATGATAAATCTCTATATCAGTAAGAAAAACACGCACTATTAAGGAGGTACGAAATGTCAGAACATAATATTCCATCCGTGTATGAACAAAACATTCACAAAGCGTCCTCCAAGCAAAAAATAAGTAAGTTTTTTACTCAATTTTTATTGTATGCGTTTCTTATTTTTATGGCGATAGTCGTTCTGTTCCCGTTTTATTGGATGCTGATATCGTCCGTAAAATCCGTATCGGAATACAGGTTGTCGATCCCGACGTTGTTCCCAAAAGAAATACAATTGAAAAACTACATAGAAGCTTTTACGGTGGGCAATCTTGGACGTTTGTTTCTTAACACGATGTATGTCGGCATAGTATCGACGCTTCTGTCGTTGGTCATCACGATATTGTCCGCGTTTGCGTTTGCGCGGCTTGAGTTTAAGGGCAAAAACGCACTGTTTGCGGGTCTGCTTGCAACGATGATGATACCGGGCGAATTGTTTACGATAACGAACTACGCAACTGTCAACCAACTGGGTTGGATGAACACATACAAAGTTCTCATAATCCCGTTCCTTGTCAGCGTGTTTTACATCTATCTTCTCAGGCAAAACTTTTTGCAGATCCCGAACGAACTGTATCTTGCCGCAAAAGTTGACGGCACGGGCGATTTCAAATATCTTTGCAAAGTAATGATACCTCTGGCATTGCCCACACTTATCTCCATCACCATTCTTAAAATGATGGGTGCATGGAACTCATACGTATGGCCGAGGCTTGTTGCAAACGATGATGCGCATTTGCTTATAACAAACGGCTTGCGACAGATATCGTTTGAAGACCCGTCGATGCCCGGCATGGTCAATTACCCTGTTCAAATGGCGGCGGTCGCCGTTGTATCATTCCCGTTATTCTTGGTATTCCTTTTCCTCAGAAAATACATCATGAAAGGTGTTTCAAGAAGCGGTATAAAAGGTTAATAAGCTTGAAAAACAAGCTTTTTATAAATTATTTATTATTTGAAAGGAACAGTCTCCCTATGAAAAAGACCATTTTATCGGTAGTTCTGCTTCTCACATTCTGTTTGAATTTATTTGCACTTTCGGCATGTCAAAGCGCACGTAAATTCTCGGACTTCACCGTACCCGAAGAAGGATACGACGGAAGCAAGGTTACTATCACATTTTACCACACCATGGGACAGAATCTTCGTGATGTTCTCGACCGTTATATCGTAGAATTTAACAAGCTCTATCCCAATATCGAAATCGAACATAAGCAAATCGGTAATTACGACGATGTGAGAGATCAGATCAAAACCGAGATCACCGTCGGCAACCAGCCCAATATTGCTTATTGTTATCCCGACCATGTTGCGTTATACAACCTTGCAGAAGCTGTTGTAACACTCGATGATTTGATCGAGAGCGATATCGAAATAACAAGAGCTGACGGAACGACCGAAACACTTGGTCTTACCGACGAACAGATCGATGATTTTATCCAGGGTTATTATAATGAAGGTAAACAATTCGGCGACGACAAGATGTACACGATACCTCTGTCAAAATCAACCGAAGTCCTTTATTATAACAAGACTTTCTTTGACGCAAACGGTCTTACGCCTCCTACCACATGGGAAGAAATGAGAACTCTTTGCGAAAAGATCAAGGAGATCGACCCCGATTGTATTCCTCTCGGATACGACAGCGAATCGAACTGGTTCATCACTATGTGCGAACAGTACAAAACGCCCTATACGAGTTCGACCGGCGAACACTTCTTGTTTAACACGGAAGAAAACAGAGCTTTTGTAGCTGAATTCAGAGATTGGTATCAGAACGGATACGTAACAACTCAGGAAATTTCCGGAGGTTACACATCCGAACTTTTCAAAGCAGGCGAAGACGCAACTCGCAGCTATATGTCTATCGGTTCTTCCGCAGGTGCTACACACCAAAGACCCGACAAAGTTAACGGTTCATATCCGTTTGATGTTGCTATAACAACGATCCCGCAAGTAAATGCCGACGATCCGAAAGTTATATCTCAGGGGCCGTCTCTTTGCATATTCAACAAAGAAAATTCTCAAGAAGTAATCGCATCTTGGCTTTTCGTAAAATATCTCGCAACGACTGTTGAATTCCAGGCAGAATTTTCAATGGCATCCGGCTATGTTCCCGTAATCAAATCCGTAAGCGATCATCCCGTATACAAAGAGTTTATCGAAAGTGCCGACGGCGGCGACAACATTGCTGCTCTCTCCGCTAAGATATGTCTCGAACAGGAATCTGCTTACTACACTTCTCCCGCGTTCAACGGTTCTTCCACAGCACGTGACCAAGTAGGTCTTCTTTTGCAAAAATGCCTTACTGCGGACGCAGACGGAGATGTTGACGGCATGATCCAAAAAGCATTTGACAACGCCGTTGCAGAGTGCAAATATCAGATAGGCTGATAATTTAAAATGAGATCAAAGCATAAGCTTATATCGCTGTTTTTGGTGCTCTGCTGCATAATTCCCGCAATATGTGCGTGTTCCGAATCCGAAAAAGAACCGGAGCATATCGACTACGCTTCGATCGTAAAGCTCGATATGGATTCCGAAACATTAAAGCAGGAAGTAACGGTAAAAGCGTATATAGACGGCGATACGACCCACTTCTATTTCCCGGATGATCAATTTGAGGGCGGCGTACTCAAGGCAAGATATCTTGCCATCAACACTCCCGAATCTACCGGAAGGATCGAAGAATGGGGCAAAAAAGCGTCTGATTTTACAAAAGAAAAATTACAAGAGGCATCATCTATCATAATCGAATCGGATAATGATAAATGGAATGCCGATTCGACGGGAAATCGATATCTTGTTTGGGTATGGTATAAAACACCCCAAATGACGGATTACAGAAATCTCAATATCGAGATCCTCCAAAGCGGACTTGCGATAGCGTCCAACACTGCCAACAACCGTTACGGAACGTATTGTATGGCGGCTCTCAATCAAGCCGAAAACGAGAATCTTTTCGTTCATTCAGATGAAACAGACCCTGATTTTTATTACGGCGAAGCATTGGAAATAACGCTTAAAGAGCTTAGGTGCAACATCACCGAATATGAGAACAAAAAGGTGGCTTTTGAAGGTGTTGTTATAATGGACGACAGCGGTTCCGTATATGTCGAAGATCTTGATCCCGAAAGCGGCTTGTTGTTCGGAATGGCTGTGTATTACCAAACGGCAGGTCTTCCGGGTAAAGCGTTGAAAATGCTTTCGATGTCTAACAGAGTACGAATTGTCGGCACGGTAACGCAATTTCACGGTGCATGGCAGGTGTCCGGTCTTTCATATTCGCTGATGGACCCGGACAATCCGAACAACGTTCAGCTCATAAGCGAAGGCAATTCGACCTCCTACCCTCTTACAGAGCCGGATATGTTTTCAAACGGCAAATTAACATTGCTTAACAATGATACTTCAATGGAATTTGATTACGCCGAGCTTACCATGAACACATCTCTCGAAATGAGGGATCTGACGGTAAAAAGCGTATACACAACGGACAGCGGAGATTCCAAGGGAGCAATGACGCTCACCTGCGAAGCGGACGACGGGACAAAAATCTCGATCAGAACGACTGTTCTTCGCGACAGCGACGGTGTGTTGATCAAAGAAGATTATTTTAAAGGCACTGTTATCGACGTCAAGGGGCTCGTTGATATCAACACCTATAATGACGTCAACGAATACCAGATAAAGGTATTTTCGATAAACGATATATATGTTCACCCCTAATTTAAAATAACTTACAGGAGACAGATGAATATGAAAAAGATAGTATCTATTCTTGTTATGTTGTCCTTATGCCTGACCGCATTTATTGCGTGCGGAACAGATACGGGCGTTGAAGAAGCAGGCGAATATCTGTTCAGTCTTTACAAAGACGACAGTACGGTCACCAATTCCGACTTTGATGTTGTCGGCAAAGTAATGATCGGCGCTACTTCCTACAGCGTAGAATGGACATCTGACGACACAGATAATGTTACGATCAAAGAAAGCTCCAAGCAGGGTTTTTACACGATCGACATTAACGAAAAAACAGAGGAAGAAGTAACTTACACTCTTACCGCAACCGTTAAGAGCGAAAGCGGCGCTTCCGTTGTTAAAACATTCACACGCACGATCCCCGCATATTCCGTATTCACATACGAAGAATATGCCGCTGCCGAAGACGACGCTTCGATCGTTGTTGAAGGTATCGTTGTGGGTATTGTATCCAAATCCGGCGGATCGAGCGCAAACTCTCTTTATCTGCAAGACGTAAACAATGACGGCGGCTATTACGTTTACAATCTTACCGAAGATCCCATAACAGATCTCGGTATCGCAATCGGTATGACCGTTAACGTTTCCGGCGTTAAAGACACATATAACGGCTTGTACGAAGTTGTAAGCGCAACAGCAACGATAGTAGATTCCGAGATCAAAGAAGTTGAACCCCTTGATTACACGGATATCTACACAAATGCGGAAGCTCTTACCGATTCTGCACTCGTTTCCAAACAATCCATACTTGTAACGATCAATAATGTTGAAATAACAACACAAGACACATCGAACGGTTATTACAAGTTCAAACTCGGAGACAAAGAGACTTATATAAGAATCTCCTCGTCCAACAACTGTCTTACAACGGATGAGATCGCAACTCTCAAACAGGGTCACACAGATCATTCCGCATGGACTGCAAACGTAACCGGTATCGTTCAACTTTACAGCGGTGCGTTCTATCTTATCCCTGCAGATGTAAACGCTTTTGAATATCTTTCCGAACTTCAGAAAACTGATGCGGAAAAGATCGAGATCGAAAAAGAAAATCTTGATATTCTCGCAAATGCTACGGAAGACACCGTTATAACGCTTCCGACCGAAGGAACAAAATATCCCGAAGTTAAACTTGCATGGACTGTTTCCGAATCTTCGGCTGTTGTTTACGACGTTGAAAACAGAAAACTCAAAATCACCCTTCCCGATGTTGCCGAAAAGATCACACTTACACTTGATATTACCTGCGGTGAAGCTACGGAAACCGTAACATACGATATCGAGATCGATGCTCAAACAACGGATTATTACGTTGCCGAAAACATTACTGAAATGCAAGTCGACACCCCGTTCAAGCTCAGTCTCTATCAGGCAAATCTCGGCGAATATCTCTACTTTGCAGGCACAACAGCAGATAAAGATTGGTATCTTGCTACCACAAACAAAGCAGAAAAAGCAACAGACGTATATCTCGAAACCGTTGACGGTGTTGACGGCGGATACA
>CAYUWC010000018.1:0-19071 GCA_964448355.1 uncultured Oscillospiraceae bacterium | reverse complement strand
GAAAAAGCAACAGACGTATATCTCGAAACCGTTGACGGTGTTGACGGCGGATACAGAATGTACTTCTACGCAAACGATGTTAAAACATACATCAACGTTTACGAACGTTCCGAAGGCAGCGGAAGCCTCAGCCTTGTAACAGATGTTCCCGATGCATACTTTACTTACAATGCAGACCTCGGTATGCTCGTTGTTGTTTCCGGAGATAACAGCTATTATCTCGGAACATACAAGACTTACGAAACACTCAGCGTTTCCAACACTTCTTACATCACGGGCGACAATGCCGCTAACGTCGGTATTTCTCAGTTCCCCGCTTATGTAGCTACTGTTTCTTTGAAGAAAGTTGAAGCAACGAAAGTTGAAACACCTGTGACCGAAACAGCATTCAAGCTCAATCTTTATCAGACAAACCTCGGCAAAGATCTTTACTTTGCAGGCACAACAGCAGATAAAGACTGGTATCTTGCTACTACGGACAAGCTTTCCAAAGCTACGGACGTATATCTCGAAACCGTTGACGGCGTTGAAGGCGGATACAGAATGTACTTCTACGCAGGCGCAGAAAAGACAAAGACATACATCAACGTTTACGAACGTTCCGAAGGCAGCGGAAGCCTCAGCCTTGTAACAGATGTTCCCGATGCATACTTTACTTACAATGCAGACCTCGGTATGCTCGTTGTTGTTTCCGGAGATAACAGCTATTATCTCGGAACTTACAAGACTTACGAAACACTCAGTGTTTCCAACACTTCTTACATCACAGGCGACAATGCCGCTAACGTCGGTATTTCTCAGTTTCCCGCTTATGTAGTAAGCATAGATATCGCGGAATAACATTGTAAACCATAGAATTTTAAAAGACAGACCGAGCAATGCTCGATCTGTCTTTTTTTAAATATAAACCTCCTACCCTATAATTCAAGTTACGGCAGTTCGAACTCACCGGGGGTCGGAGGTTTTGCTTAATTAAATTTTTGTCTGATATTTTTCAGCTTTTCAAAAGCTATGATGTCGGTATGTATCTCGCTTAGAGGCGTAATTGAGATATAGTTGTGTTTAACAGCACCGATATCGACGGAAATATCGTCCGTTTTTTCATTTATCGGGTCTCCGACTTGGATATACATATCGTTGCCGAGATAAGAATAATCGTCGGTAAAGTATTCGCCGCCCTGACGTGTAACGGCAATTCCGCACGGAGCAGATACGGGAATGTTGATATTTAAAAGATGCGCCGTATCGAATAGATTTTCTTTTTTTACGTATTCGAATACAACATCGAGTGTCGCAGTCGTAAGGTCATATTTTTCGCTTTCGCTTGAGACGGCAACGGCTTTCATGCCAAGCCTTGACGCCTCGAAAACAGCCCCTACAGTTCCCGAATATGCAATATCGTTACCGAGATTATATCCGCGATTTATACCGGATATTACAAGATCGTATTTTTTCTTCAGCCATCGAACGGCGAAGCGCACGCAGTCGGCAGGTGTCGAATCCAAAGACCATGCTTCGCAGTCGTTAAAATGATAAACTCGAACCGCCTCGACCGAATTACGAAAATCTATCGCCTGGCTTTTTCCGCTCTGTTCGAATTTAGGTGCAACAACGGTAACATCGCCGAATTTTTTTGCCCAATCGACAAGATACGGCAAAGCAGGTGCGTTGATCCCGTCATCGTTAGTTATAAGAATATTCATCACAGCCAACCCTCGCAATTTGCCTTATATTCACAAAGTGCGGCGTCTGCTTCGGCAAGAAGTTGTTTCATTTCTTTAACGCTGTAAACAGTGGCGCCTGCTGCGGAATCGTGACCGCCGCCGTTATGCTTTTCGGCAAGCTCGCGCACTGTTGTAAAACGAGAACGAAGTCTGACGCGAATAGAACCGTCTTCGTACTTAATAAAGGCTATCCATATCAAGCTGCCGCGGATAGAATCCATGTATGAAACAGCAGCCGACGCATCTTCAAGCGACATATTAAACTTTTCGCGCATAGCACGGTCGATATAGAGATAAGCGACGCCGTTTTCCGTAAGTTTAATGTGATTTAAAATATATGCTTTAAAGCGCAGGGAATCGAAATCGTCCAAATACAAATTAGAATAAATATTTTCCGTGTCGATGCCGAGATCAAGCAGCATACCGGCGTAACGTAATGTGTCTCCGCTGACGGATCTGAAACGGAATCTGCCGGAATCGGTGACCATACCGGTGTACAAATAATAAGCGGCTTCACGATCGATTTTCAGCTCGTTTTTAAATGCATGATAAAAAGCGGCTATCATCTCGCAGCACGAAGATCGTTCGTCCTCGATCCACGCTATATCGCCGTATGGCGAAATATCGACATGATGGTCTATCTTAACAAGCTCCTTGCAAAGCGAATATTTGGGATTTGATATTCTTTCGACAACAGCCGTATCAACAACGATACCGAGAGCGGAAGCATAAAATTCGTCCGAAACCTGCTCGTCCTCATCGCCGAGAAACGCCACATAATCCGAATGATCCTCGTTTATAAGGAGAATATTTTTTTCGGGAAACGACAAACGCAAGATCGTTCTAAGGCCTTTTGAAGATCCGACGGCGTCTCCGTCCGGGCGTAAATGTCTGAAAATAATTATATTTGTATATTCTTTGATCTTGTTAAGGATCAAAGTCATTATTTCCGTATTCATTTTTGTTCCTCCAACAGTTTTTCGATATCTTCGATCATACGCATCGCCTCTTCGCGATTTTTCAACGTTGCGCCGCACGCCTTTGCATGGCCGCCTCCGCCGTATTTTTTCGCAATAGGATGTATTTCATACAATGACGAACGAAGTTCCGCCAAGATGCCGTCGGGCGATTCGGTAAAGTTTACCCAAGCGTCAACGCCGCGGATATCGGACATAACATTTACCATAGCGCGGGAAAGCATATACGGATCCGCACCGTACTCTTCCTCTTCTTTTTTTGTTGTGTAAATATATGCAACATTGCCGTTGTTGCTGAAACTTATCTTCAAAATAAACTTTGCGCGCAGCTTAAGAAAAGAATAATCGTCGGCATACAAATTGCGGTAAAGGTCTGCTGTATCGAATTTTTGCCGCATCAGAACGGACGCGCAGATAAACGTTCGCTCTGATACGGAATCGTAACGAAAACGTCCGGAATCGGTTATCATACCAGTATACAAAGATCTTGCGGAATGTTCGTCCAAAGTCCAACCGGCTTGAATGACCATTTCCGTAACAAGACCGCAGCAGCTTTCATACGCTGTGTTTACGACCTCATCGTCCGCGATTTTTTCGCAGAATATATGATGGTCTATCCTTGCTGTTTTTTCCGCAAGACAATAACGTTCATCGCTTATCATATTTTTCGACGGCGTATCGAGAATTACCGCAAGTGCGTTCTTGTAAATCGAATCGAGGACATCTTCCATCACCGATTCTTCCATAAACGAATATCTTCCTGCAGGGTCACCTACGCAAAATATCCGCTTATCGGGATAATTCGCACGCAAAACTTGTTTCAGGCCGATCTGAGAACCGAGAGCATCTCCGTCCGGATTTTTGTGACGATGTAAAATGATAGTGTCAAAAGTCTCTATTTGACGGATTATATTTTCAAACATATGTATTTCCCCTTATGAAATTGTTAATTATCGAAATATCCCTTATATCTGACCTGCAAAGAGCTGTGAGGGAACAAATAGTCGTGTAATTCTATAAAATAATCGTCGGTCATACTTGCGAGATATAATCGACCACTATCTGGTTCGGATCGGACGCCTCATACGGAACGACGCGCTCGTAGTGTGCCGCGTTAACGTAATTGATATGGTGTGTAAATATAGGTGAAGATGCGCGGCCGGTTTTGAGATCGGATAAAAGCTGATTATATATTTCGGACATCATCGGACGTATGGTTCCGTCAAGATACGAAGATGCGTTATTGTAGATCTTGCTGTAATTTTCTCTCTTGGACTGTTGCAGAGCTTTAAAATGCCGTTCGTCAAGCATAATATAAGGTTTACCGTAGCTGTTTTCGATAACGTTTACGACAAGATTGTTTATGATTTCCGCATTGATCGAACCGATATCATTTTTTGTAAACGCATTTTCATCGACAATATTGGCTCTTACGGCGTCCTGTCTGTCTTTACCCAAGTATGCGATGATATCCGATAATCTGACGACAGCGGCTTCGAGTGTTGAGGGTATCAATTCGGAAAAGCAGTCAGCATTTGTCATACAGCGTTCGATAATCGCATCGAAAGCGTTAAAATCGTTAAGAGGGACAGGTTCGTACACCTCGCACTCTATCTCGCCGTTATGGCTCGCAATGCCGTTAAGCGTTTGTAAGCTTATATTATAAGGATAAATGGAATCGAGAACACGAACCGACTGCAAACTGTGTGCGAATATCCGTCCCGTGTGTTCAAAATATATCTCGTTTAAATATGTTTCGCCTTTGTGGGCGAACGGAGGATGGCCTATATCATGACCGAGCGCGATCGCCTCTATCAGGTCAAGATTAAGGGAGAGCGCGGAACCGATAGTTCTTGCAATGCGGGAAACGAGCTGAACATGAAGGCTTCTTCTTGTGATATCGTCATTTTTATACAACGAAAATACCTGTGTTTTGTCGGTATACCTGTTGTAATACGGGCAATGCAAAATTTTATCTATATCGTGTACAAACGTCGGTCGCCAAATGCTTGCCTTGTCCCTTACTTCGTTGCGCCTGCGGACAACATCGGAATCTTTAAAGGCAAATCGGTATGTATCCGGCATATTTTTCTCATTGGCGATCTTATCTGCAATTTCTTCGGACAAATATTCAAATATCGGCATAAAACCTTCCCCCTTTCCGAGAATATGATCACTGTTTTGTTGTTAAAATAACGGCACAAAATACTCTATAGTATATTATATCATAATTTTGAGCGAACATCAAGAGCTGTTGTAAAAACATTTTGAATCACTGCAAGGCTCATAAAAAAGAGCAACGCAGAAATAATATCTGATTGCTCTTTTTAAGGATTTTTTGTTTTACATTTAAAAATCGGCGAACGATATGATCATTCTGCTTTTTCTTCAGTTTCGTCTTCGTTTTCGCAGCCGCAGCAGTCGCATTCTTCATCGTCGCAATCGCAGCAGTCACAATCACAGGTGTCGTGATTTAAATGATCAACGGAGATGTATTCTTCGTCGCCGCAGCAATCGCATTCGTCATCTTCGTCATCGCAGCAGCAATCGTCGCAATCGCAGCAATCGTCATCATCGCAACAGCAATCGCAGCAATCAAGCTCTTTAGCGGCTTTGATAGCACGGATGGTGCTGTATGCGGCAACAGCAGCCATAGCGGCAACAGCGCCGGCAGCCATACCTAAAAGGAATTTACTGGAATTTTTCATTGATATACCTACTTTCCATAGCTTAAAATATTATTTGAGTATATTATACGTATTCTTTAAAGCAAAGTCAAGGGGAAATTGTGAAAATAAAGTGTAAATTTTCTTGACAGATAAGATCATTTGAACAATCGGGCGTTATCTGTTCAATTTACATAATACACGAGCATAAAACCGATCATTAAAAGTTTGCCCATTCGGTGTTAGATTATCCTAAAAGAACAAATTAAGATCTGATCAAATGCCGCTTGTGTTGGAATAGTTGGGAGCCTCTTTAGTGATACTTATGTCGTGAGGATGGCTTTCACGCAGGCCTGCACCGGTGATTTGAACAAAACGACCGTTTGTTTGAAGATCGAAAATAGTTGCGGCGCCGCAATATCCCATACCGGAACGAAGACCGCCGATAAGCTGGAAGATAGTATCCGAAAGAGTGCCTTTATACGGAACACGGCCTTCAACGCCTTCGGGAACGAGTTTGGACTGGCCTTCCTGGAAATATCTGTCTTTTGAGCCGTCTTTCATCGCAGCCAAAGAACCCATACCTCTGTAAACCTTAAAACGTCTGCCTTGGTATATTTCGCTTTCTCCGGGGCTTTCTTCGCAGCCTGCAAAGAGCGAACCGAGCATTACAACGTTTGCGCCTGCGGCAATGGCTTTTGTGATATCGCCGCTGTATTTAATACCGCCGTCGGCAATAACGGGGATATTGTATTTTGAAGCGACACAAGCGACTTCATACACTGCGGTGATCTGCGGAACGCCGATACCTGCAACGACACGTGTTGTACATATCGAACCGGGACCGATACCGACTTTAACACAATCGGCGCCTGCGTCTATAAGATACTCGGCAGCTTCCGGTGTTGCGATATTGCCTGCGATGACAGGAACGGACGGGAATGCTGCTTTGAGCTTTTTGAGCGCATTGTAAATATTAAGAGAATGTCCGTGAGCGGAGTCGATAGACAGGACGTCTACCCCTGCCGAAACGAGAGCTGAGGCGCGTTCAAGCAGGTCATTTGTCGCACCGACGGCTGCGGCACAAAGAAGTCTGCCCTGATTGTCTCTTGCGCTCATTGGGTACTGTATTGCTTTTTCGATATCTTTTATGGTGATAAGGCCTTTAAGGTTGCCGTATTCGTCAACAATGGGAAGCTTTTCGACTTTATGCTGCATCAAAATCTCTTTGGCTTGCGACAATGTTGTGCCTACGGGCGCGGTAATAAGGCGATCGCTTGTCATAACGCTGCTGATTTCAACATCGTAATTTTTAATAAAGCGAATGTCTCTGTTTGTAAGAATACCGACAAGTTTTTTACCCTCACATATGGGAACACCGCTGATCTTATATTTTCTCATAAGCTCCAAAGCGTCCGTGACCTTATGCTGAGGACTTAAGAAAAACGGATTGACGATAACGCCGTTTTCGCTGCGTTTTACTTTATCGACTTCTTCCGCCTGTCTTTCGATCGACATATTTTTATGTATAATACCCATACCGCCCTCACGAGCCATGGCGATCGCCATACGGCATTCGGTTACGGTATCCATTGCGGCGGAGATTATGGGAATATTTAAGGTTATGTCTTTTGTTATTTTAGTGGCAGTATTTACCTGACGAGGAATGATCTCGGATTTTGCGGGAATTAGCAGAACATCGTCAAATGTAAGCCCTTGATTTAAAAATTTCTCGGACGGATTTTGATTTAACATAATATTAAGCCTTTCTTATGATTATTATTTGATTTAAATCGAAGCGGATACTCACGATTTCGGGAATAGCGCAAGTTATATATTCAGATCTCGTTGATCTTTTGCTCAAATTTTTCACGTTCGGACCGCAATTTTCTGTCGAACGAAAAGTCCATTGTAAGTCCGTCGTTTTCGGCGATGATACCGCCTATCATAATTCTCAAGTCTTGCTTGACATCAACGCCGGATACGATCTTTTTCATTATTTCAAAATCTGTTCTTGTAACATAAATACAAGTAAGACCGCCAAGCTTTTCGTTGGCTTTTAGGATACATTTATTAAGATAATCTATATAGGCGTCTGTTTTTCTGAAACTGAGGAGTTGTTTTTTTACAGCGGAAAAGACAATATCGATATAGTGTTCTTTTTCGGCAAATACTTCTTTTTTGCTTTCGATTTTATGAATTGACAGTTCTCTTGAGATCTCGCTGTTGATATCGAAAACACCTTGTTGGATCATATCATACGCTTCGGACAAAAGCTGATCTTCCAAATCGGTTTTCGGTGTTTGAGCTATGCCACCTGTGTTTTTTACAGTTTCATCGTTTAAAACCATACATACTCCTTTCTCACAACACCGTTAATCGACAGAAATTATGCTTTTGAAAATTTCGTCGATCCACTGCGTTCCGTTGCTGTCGTACGCGATCTTAATTCTGCGAAGTTTATCGGAGCGTTGTTCGTCGATCTGACGAAGAACGTGTTCGAGATGTTCCTGTTCATTTGTGCGGTATATATCTATTCTTCTCTGTGCGCGTTCGATATATTCGCGGCGAAGCTGTTCTGCTTCGGCATCTGAAACCATGTTAAAACACAATTGAGACGGATTGACATTTGGAAATCTGTTGTTTGATGCCAATATATCGTTTACCTGTGCCTGAGACGATATAAAAGGATCTTTACTCTTTTCCACAGGACAAATACCTCCGAGGTTTGTAAATATGATCGGGACCACGGTCAACACATACGAACTACCGTATAAATACGGAAAAATTTGCATTATTCAGGCGAAATGTTCGATGCGTAAAATATGATTCCGCAAGAGTTTTGCTTTTACATAACAAGGCAAAAGCATTGCTCGACTAAAAACTATAGATAAATATATGATACATCATTTCATGTTTTTTTTCAAGGGGTTGCTATGTTATTTCGGTTTTTTTTCAAAATTCAATATGCTTTAATATCACAAAAAGCATATGTTCAACACAAAACTGTACAACAAAAAGCAAAGCAAAGACGAGATTTTAAATCCAAACCCGGTTCTTTGCTCGCAAAGAGTGACGCGTGAAAACGATAAACCCAATACAGAAAGCATAAAAGCTTCGGGGGTTCGGCGGAAGATCACAACTTTCACAGAAGCTTTAAATGGAACCATCACCATAGAGCCGGAAGACACAACTGCGTTAGATTATAAAATAAAGCCTCGAATAAATCGAGGCTTTATTTGTTAGATTATCGGTTACGAAAATTATTCTTCGTCAGAAGGAACGTAGTACCAATCTTCGCCTGCTTCAATAATGATCTTCTGATCTTCATCGGTGTTGAGGACCCATTTCTGAGTTGCAAGACCGTGATATTCGGAAGCAACGAGATAGCTTGACTCATAGTACTTCTCGTCTTCTGTTTTGAAGTAATGCGTGGAGATATAGTCGTTGTCGTACATTACACGTTCGATAGCGATACCGAGAGCATAACCGTTGGATTTGTTAATCAAAGAGAACAAGCCGTTTTCTTCGATAACCTGCCATGTCTGATTTGCGGAGCCGGTATTCTTTTCTTCGGAAAGAACATTGCCGTTCAACGTCAAAGCAAGGCCTGTATCCTTATTGGTTATTGTGTAGTAATCACCTTCGATATTGGTGAATGTCCAATGCTGAGTATCACCGGGGAGAAGCTCCCACTGTGTGATATAATTTTCGGAGTATGCCCAAGAGGAATCAATGGTATCGGCTGTCAAAGGTTCTGCGGAAAGTGCGGAAAGGCCGTTCCAGTTGACGGAGGGGCTGTAATTTCTCAATCTGTCGTTTTTGATCTGACCGAGAACGGTTCTGAACGACATTTCGTCAACAACGGACATATAGTAACCCGTACCGACATTTTTGATTCTTACGATGGAGTTTTCTTCGTCAACATACTCGATCTCCCAAGCGGAGTTCAGGTCTGTTTCGGAGGATTGTTTGAGCATAGCGATACGGCTACCCATAGTATCCGACAGCGGTTGGAAAGACCAACTTACGCCGATCGAGTAGATGTTGGAGTTTGTACCGTTATGAGAAAGGTTGGTCCAGTAATGGTTGTCTTCGGCATAGTTATAGTCAACAAGACCGACATCTATGCTTGACTCGGAACCTTTAAGATAAAGCTGGCTGAGATATTTACCGTACTGAACGCTCTTAAGTCTGAATGCGTTTGCTTGACCTGTATCGGAGTCCTTTTCATAATGCCACAACTGGTTGTCTCCGCCGACGCCGGATTCAAGAGTGAGACCGGAAGTAAGGTAAGAGGTAGAAGAAGTGGAAGAAAGGATCGAGTAAGATCCGCCGTCAACGATTGCATGGCTTTCAACAACGGGAGAATCTACAGGATTGCTTGTTTTTGCTACAGCAGCGGGATCGTCTTTTTCCGTAAGAGGAATTATACGATATGAGAACTCTGCATTTTCGCCGGGAATTATGATAGAAGGATCAACATAATATTCGGCATCGTAAAGGTTACCTGCGCTTGCGCCTCTTTGTCTGGAGATTATACGGAGGCTTGTGGAACCGGAACTCAACATTGCGTTAAACGCGAAGTTCGAGGTATCGCTTGTAATAAGCACATACATACCGTTTTCGGAATTTTGAAGAGCGAGCCATCTTGTTTCGGACTTGTCGCCCAAACTGTTCTTGAGGTAGTAAGATGTGCCGTCATAGCTTTGAACGGTTTCTTCGTACAGACCGACTTTAGTATCTGCGAGTTTATCGGGATAGCTTGAGCCGGGGCCCCTGCCGTACCAAGTAAGCTCGGAGAATGTAGACGGAAGATCCATAAGCGTTGAAATATTCATCGGTATACCGGAGTAAACAGAAGGATCATAAGCATAGCTTACGACGATCTCGCCGTCACCGTAAATATCGTAACACATTGTGATGTGTGCGTTTATGGAAGCACTGCTGTAAGAAGCGTAATCATAAGGAACGCCTTCAAGCTCAACAACAAACTGATAATGGTTATCCTCGATCTTGTTGATCTTGATATAATCGCTCAGATGCTGATTTGACGTTACTTTGGAAATAGTGCTGTAATTGGACTGAGAAACTTCGGAATAAGCGTCTCCGCCGGTAGCAACTCTTGTTAAGCTGAAGCGCGGAGCGTTTTTAAGAACGACGTCTTCGCCGTAGTAGAACGAAGAAATACGGCCTGTTTCGGCATTGATCTCGATGGAGATAAGGTCGTTTTCGATAAGAATATAAGGAGTATATTCATCATATTCTTCGTCGTAGTAATCTTCATCGTCGTCTTCTTCAAGCTCAGGTTCGGGATCGGGATAGTAATACATATCATTACCGTCGTCGTCCTTCATCTGATTACCCTCTTCGTCGAGGATCGGAGTAGGTGTTCTTTCGGGATCGACTTCAAAGGGAAGTTCCATTCCGAAATAAGCCTGGTCGAATACCCACGAGAGCTTGTAGCCTGCGGGAACATCGCCGAGATCTTCTTTTTGAGTGAGGGTTATTGTAAGAGCGTAGTTACCGTCTTTAACGGCTTTCTGAGCAAGGTTGTAATCTATATGAAGTTTAACGCCTTTTGTATAAGCGGGAACATCAAGATCGACCGTGCCTTCGGAAATTACTACGGGACGCGGATTTGTCCAGAAGTTGTTAACCTCGGTAAGAGTATATGTGCAGTCATAAATCTCGCTGAGATTTCTTTCCGCATTGTTTGTTATATAGAAATCGCCGGAAACGATATCGAGAATGGTAGCTTCGATAGAGGGTTTCTGAACGATCGTGACGGTAAGAGGATCACCGGCATCGGATTTAACGGCGCCTGTCTTGGGCATTGTGTCAAATCCGGTAACGTCATACTGTTCAAAGAAGACATTGCCGGAAAGAGTATCGGTCCAATCCTCTGTTGTCTTTGTTACAACATAAAGATTGAGGAAATATTCTTTATTGCCGTCGAGAGTTACCAATTTAGAGTCGATAGAAAATTCTTTTGTTTCGCCGGGTTCGAGTGTGAGACCGGAGACAGTGCCTTCGGAAACTACGTCTGTATCGGCAAGAATTTCGTATTTGATCTCGTAATTGTCTTCAAAATTGATAAAGGAGTTTCTGTTTTCGGCTGTAAATGTAAGTGTTTTAAGATCAACTTCTGTGATCTTGATGGGAGAGTAAGCATTCTTTAATTCGTATGCATCGGACTGAACGGTTCTGTCAGCATTAAGAATACCGGAAAGACCTACAATACCGTCGGATACACTTTCACCCCAAGTTCCGGGCCAAGAAAGAGTGTAAAGCTCGGGATATTCGGAGTAAGGTGTTTCTCGGAGAACAAAGCTTGCGTTTATGGGATCTGTGGGCCAATAAAGCGCTCTGTCGATCCAATAGTTGAAGAATCCGCCAAGGATCTTGGAGTTATTGTCGATATATTCAACATACGATTTGATATCGCCGGAGCCGTTAAGATAACCCATTGTGTAGGACTGGAGAACAACGGGCTTTTTAACGGAAGAATCGTTGAGCACTTCTTCGACTTTGGAGAAATCCCAGTCAATAGCGACGATAATGTCGGTGTATGTGGAGTCTCCGTCGTAAAGGATCATACGATCATCTTCGCCCTGAAGGAAGTCACGCAGGTTCTTGAAGTTGGAACCGGAACCGCTTTCATTACCGAGAGCCCACATAATAACACTGGGGTTATTCTTGTCTCTTTCGATAACGTTAACAAGACGGTCTACAAGTGCGCTCTGCCAAATGGACTGATCGCCGGGAATCGAAGAATCGCCCTGGTTTGCATAAGGCGTAGACTGAAGGTTCATATCGGATATGATATAAAGACCGTATTTGTTACACAAAGAAATGAAATCGTTGGAGAACGGTATACCGGGAGAACGAACAGCGTTAATGTTCATTGCTTTCATACGAAGTACATCTTGTTCTTTTACTTCGTAAGAAACGGAGTTACCTGTCTCGGAACTGAATTCGTTATAAACAACGCCGTAGAGTGTTATGGGCTGTCCGTTGACGGTAAATGTCTGATTACCGTCATCATCGTAAACAAAGCCGGTTGTAATATAACCGTACTGCGTGCTTACGATATCGACGACTTCGCCGTTCGCATTTTTAAGAGTGAAGACGGCTGTGTAAAGATTAGGTGTTTCGGCTGTCCACTTTTCGGGAGCGGAAACGGCAAGACGGCCGCCGCAGGAAGAAACATAGGAGTTACCTACTTTGTTAACGCCGAACTGTATCTCGGAACCGAGCTGACGGTTCGAAACGTAGACGTTACCGTCGTCATCGTAAAGGGCGATGTCGAGAGTGTAACCGGAGGGTGCTTCGCTGAAAGTAGCAACCTCGACCTCGATCTGCATAAGAGCGTTTTCGAACTCATCGTCGAGACCGGAATCAATGGAGATATCTCTGATATAAACTTCGGGAGTTGAATAAAGATAAACATCACCAAAGATACCGCCGAGCTTAACGGAGTCGTGAGCTTCGAGCCAAGAAGAATAGCAATACTTGTAAACTTTTACAGCAATAGTATTTTCGCCTTCTTGGAGATATTGTGTGATCCAAAAGCTCTTGTTTGTGAAAGCATCTTCGCCGTAACCTACCATATAGCCGTTAATATAAACATAGCAAGCGGATGAAACGCCTTCAAATGTTATAAAGACCTCGCGATCGTCCCAATTTTCGGGGATCGTGAATGTAGATCTGTATAAACCGATCTCATTGTTTGTTTCGGGAACATTGTTCGGTTTAAGAGAAGAGCTCCAAGCATATTTGGAGTCGGTGTAAATGGGGGTGCCGTAGCCTGAAAGTTCCCAGTTGGAGGGAACTTCGATGGTGTCCCAATAAAGCAGCTGGGTGTTGCTTGCGGTGAGAACCTCTTCGTCGGGATCGGGATAAACGAAGTTAGGCTTCATAAAATCAGAAGGAACATAAGAATCGTTTGTTGTAAACGTAAAATCCCAAGTGCCGTTGAGCGAGAGATAATACGGAGACGATTTAATGTCCGCTTTTGCCGCGCTGTTTGCATCGGTATAGGAAACGAGTGTCGTCGTAGGATTGAGTTTGTTCCTGGAGACGGTATCGTTTTTCCATTCACCATTTTCAGTAAATATCGTGACATTCTTACCGCAGGCAACAACCAACGTGAGAAGAAGTACAACCGACACGCACTGAAGCAGACGCTTAAGTGATTTCTTCATTTTTAATTTAACCTCCAAAATCAGGTTATTTTTATTACGTAAATAAGTATACCAAAAAATCGCGCGGAATGCAACAAAAAATTCATTCAAAAGTACGACAAGTTTACAAACATTTTTTGTTATGTATGTTGACAATTTTAGTTTTCTGCTGTATAATAGCTGTATATTTAAGGTATCTACAGATCAAAATATTATATACAAAGCAAAGGATTGAAGAAAAATGGCAGAAAAGCTTGTAAAAGAAATAACATCGATGGATGAAGATTTCGCAAAATGGTATACGGATATAGTTACTAAAGCAAATCTTATAGATTATTCTTCCGTAAAAGGTTGTATCGTATTGCAGCCCTACAGTTACGCTATTTGGGAAAACATACAAAAAACTCTTGACGGAATGTTCAAAGAAACGGGGCACACAAATGTATACATGCCTATGTTTATACCCGAAAGTCTTTTACAAAAAGAAAAAGATCATGTTGAAGGTTTTGCACCGGAAGTTGCATGGGTAACGGTCGGAGGAAACGAACCCCTGGCCGAAAGGCTCTGTGTACGTCCGACATCCGAAACATTGTTCTGCGAGTATTACGCACATACCGTACATTCTCACAGAGATCTGCCGAAGCTTTGCAATCAGTGGTGTTCGGTCGTACGTTGGGAAAAAACGACACGTCCTTTTTTGAGATCGAGAGAATTTCTTTGGCAGGAAGGACATACCGCGCACGCAACGGCGGAAGAGGCTATTGCCGAAACAGAACGTATGCTTAACATATACGCCGATTTTTGCGAAAATTATCTTGCAATGCCCGTAGTTAAGGGAAGAAAGACGGAAAGCGACAAATTTGCCGGTGCGGAAGCGACATATGCAATCGAAGCGCTTATGCATGACGGCGTTTGCTTACAGGCGGGAACGTCTCACTATTTCGGAGACGGTTTTGCAAAAGCGTTCAACATACAATATTCGGATAAAAACAACAAGCTTCAATATGTATATCAAACATCTTGGGGCGTAACGACACGTCTTATCGGTGCGATAATCATGGTACACGGCGACAACAGCGGTCTTGTTCTCCCTCCGAGAATAGCTCCGACACAAGCTGTTATAATTCCCGTAGCTATGCACAAACCCGGCGTTTTGGACAAAGCTTCGCAGATATACGAGGAACTAAAAAAAGCGGGAATAAGAGTTGATCTCGACGACAGTGACAACTCTCCCGGCTGGAAATATTCCGAATATGAAATGAAGGGTGTTCCCGTACGTATAGAGATCGGTCCGAGAGATATCGAGAACGGCGTTGTTGTGGTCGCACGCAGAGATAACGGTCAAAAACAGACATTATCTCTCGACAATTTGGCACAAAGCGTAAAAGAGCTTCTCGAAGATGTTCAAGCAGGTCTTTACCAAAAGGCAAAAGCTCGCATGAATGAAATGACATACGTTGTTCATAACACGGAAGAGCTGAAACAGATAACGGAGACACGCAACGGATTTATCAAAATGATGTGGTGCGGAGACGAGGCGTGCGAAAAAGCCGTAAAAGACACGTACGGCGTAGGCTCGCGTTGTATTCCGTTTGAACAAGAACATATCGGAGATGTTTGTCCCATATGCGGAAAGCCCGCAAAACATATGGTAATGTGGGGCAAAGCATATTAAAATGGAAAACAGAAATACAGAGACGGAGGGACCGCGTCCCCCGAAAAAAAAGTTAAAGAAGAAATTAAAGCTGTTTAAGGTCTTAACCGCCGTATTTGCCGTTTTGTTTGTATTAACAATCGCCGTTTCGGCGTATTTTACCGTATCTTTTTCAAAAAGGATAACATATCTCGAAACGCAGTTGAATGATACGAGAAGCGAGATCTCCTCGGCGATAAACGAGAAACTTTCTCTTGAAAATCAGCTGTCGGAGCTTACGGCAGAAAACGACGATTTAAACCGAAAATACAACCAATTAAATTCCGACACGCAAACGTTTCAGTCAACGATAACCGAGCTTCAAAATCAGCTTACTCAAATACAGGAAGAAAACGCCGATCTTAAGTCCGATATCGAGACGGTAAACAATCAGGTTTCGACGTTAAGGAACACAAACAGCTCGCTTACGGAAAAGAACAAATCATTGTCGAGCCAAATATCATCTCTTAATTCGACTATAACGACGCTCCAAAACGAAAACGCCGCATTGAGGGCAAGTATCGAATCGATCGGAGGCACGATACCCGAAGAGGGAGGTTCCGACGATGAGGATGAGGAAATAATAAACGGCAGCTCTTCTGTTGAAACGACGCCTACAAAAATAGCGTATCTGACGTTTGACGACGGTGTGTCGAAATACACCGACGAAATACTCGATATTCTCGCAAAATACAATATAAAAGCGACGTTTTTCCCGAACTGGAAAAGCGGCAACAACGAGAAATATCAGCGAATGGTAAACGAAGGGCACGCAGTCGGAAACCACACGTATTCTCACGAATATGAAGATGTTTATTCAACGCTTGACGGATTTATCTCCGAGATAACGAAGTTGAACGATAAAATAACGGCTGTGACGGGATACACGCCGGAGATCTTCCGATTTCCCGGAGGTTCGAGCAATACCGTTCACAAAAAATACAATACCGAGATCATTCAACAAGGCATAAGTGCGTTAAAAGATCTCGGAATGGAATATTACGACTGGAATGTAAACAGCGGAGATGCCGATGACCCGAAGGGTGCGTCAAAGGATACGATAGTCAAAAACGTTCTTTCAAGAGCGACAATGGACAAAGCCGTTATCCTTATGCACGATACAAACACAAAGGGAACGACGGTTGCCGCTCTGCCGGAAATAATCGAGGGTCTGATAGACAAGGGTTATACTTTCGGTCTTCTCACAGACAGCTCCGCACCGGTAGTACAGTATGTTAAACCGCAAAGCTAAATGAAATTGACGGATATAACGTCTATAAATGCGGATACGGCGATAACAAAGCAGCAAGCAACGAAAGAGAGAAAATAATTAAGGAATCTCTTGCCAAAACCGTTCCTCGTCTCCGAAGAAAGAGACAGGGACAATTGCGCTGCGATCGGAGAAAAAACGCACATGGCTCCGAGTTCGAATATGTAAGAAACAAGAAGCGACAGGATAAAAACGGTCGCTTCTTTTCCGTTTAACAGCAAAACGGAAAAAAGACCGAAAAAAAGAGCATACGATCTGAAAAAAAGGATCGGGAGGACCGTAATCCAACCGAAAGTAAAAAGGCCGCAAAAAAAGAGTATTGTTATAAACAGGATATGTGTAAGAAAAAAATCATAAAAACCACCCATGTCGGCTATTGTATTTTCGGCGGCAACAAGCTGTTCATCCGCTTCAAAGCGCAGACACACAAATAAGCTGCCTATTATGCCCATCAAAACCGCTACGACGGATAATCTTATAAATATCTTCACCGACTCACCTCCCAATATTATCATTATTAGAAAGCGAGTTCAAATATGACTGCATAAAATTCGTCTGTATTATTGTTTTAATGTATTGCTTTTTAAAGCAAAATATGCTATACTTATTTAAACAAAAACGGCGGCAATGTTATTCGTCGTAAAACCAAACTTAAAGAAAGAGAATATTATTTATGACACTTGATGAGAGATTGGTACAAATCGTACCGAGCCAAAGGCAATTAGCGCATCAACAGCTTGAATTTTACGGATTTATACATTTCAGCGTTAACACCTTTACCGGCAGAGAATGGGGAGACGGTCACGAAGATCCGAGGATATTCAACCCCAAAAAGCTCGATGCGGAGCAATGGGTACGTTCAATGAAAGCCGCAGGGATGCGCGGATTGATACTCACGTGCAAACATCACGACGGTTTTTGTCTTTGGCCCAGTAAATATACAAATCATACAGTCGAATATTCCCCATACAAAGACGGGAAAGGCGACATTGTAAAAGAAGTTTCCGATGCTTGCCGCAAATACGATTTCAAGTTCGGAATATATCTTTCACCGTGGGACAGGAACTGTTCTATCTACGGTCAGGGCAAGGAATATGACGACTTTTTCATAAATCAACTCACCGAGCTGCTCACGAACTACGGAGATATCTTCTCGGTATGGTTTGACGGTGCGTGCGGAGAAGGTCCACAAGGGAAGAAACAGATATACGATTGGAGCAGATATTATTCCGTTATCAGAAAGCTTCAACCTAATGCTTGTATAACAGTATGCGGTCCCGACGTGCGTTGGTGCGGAAATGAAGCAGGTCATACAAGGCATGCGGAATGGAGCGTTGTTCCCAAAAGAACGAACGATACGGAAAAGATCGCGGAAAAAAGTCAACAGACCGACAGTTCGGAATTTAGGCTTCGCAAAATCAAAGCGACAGACGAAGATCTCGGCAGCAGAGAAGTGCTTAAAGACGAGCAAGAGCTTGTATGGTACGCTGCAGAGGTGAACACATCGATTCGTCCGGGTTGGTTCTGGAACAGCAACGATGACGACAGGGTACGTTCTCTCGAAGAACTTATAAAGATATACTATAATTCCGTAGGCGGAAATGCAACATTTTTGCTAAACGTACCTCCCACAAACGAGGGTTTGATACACGACAACGATGTTAAACGTCTTGAAGAAATAGGTAATTATCTCAACAAAGCGTTCAAGACAAATATCCTCGAAAACGCAACATTGACAGCCGACACCGAAAAATGCGGACACGATATTTCCACGACACGTACAGACGGTTACGCAACGTATTACACGCCGAAAGACGGCGAATACCGGGCTGTTATTACGGCAAAATGGGATGCGCCCGTAAAAATCGGCAATATCGTTCTTAAAGAGAATATACTTTGCAGTCAAAGAGTTGAAAGTTTTTCCGTTGACGCATTGTTAAACGGCGAGTTCTCGGAAATTTACCGCGGCACGGTCATAGGCTACAAGCGCATAGTTCATCTGAAAAACATTGAAACAAGCTGCATAAGGATAAGAATAACCGATTCTCGAACAGAGCCGACGATCGCATTTTTTGGCGTTTACGAAGCGATATAACACAATAGCGAACAGAGCCACATATTAGGTAATGGACTTGTCTGCGCTCATCTGCGTCAGTATAATTTGATTTTTGTTAATTTAACATAATGCAGATATCTCCCGCCTCAAATGCAGGGGTTTCTATCGGTGTTTTGGCAGAAGTTATGTTTTTCTGCCGAAGCACCGGGGATTTACGGCTCTCTGCGTAGGCTGCAATCGACAACAAACATTGCTGTAATTAAAATTCCTCGATAAAAAGAGCTTAAACGTCTTTTTTATCGAGGAAAATTTTTAGAGTAAAAAGAATCGACAAGCTTTGAATAAAACCTGTCGATTTTTGTCAGTTGGCTATAAAAGATATTTTTCGCCATTCGTGTCAGAGACTTGAACTCTGGCGATTATCGATTATATGGGCAACCCTCAAAACCCATCGTTTTTTCGTAAAATCGTTTGTTCACGCTCACGGTGAAATAATGAT
>CAYUWC010000017.1:0-31746 GCA_964448355.1 uncultured Oscillospiraceae bacterium | reverse complement strand
AAAAAAACATAAACGAATCTGTTTATTTTTAATACCGCTCGTATCCGGTATGTTAAATCACAATTTTGAAGCAAAATCCGCAAGGGCTTCGGAAATTTTGATCTGTTGCGGACATACTGCTTCGCAGCTTCTGCAACCAAGGCACGCAGACGGTTTTTTATCATTGGGAAAAGAACCGAGTGCCATCGGGGCAATAAAGCCGCCGCCGGAGTATGTATGTTCGTTATACAGTGCAAGAAGTTTCGGTATATCAAGCTGTTGCGGACAATGATCAACGCAATAGCGGCAAGCGGTACAGGGAACCGACGCTTTGGACGTCATATCCTCGGCGATCGATAAGAGCGTGTTAAACTCGCTTTCGGAAAGAGGTTTTGCCGTGCAATAAGTTTCGATATTGGCTTTGAGCTGATCAAAATTTGACATGCCCGAAAGCGTGACCGTAACGGACGGTATTGTTTGTAAAAATCTGAATGCAATAGCGGGCACGGATTCGTCTGGACATATCGAAGACAGTTTTGCCGAGATATTTTCGGGCAAAGACGCAAGCTTGCCGCCTCTTAACGGTTCCATGACCCAAACGGGAATGTTGTATTTTTCGAGCAAACGGATTTTTTGGTCGGCATTTTGGAATTTCCAATCGATCCAATTGACCTGAAGCTGACAAAATTCCATATCTTTGCCGTAAGCTTCGAGGAATCGTGTTATAACATCTATATCCCCGTGCGCCGAAAAGCCGAGATGACGGATCCTGCCGTTTTTCTTTTGTTCGATCAAATAATCGAAAATACGGTATTTGGGATCGAGGTATCGATCGATGTTAAGCTCGCAAACGTTATGAAAAAGGTAAAAATCAAAATACTCGGTTCGACATTTTTTGAGCTGCTGTTCAAATATATCTTCGACCTTATCCATATTCGACAAATCGTAGCCCGGGAACTTGCTTGCCAAATAAAAGCTTGTGCGCGGATAATTTTCGAGGATTTTACCCATTACAAGCTCGGAATTGCCGCGATGATAGCCCCATGCGGTATCATAATAATTGACGCCGTTTTTCATAGCGTAATCGACCATTTTTGCGGTTTCCGCTTCGTCTATGACAGAATCGTTTCCGTCAACAACAGGCAGTCGCATTGCGCCCATACCGAGTGCGGATATTTTTTTGTCTTGAAATTCGTTGTATATCATATATTTATCCCTCTTTCGTAATTATTTGATTTGTTAATATTAAACAAGTGATAATACGTTAACACTTATGAACATACATTCTCGTCTTATGATCTTCTCCGTCGCCTTGAACCATACAAAGGAATTTCCAACCGTAGCGTTCGTAAAAACTTGTATGATCGGTAACGAGATAGAGTGTATCGATACCTTTTTGTTTCATATCCATGCATACAAATTTCAACATATACCCGGCGACGAATTTGTTTCTGCGGTCTTCTTCGACATACACGGCACAAACGTTCGGCGTAAGATCCTTTCGGTCGTGAAAATCATTTTCTATAACGCCGATACCGCCTATGATACGTCCGTTTTTTTCCATTGCCACATACCATTGCGGAACAGCGCTGTTGTTTTTTAAGCATTCGTCCATACTTTCGACATACGCGGACAACGGAATGTTCCATTTTTCGTGAAACCATTGTGCGGCTTGGTTTTTCAGCTCCGGCATATCCGAGAGGCGAACTATGTCGTAATTGCAGCTTTTATATGTGTCAAAGCACAAACAAACACCCGCAACAAAAAGCAGTGCCGAAACCAAAAGATACACTATTCGGGTAACGATGTTAAACACCGCATCTGCGCTCGTAAAAGCTGATAACGCATATGACAGAAAACCTATAAGTCCAAAGCAGATCGAAAACAAATATTTTACCCATTTACTCACTTTGGGATCGTAAATAAAATGTTTCAACACAAATTTCATATAGCTTTTCCCTCTATTTTAACTTTTTTACAACGCAAAAAGAAGCTCGTGCCGCACTCGAACCCCGTTAAATGCGCAATAACGGAAATATGCGGAGACAAAAAAGTTATCGCGAGGTTAACAACGGCGACAGGCAGCAATTCTCGCCAAAAGGTATATTTGATCACCTTTCTGTTATTTAAGGCTGTCATAAAAAAGAAGCCGAAAATACCGAAAACGGCACCACTTGCGCCGACGCACGGCAATGTTGAAAACAAAGCGAGAAACGCCGAAGAACACAAACCCGATGACAGATAAATTGCAATAAAATGTTTATGCCCGATCAAAGCTTCCGTTCTTTTACCTAACACAAACAATGCAACGGTGTTAAAAAGCAAATGTTCGATATTGATATGGACAAACATCGACGAGACGATTCTGTAAAAAGCGCAGTCGTATTTTGAAACGGCATAATCCAACACAGAATCCGCACCTTGCAGCATATTCACAATAAAAAACGCAGCCAAGTTGATACCGATAAAAATGTAAAAAACAAACGGTCGGCATAAACTGCTCTCTTGAAGTTTTTGTTCTTCCGTTTGTTTTGCGATCCGTTCCTCCTCATATTCTTCCGGTGTTTGAAAAAACAAAAGAAAAAGCCCGAACAAAACAGCAAGCATAGCCGAAATAAAGAAGATATAAGATAAAACCTCGTTTATGTTTTCAAACAAATCCGTACAGCAAAACACTGCAAAGAAATAAGAAACTCCGACAAAAAGCAAAATAGCTCCTACAGCCTTCTTTTTCATAACACGATTTTTTTTCGATACGCTTTTAACGTATCCCAACCCATAAAAAACCTTATCTTTCTTTTATGGTATTTTAGCACAAATACTGACAAATGTCAAGAAAAATAAAGTTACGAAAGCACTGACGGGTATATATTTTAAAGTTTGGCGGAAAAATATCTTATGTTGATTTTCAACTCAAAAAATTCGCTCATATACATTGAAAATACGTTCGGTTTGTGGTATAATACACACGACAAGTCTTACTTTGAAAGCCTTTACCGATCAATGATATAATGATACGGCAAACAAAATACGAAAGGAGAACACTCTATGTCGAACGAAGATAAAAAAGATTTTAACGCCATGCTCAAAAACGGCAAGGATATGCCGAAAATTCAGATAGTCACCGACGAAAAAACCATTGAAAAATACGGCGGAAATATAATGTATTTTGCGCCACCGATCGACTATGATCGTGTTATGAAAACAATACCTTTCGGCGAAGTAATCACCGTCGGCAATATAAGAGAGCTTTTTGCAAAGCAAAACGGCGTAGATTTTACGGAACCGATGACTGCGGGAATATTTGTAAACATAGCGGCATGGGCAAGTCATCAGCGCACGGAAGATAAAACGCCTTATTGGCGAACGTTAAAGGCAGACGGCGAGCTGAACGATAAATATCCGGGCGGCGTACAGGCACAAAAAGAGAAATTGGAATCGGAAGGTCATGTTATACTGCAAAAAGGACGCAGTAAGCCGAGATATTATGTTAAAGACTACGAAAATGCACTTTTTGTTCTTACGGATATTACAAATGAGCAACCGTTGCGACGAGTAAAACGCATGGAGCTGCTTTTTGATCTTGTTACAAACACTTTACACACCGCACCCGACACACTGCAATCGTCTTCCGTTAAACAAGCGGCAAAAATGCTGTCCGACTACTACGAGAGCGGCGAGTGGTTGCACGATTATGAGGCAGACGGGCAGGGATTATTGCCGTCCGACCTCAAACGCGGCGTGCTGTCGCAGGACGGATTGTACGATCTGCTGTGCGACATACGCGAGGTGTACAATAACGATAAAGAGGTCTGACCGCTTGATCTCAGCTGAATTTTTCAAGGGAGGCACGGAAGATGAAACAACGAATATATATCGCAATCGACCTAAAGAGTTTCTATGCCTCTGTGGAATGTCGAGACAGGGGCTTGGATCCGCTTGATACAAACCTTGTGGTCGCCGATGAGAGCCGCACGGACAAAACGATTTGTCTTGCCGTCACACCGTCGCTCAAAAGCTATGGGATTTCGGGACGAGGCAGACTGTTTGAAGTTAAACAACGTGTTAAAGAAGTAAATATCGAAAGACGATACGCTGCACCGAGACGAACGCTTGATGGCTCATCTCACTTCTTTTCGGAACTGCAAGCAGAGCCGAAACTTGCGGTAGACTTCATCATCGCACCGCCGCAGATGGCTCGGTATATGGAAGTCAGCACGCAGATTTACGAAATCTATATGAAATATGTTGCACCGGAGGACATCGTTGTTTACTCCATAGACGAAGTATTCATGGACGTGACGAACTATCTTAAGACTTATCGGCTCACTCCTCATGACCTTGCAATGAAGATAATTTTGGACGTACTTAAAACGACCGGGATCACGGCGACTGCGGGGATCGGCACGAATTTGTTTTTATGCAAAGTGGCAATGGACATCGTGGCAAAGCATATCCCGGCAGACACAAACGGTGTAAGGATCGCGGAATTGGACGAGATGAAATTTAGACGCGAACTCTGGTCGCACCGGCCAATTACCGATTTTTGGAGGATAGGCAGAGGTTATGCAAAAAAACTGAAAGAAAACGGTATGTTCACCATGGGAGACGTGGCGAGGTGTTCTGTTAGAAACGAAGATTTGCTCTACAAGCTTTTCGGTAAGAATGCGGAGCTGCTAATCGACCATGCGTGGGGTTGGGAGCCTTGCACTGTTGAAGCGATCAAGGCATACAAGCCGAGCACGAACAGCTTGGGGTCGGGACAAGTTTTGCACTGCGCATATGAAGCGGAAAAAGCAAAGCTCGTGCTTCGGGAAATGGCGGACATTTTGGTTTTGGATTTGGTAGACAAAGGTCTTGTGACCGATCAACTTGTGATCACAGTGGGCTACGATATTGAAAATCTGACCGATCCGAAGCGAAGCAAGAAATACCACGGTCCGATAGTCAGTGACGGTTATGGGCGGCAGATTCCGAAACAGGCTCACGGGTCGATCAATCTTGACGGTTACACATCGTCAACCAAAAAGATATTGTGTGCTGCAACGGAACTGTTTGATCGTATTGTTAACAAAAATCTGCTTGTACGCAGGCTTAACATCACGGCGACCCATGTCGTTCACGAATCGGAAGCAACGCAGAAAAACGGAGATTACGAACAGCTTGATCTTTTTACGGATTATGAGGCGTTGCAAGCGCAGCAAAAGCAAGAACAAGCGGAGTTGGAACGTGAAAAGAAGATGCAGCAAGCTGTTTTAAGTATAAAAAAGAAGTTCGGGAAGAACTCTATCCTTAAAGGCATGAACTTGGAGGACGGAGCAACGGCGAAAGATCGTAATAATCAGATCGGCGGACATAAGGCATAGATTGTTCGATGTTGAAAGGAGTATTAAAAATGAGAGAAAAGAAAGCAGAGCAAAATTCCGATGAAAAGCTTGAAAAACAAAGCTTGATCAAATGGATAAAGGAGCACAAAGCGCAGCTTATATTGGCGGGAGTAAGTATTACCGCGATCGTTGCAACAATAGTCGGGCTTAAAAACAAAACCGAGATCACGCAACTTTGGGATAAACTAAAAAACAAAATTGAAAAAGGCAAGCTTTACACCGCAAAATGGTTTGACAAATCAAGCACGGAAGAACTTGAAGCGGCACGAGAAATGCTTCAAAAAGATTATCTGAATCCGAAACTGGATGCGGAATACCGAAATGAATGTTTTAATTTAATAAGACTGTTTGACAAACGCATCGGAGAAAAGAACCAGGGCAACAAAGAGTACGTTTTTCCCGTACGTCGGGAGCACGGTCGGTATTTGCTCAATAAGGATTGAATGAACGATGAAAGACAACTACGAAGATATAATAGATCTGCCGCATCATGTCTCCCCTACCCGTCCTCAAATGTCGATGGCGGATCGCGCGGCGCAATTTTCTCCGTTTGCGGCACTTGTCGGCTTTGATGACGAAATAAAACAAACCATTCGGCTGACGAATCTAAAATTTGAATCGAACGTAAACAACGAAAGCGATTTTGACACGGAGTTCGGCATTATTATCGATGATTCGAACAACGATACGATGTTTTGCGAATAAGCACGAATGAACAACTGCTTTCGATCATTTCGATTGTCTGTTTTTAAAACATTCGTCAAGGAATCCGGAATAATGTTCAACAATAAAATTTTGTAATCGGGCCGGAATGATTTTCATTTCCTGTCCTAAGTGCCGTATATACCGTTCGGCACACATAGACAGTGACTTTGATATCCTTTTTCTTTCCGACACCTCACGATGTAAACCTTGCAAGTCATTTTTCAGTTCATCGGCAACTACGCCTCAGTGGACTTTATCTCAGTGCTTTGATATGGCTGTCATAATCGAGTAGATGCTAACTTCTGATGAGTTTTGACCCTCTCACACCACCGTGTGTGGCGTTCGGCACACTGCGATTTAATTCAAAACAAAATATACGTCAGAGCTTTGATAATGTCTGTTATACGATAAAAAGCGTAGCGAATAAATCGCTACGCTTAAAACTTGCTTTTTACAAGATCCGATTCAGGTAAATTTTATTAATTGTCTTAGTTTTCGCTACTGTCGATTACCGTATCATCAACGGAATCGGAATTTTGATCCTCTCCGTTATCGGAGACGACATTATCAACGGGATCGGAATTTTGATTTTCACCGTTATCGGGAACAACATTGTCAATAGGATCGGAGTTTTGATTCTCGCCGTTATCGGGAACAACATTGTCAACGGGGTCGGAATTTTGATTTTCACCGTTATCGGGAACAACATTATCAACGGAATCGGAATTTTGATTTTCACCGTTATCGGGGACAACATTATCAACAGGATCGAAATTTTGATTTTCACCATTATCGGGAACAACATTATCAACAGGATCGGAATTTTGATCTTCATTGTTATCGGGAACAACATTGTCAACGGGGTCGGAATTTTGATTCTCGCCGTTATCGGGAACAACATTGTCAACGGGATCGGAATTTTGATTTTCACCGTTATCCGAAATAACATCGTCGGGAACGACACCGTCAACCGGATCCGTTGTCTGGTCTTGATCGGTATTTACATCAGGTTCTCTACCACAGAGGACATCGTTATTTTCGATTATATATTCACTTTCACCGACATAAGAACCCAAGAGCGGTCTGAAAGAGAACGTGGTGGCATTTGAAGTTTGAACATTTATAACCATCGGATGACCGGGAACGATCGGAATGGTGTAATACAAATTGCCATCGAAAATTATCTCATAAAAACCGGTTTCTGCGGTACCTTGGGCAAGAAGCGTGATTGCATAGAATTTATTTGCTTCAAGGTCAAAATAGTATCTTCCGTCTTCCAAACGAGGAACCAAAGTCAGAGGTTCTGCTGTATTGTCCGATTCAGAAAGATCCGCTGTTGAAACAGGAGACACATCTACTGCTTGGGCAGTATCCGGAATAAATGAAGCCGAGGTAATGACGATCTGACCACTTTGCTGTTCAACACGTAATAATGCAAAAGTTGAGCCACAAAAGCAGACAAAACAAATGCAAATACAAACCAACGAGGGAACAATAATACGGAAAGTATTTATTTTGCCGCGTTTTTTATTTGAATGTTCTTTTTTATCATACAAATTTCTATTCACTTTGCTCTATCCCTTTCGTGAATTTATCATATAATCATTTTACTGCGATCATATCGGTAATCAAAAGATACAAACCGAAGGTTATATCCTTTGATTACCCTCATTTTGTGAAAATGAGGGAAAACATAATCAGTTGTTTGTATTGTCAAATAAAACGTTGCTGATCGAGCCGCTGTTGATACCGACAACCGTAGAATCTGTTGCGGGCTGAGAATCAACAGTTACGTTTGCGCATTCGATACAGTTTACGGTACTGTTGTTAAGAACCGCACCGGCAACAGCACCGGAAGTGGTGCTTCCGCTCGAAGACGAAACATCAATAGCTTCAACAGTGCAGTTTTGAATCAAGGAAACACAACCGGAGCCGCCCTGATCGGAAACTCTGCCGATAAGACCGCCTGCGAACTGTGTACCCGAAACAGAACCGTTGAGCGCATAACAATTTGTTACATTCGCGCTGTTTTCAACGTAACCGATAAGGCCGCCGCTGTAAGTGTAGCTGCTTACGGAAACGTTTTCAACACCGACCTGAGAAACAGTAACACTGTTTTCGCCGTTGTTCAAGCAATAACCTATCAAAGAGCCTGCGCACGGAGATGCGACGCTCATGTCTTGGCATTGGAGTGTAACATTTTCAAGGGTCAGGTTTGCGAGAACGACTGTCGAACCGCTGCCGACATTGAGCTGACCGATAAGACCGCCGTATGCGCCGGTAGAGTTAAGATTGCGAATATAATGACCGTCGCCGTTTATAACGACGTTTTTGCCTGCGGGAACAGTTAAATCGTAATTCCAAGCGACATTTGCAAGATCGATATCCTGAGTAAGAATTATCGTGCCGCCGTTTACGTTGAGGTTGTTAAGAGCAGCTCTGAATTCATCGGCCGAGCCGACATAAGTTATTCCGTTATTTGCAACGGTTTGAGAATTACTCTCGGAACCACCGTTTGTTACAACAACGGGAGCGGATTGAGAAGAAACTGATGAACCAGAATTATAACTAAAACCAGAACCATTAAAAGAATTTTCAGTGCTGTTTGTCTGTGTAGCAACGACCTTTATATAAAATTGAAGCGATGCGCCACCAGTCAAATCATTGCCTTGATTATTCGGCCAAGTTATTGTAACGGTAAAGGTTTCAGTTCCATTTGCTAAAAGACTTCCCGACGTGAGTTTTGTATAATATTCGGTATCATTGTTCTTCGATTCACTAGTTGCTGAGACAGAAGATAATAACGATTGAGAGTTGCTTTGACTATTTTCATCGTCCTCACCGCCAGTCGTGTTGTTTTTAGAAACACTATATTGTAAAGTCTGCGCAAGTGTTGTACTCGCCGAAATTTGTGTATCTACAACGACATATAAGTAAAAGTCATAATTAAAAGTAATATCTCCATTATTTTTAACAGTAAAAGTTTCAGAAGCAGTTTTACCGGGAACCCAAGTAATAGGATCACCATTTTCACCAGTTCCGAGGCTAAAGAGGTTTGTCACATCGGTAATACTTTGCGAACTAGATGTGTTGTTAACATTCTGACGATAAACCCCCAATTTCAAGGTACCGGATTCTATTTTGTTAACGCCGGAAGATACGGAATCGGTGAACCATGCGAAAGAATTCCCGATAAAGACAACGACACACAGCAGGATCGTAAAAATACTTGAGAACAAAGCTCTTTCGGTATGATTGCTGTTTGCCATAATATTACCTCCTTAATAATGTAAGATAAGCTGAGAATGTTTGGTGTGTTTTATGTGTTTAAATCAGTATCGTTAAGATCTGAATTATTGCCAAGTTCGGTGCCGTCGGTTGACAGAGATGATTGCTGCCCCATTTGGGAGCGCATTGCCATAAGCTCCTGCATCATACGCTGAGCTTCGGCTCTTTCGGCTGCGATCTGATCGCGTTCTGCCTGAAGTTCGGCTTGCTGTTCCGCTTTATATTTTTTAAACAAAGAGATACAGCGGATACCCTCGATAAGAATGAGGATAAGAAACGGCATAAGAATGCAGACGATATATCCGGGAGTTGTTTTAAGGAACTTGAAGAAAGTGCCCATTTTGGGGATATGGAACTGATACTTGCCGAGGATATACGGAGCGGTGACTACTATTTCGTCATCGGTATCGGTAGTTGTACCGTAGGTGACAAAGCCGGTAGAGCCGTCGGCCTCTGTGGTGAGGCGGCGTATTTTATGAGTGACGGTTTCGCCGTAATTAGAAGTGTTTTGCGACGTGAATGCGATAATGTCGCCGGCTTTGAGTGTTGAAGCATTGACTTCTTTAACAATAACGAGGTCGCCGGAGGCGAAGTCAGTTTTTTTCATCGAGTCGGAAAGAACGATAAAAGCTCTGTAGCCGAGGAGATTACGGTCCGTACGATCGAACATCGACACGGAGACGATCGTAAAAATCATCATTGCGACCGCAATAGTTGCGAAAATCCAAGTTATTATAGAATTGATAAGCCTGAGAATGCGTTTTATCTTTTTTCTGCGTTTCTTTTTGCTGATTTTACCCATGTGATACGGGATCCTTTCGTCGGTTAAAAACCGAGTTTAATCAAAAAGTTTGCCGGGGTTATTTGCCATTTGAGTAGCTTCGGCGCAAATAGTGAAGCCAAGCTCCCAGTTTTGAGATTTGTTGTCCTCATTTTGAGGGAAATAGAAGCTTACGGTAAGTTCGCGTTTTTCACCGATCTTAAGGACATCGTCGGCCGTGGAGACTTTTAACTTTGAAAGCTCGTTAGCGGTACCGGAGCAAAGGACTGCGCCGCTGTCTTTTTCTTTTATAGTTATTTGAAGGATATCGGCAAGACCGCCGGAAACCTCATCAAAATAAACTCTGTAATACACATCGATAGTACTTTGATTTTCGACAAAGAAATCCTTGTTAACGGTCATACCCGGTTCAAAGAGATAATCATCTTTTGTGATAATGGGTTTTCCGTCGTTTAAATTGATTTTAACGCTGCCCATCGTGAAGATATTTTCGGCTTCGACGACGGCGTTCATGAGAGCGAAGGTCGTTATGCAAAGGGAGAGAGCGAGAATAACGACGACAATGATCCCGCCTGTTAATTTTTTAACGGTATTTTCCTCTGACATTTCACTTACTCCTTGCATTTATTTTGATCTTAATTTATATGTTATTGACTGAATATTCAACAAAAGAATCGACATTGATGGAATTGCCGGGAACGGAATCCGAAGATGAGCCGTGGTACTTTGTCCAAACAAGGGTGCCTACAAGAGCAACGAGGCTGACAGCCAAAAGAATGCTCAAAACGATGATCGCGGTTTTGATTTTGCTCACAGCCGAAGCTCCTTTCAAAAATTACGGGAAACGAAAACGCCCCGGTCGAGATAATAAATGTTATGCGAAAAGTGCTGCAATAATCACGAAAAAACGATGTGATCAGGGCAGACTTACACACATTGAATTTATATTCTGGTATATTATAGCACATTCTGAGGGATTTCGCAAGTGTTTTCACAAAAAAGTCAAAAAGTTATATTTTACCGAGGCGTCCCGCGCGAGAACAAACGCCCTCGGTTTGTAAAAAGAATCTGCTTTTACGGATATATTCTGCTTGGCAGGCGATATTTCGCTCCGAAAAGCTTAAATTTCTGTCGTGAAGTTTGTTACTTCACGACAGGGTCGAAAAAAACGAGGAAACATGGGGAGTTTTTCGTGCCTGACGAGAATTTTGACGGCGATTAGTAGCCGAGAGCGGATAATTTTTTTATATTTTCACGTTTAAGTTCTAGAGAAGAATGTACGTATCTTGCAAGAGTTATCTGCGGATTTGCGTGCCCCAAAATTTCGGACAAACTTTTGATATCGAACCCGACCTCAACGCATCGTGTCGCGAAGCTGTGTCTGAGAGTGTGGAAATGAACGCCTTTAAGACCGCACGCTTCGGTATATTGTTTTATTTTATGTTGCATTGTGCGTGGTTCCAGATACCGAGAGATGTCCCCCGTAAGGATATATGTATCCGGTGAGGAGCGAAACTGTCTGCATAGTTTTATTACGAACGGACTGAGTGGGACGATCCGTGTTGACGAAAAAGTTTTCGGGTCGGACACAATAACTTTTGTTTTCGGTCTGACGGAGCCGATATTATAGACACGCTGCATTGTAGCGCCCACATAAAGAAGTCTGTCGCCCATAGCCACATCGTGCCAACGCATTGCGCAAAGCTCGCCGACACGCAAGCCTGTTAAAAGAGCAAGAAGTGTTCCGAACTTACACAAGTCCATATCTTTAAGAAGATATGAAACAAAGATTTTCTGCTCTTCTTGCGACAAGACACGCATTTCCTTTTTTTCGGTTTTCGGATATATGATCTCTATATTGTTCAAATACGGGAATTGCTTGCCCATGTATTTGAGAATCGAACGCACGACGCCCAAGATATCTCGCGCCGTTTTTGCCGAAAGACCGAGTTTGTGCATAAGATCGAATCCGAATTGTTCAACGGAAACGTCCGTTATCGAAGAAACGCGATAATTACCGATATGGGGTTTGATGTATTTTTCCACAATGGTCACATATTTTGCGTAAGTGGAAAATTTCACGTTACTTCTTTTCAGTTGGAGCCATTCGTCGCAGTAGACCGCGAAACAAACGAGAGTTTTTTCTTTCACGGGTATACCGCCGACAGAGCACGCCGCAAGTAATTTTGCTTTTGCGGTACGATATGATCGTGCGTAACAATAGCCGTACAGTGCTTTGCCGTTGGGGTCATGACCTTTGAGATATCTTGCTTCCCAGCGACCGTCCTTTCTTTTGTAAATATTTTCACCTTTTCTGCTCATTGATATAAGCCTCCTTTTTTGTAAACAGTCGTAGTGGTCTTTGACGACGATCTTGACGGCTTAAAAAAGGATTTGACCCGAAATTACCCGCAAGATTTTCCATACAAACTGTTTTTGAATGCAATTCTAACTATCGTCTACATTTTTTTCGGGGAAAAATTTCGACTTTTTTGTGAAAACACTTGCATCAAGGGCTCTTGTATGCTATAATTTAACAGCGTAGAGTAACAAACTCTGCGACAACAAGTATGTTAAAAGGTAGTTCTTTTGAACTATCGTCCTCGGATTTAATGCAGAAAACCACCGGACTTCATCCCGGTGGTTTTTTGCGTTATTACCAAAGAAAGAAAATGAGATCGCGAGTTCATTGTTAAACCGCAAAAATATCTGCGGATATTGTTTAAAACGGTAAAGACCGGATCGGAAAAATCAAAAGAGAGATACGGGTGTTAAGACATGAAAAATCTCAAGCCTTATTTTTTTAGGACAACTTCTCCGTGGGCATTTTCGATATCCATAATGATCTCGCCCACTTCGGGGACACGGATATGGCCGGACAAAGGATTTTTAATGCTGACGATCGCAGAGACGAGGTCGGCTTCGACATCGGAGCGTTCAAACGAAAGATCGGCATTGAGCATTTCGCAATTTATGAGTTTTAAATTTTTGCAGTAGCAAAGAGGTTGCGTGCCGGTGATCTTACAATTTTCGAATGTTACGTTTTCGCAGTACCAGGCAAGATATTCGCCGTTTACGACGCTGTTTTTAACAAGAATATTTTTTGCGTGCCAAAAGGCGTCTTTTGTGTCGAATACGCAGTTTTCAAAGACTGAGTTTGTTATATATTGAAAAGAATATTTACCTTTCAGGCGGACATCTTGAAATGTTAAACGATCGGAACGCATCATAAAGTATTCGCTTTCGGCGGTGCAGTGCTCCATTTCGAGACCGGTGACAGACCAACCGAATTCGGGAGAAACAATATCGCAATCGCGCATTTTAACAGACGAGCATTCGCGCAGAGCTTTGATACCGTGAAGCTTGGTATTGTTGATCTCGATATTTTCGGAATACCAGAGGGCGGCTCTGCAAAGCTCGGTCATTTCGGAATTTTCGATCTTTAAGCCTGTATCGTGCCAAAACGGATAACGAAGATTAAAAAAGCAATTTGACACGGCGACGTTTTTACCCTCTTTAAACGCGCTTTCGCCGTCTGCGGGACCGTCGAAAGAACAATCTTTCACGCAGATATCCTGTGCGGAATAAAGCGCTCTTTCTTCGTCGAATATTTTGTTTGAAATAATTGTCATAAAAACACGCTTCTTTCGTGGGTCATATTTTCGATAGGAAGAATGGGTATATTGAACAGAGCCGAGAGCGGTTGTTTTCTGCTCAAAAAAATGATTTAAAAAAGTCGGAACGAGCAAAACTCGTTCCGACTTTGGCGCGCTGTGAGGGACTCGAACCCCCGACCTACTGGTTCGTAGCCAGTCACTCTATCCAGCTGAGCTAACAGCGCAAAGGGTTAATGTTAAACAAGAATTATCGACCGGAATATTTCCGTTTCCGAGCTTTCATTCTTAGAACTTTTATATTATATCACAAGTCTGCGTAAAAATCAAGCCCCCAAATTGTAAATTTATGTAAACTTTTCTGTCCTATCATAGATCTTACGAGCCGAACATATACATAAAAACAAACAAAGCAAAATCATTCGCAATGCGAAAGGAGAAATACAATGTTTATTTTTTCAACAAAAGTAACGAAAGGGAAGCTTTTGACGTTGGCGTTGGTGTGTGCGTGCCTTGCCGTTATTCTTATTGTTTCGGTTCCGGGCGGAGATATAGGCACGGCAAAAAAGATATCGTTAAAAGCGGCGACAAACGAGCAGAGGATAGATTATCTGGAATCATTCGGTTGGACTGTCGAGAGCGAGCCGACGGAGACGACGGAGATTGTTATACCGTCGAAATTCGACGATACATACGAGACATACAACGCCATGCAGTTAACTCAAGGGTTTGATCTTGTAAGCTACAAAGGAAAAAAGGCGACGAGATACTCGTACAAAATAACGAATTATCCGCAAGAGCAGGAAGACAACGTATATGCAACGCTGATCGTTGTTGACGGAAAGATAGTTGCGGGAGACGTTGCATCGACTGCCATAGGCGGATTTATGCACACGCTTGTTATGCCGGCAAAAGATAAAGATACTGTTTCGGAGTTTGAGACCGTGCAGGACGAGATACTGCCGACCGCATATGAGATCCTTGACGGGATATTGTTAAGTTCGGGTAAATAATGCGTAACGACCGTTATCAGCTCAAAAACTGAAAACGGTCGTCAGCATAACCCAAACACACAACAAACACTATAAGGAATAAGTGGTGAAAGCAAAGGGAATCAAACCCCAAAACGAATCGTCGTCAGACGCTTCCGTGTTTATAGTGCTGTTAAATTCTTCCTATTGGGTATTATATAACATTTTTTTTGATTTGTCAAGGGGGGTTTTGATAAAAAATCGGCGGAAATTAATTTTTCATCCAAAAAAGTCGGCGGAAAAGAATTTTCTGCCGACTTTTTATTGTACAATAATAATATCTATAGCGTATCGCAACTCGGATAATGTTCAAACATCATTTTAAGAAGATGCGGACATTTTGCTTTTTGCAATAAAAGCGACTGCGGAACGAGCGGCTATCGCCCCGTCGGAAACGGCTTTGTAGACCTGCAGTGTTCCTCCGATACAGTCGCCTGCGGCAAACATACCGGGAACAGATGTTGCGAGGTGTTCATCAACGGAAATTTTACCGTCGGACACGGCTGCGCCGATTTTACGTGCGATATCAACAGAGCCGGCAACACCGAGAGCGATGAAAACGCCGTTGACATCGACGGTTCGACCGGAATCGAAAGTAACGGACGAAACTTTTTCTTCGCCGTTGATTTGAGATATTTTATCCGTTATAACGGTAAAACGGGAAAGATCGACCGTCGGTTCGGCTCCGTTTGTAAAAACAAAAACGTTATCCGTCACATTCGACAGTTCCGTTGCTTCTTTTAAAGCGTACTCCCCCTCCCCTATGACGGCGACGGGCTTTTTTCTGTAAAAGAACGCATCGCAAACCGCACAATAGCTGACGCCTTTGCCTTCAAATTCGGAAAGGCCTTTTATTTTGGGGGATTTACGAGATGTTCCCGTAGCTATGATAAGGGTTTTTGAAGAATAGGACGATGTCGGTGTAACGACGGAAAAACCGTTCATATAATCGACACCGACGACCTGTTCGCGCAGCAGTTTAACACCGAGAGCCTGCGCTTGTTTTTCGCCGAACATATGGAGCTGTTGCCCCGACACGGGAGATTCGAGACCGTAGAAATTCTCGATTTTTTCTGCCTTTGCAAGAGAACCTATGCCGGCGGAAATGATTGCGGTGTTAAGTCCTGCCCGTGCGGTGTAAAGCGAGGCGGAAACGCCTGCGGGGCCCGAACCTACGATAATAACATCAAAATCAGACATATTTTATTCGACCTCGACTTTAAGATTTCCGTTTTCGGCAAAGACGGAGATCTTGCGCGGAACAAGATCGCTTTGACACATAACGGAGACGACTTTATCTTCTATCTCTTTTTGAACGACTCTGCGAACGTTTCTTGCGCCGTATTCCGAAGAATAGCTCATATCGGCAAGAACGGAAAGTGCCGTATCGTCATAAACAAAATCGATCTCACGTTCGGCAAGACCCTGTTTAAGCTCCTCAAGCCTTATTTTTACGATATCGCAGAAAAGATCTTTGGGCAGAGGATTAAACGTAATTATTTCGTCTATTCTGTTAAGAAATTCGGGACGCAAAAACTCTTTGAGAGCTTTTTTTGTTTTTTCGGCGGAAACGGTTTCGACAGATTTGTTAAATCCGACTTCACCGCCGCGAATGTTGGATCCGGCATTTGTCGTCATAACGATAAGGGCGTGTTCAAAGCTTACTTTTCGTCCGTGGGAATCCGTAAGCATACCGTCATCGAGGATCTGTAAAAGGATATTGAGGACGTCCGGGTGCGCTTTTTCGATTTCGTCGAAAAGAATGACGGAATAAGGCTTACGTCTTATTTTTTCCGTAAGCTGACCTGCCTCGTCGTAACCGACGTAGCCCGGAGGCGAGCCGATAAGGCGAGAGACTGCGTGTTTTTCCATAAATTCGCTCATATCAAGGCGAATAAGCGTTTCGGGAGAATCGAACAGTTCCGACGCAAGGACTTTTACAAGCTCTGTTTTACCGACGCCGGTGGGACCCGAAAATATAAAAGAAACGGGGCGTTTTCTCGGAACAAGGCTTATTCTGCCGCGTTTTACGGCATTTGCAACAGCCGCGACCGCAGCATCTTGACCGACGATATGCTTTTTCAGCTCGGATTCGAGGTTTCGGAGCTTTGCGTATTCACCCTCTTTTATTTTGGACGCAGGAATACCGGTCCATAATTCGATAACGGCGGCAAGATCGTCGAAGCCTACGGTGCATTGAGAAACTTTGGAAGACAGCTCGTCATACGACGCTTTTAAGCGCAATTCTTCGGAACGTGCCTCGGCAATATGTTGATAATCGCTTTCTTCTTTTTCTTCTTTTGCTTCGAGGGCTTCGGCTTCGGCTTTTACGGTCTTAAGCTTTTCGCCGAGTTTAAACAGTTCGTCGTAAAGCGGATTTTTAAGGATAGCGTTTGAACAAGCTTCGTCGATAAGGTCTATGGCTTTATCGGGAAGGAATCTGTCGTTGACATATCGTTCGGACATCTCGACAGCTCTTTGGGCTATGAGCATCGGGATTTGAATATTATGAAACTTTTCATAATACGTTTTGATGCCGCGTATCATTTCGATTGTTTCTTCAATAGACGGTTCGTTGACCATTACGGGCTGGAATCGTCTTTCGAGCGCAGCGTCTTTTTCGATATATTTACGGTATTCTTTGAGAGTGGTCGCACCGATAACTTGTATCTCGCCTCTTGAAAGAGCCGGTTTGAGCATGTTTGCGGCATTCATAGAGCCTTCGGCATCGCCTGTTCCGACAAGTGTGTGAACTTCGTCTATAACAAGGATAATATTGCCTATTGCTTTTACTTCTTCTATAAGACCCTTGACGCGGCTTTCAAACTGACCTCTGAATTGAGTTCCGGCTATAAGCGCGGTAAGATCAAGCAGATAAATTTGCTTGTTTGCGAGTTTTGCGGGGATCTCTTTTTTAGCGATTTTTATTGCGATGCCCTCGGCAATGGCTGTTTTACCGACGCCCGGCTCACCTATAAGGCATGGATTGTTTTTTGTTCTGCGCGAAAGTATTTGCAAAACACGTTCTATTTCTTTTTCACGACCGACTACGTTATCAAGCTTTCCCTCTGCGGCAGCTTGAGTGAGATTTTTACAGAACTGACCGAGAAATCTTGTTTTTTTCGGGTCTGAATTTTTTTTCGAGTCTTTTTTTTCATTTTTATCGCAAGAAGATGATTCCGAACCTTCTTGTTTTATTTCGTCGAATATCTTATCGTCCGGATCAAGACTCAGGGCGCCGCCGAGCGAAAAATCCCCATCCTGAGAATCCGCGATCATATTTGTAAGTTCCTCATTCATTGCTTCAAACTGTTTTTCGTCTATGCCGAAATTGTTTGCAAGGTCTTTTGTCGGGTCCATGCCTAACTCTTTTGCGCATTTAAGGCAAAGAGCCTGTTTTTTGGGGACGCCGTTTTCCATCTTTGTTATAAAAACTATTGCGATGCGTTTGTGGCATCTGTCACACAGAAGGTGTTTTATGTCCATTTTCCAATCCTTTTGTTTTTTGTTGTTTATATTGATTATTTATTGAAATTGCCTCACGGGTATAACTGATGGCTGAGATGATAGAAAAGACCATTGTTATCGCCGCAAGCGAAGTGACTGTTATCACGGATATTTTAAGATCGGCATTTATAAAATCCAAGAAAAAAGATATAACAAATGTCGAGAAAAGCAAGCATGAGGTAAGTTTGCCGTACCAACGCGAAGCGATGACGGAGTGCGTTTTATGATAAAAAACGGATCCGCCGACGAGCATAAAAAGATCTTTTGCGACCATAATGCAAAGCAGCCACCAACCGACGGCTTTGCCGATACAAAGGCAAGTTACCGTGGAAAGCTGAAACAGCTTATCGGCGATCGGATCAAGGACCTTTCCGAGCTTTGAAACAAGATTAAATTTTCGAGCGATCATACCGTCGAGAACGTCAGATACACCGGAAACGACAAGGACGACAAAAGACGCCCACTTCAAGCCCGGTGTAAAATACAAAACGCAAAACACCGGAACAAGAGCTATTCTGATCAAACTAATAACATTTGGAATTGTCACTTTGAACCACCCGTAATAACATTTATTGTTGATTGCTGTCCGAAACTATCAAGCCCGTTATGGGATTCCATTTTTTAAACTGTTCATACAATACCGTGCCCTCGACAATGCTTTCACGATCTTCGTACGTACTGTTTTTCAAAACATACTGAGACGAAATGCTTATAACGGACACTGTGATAAAAACGATAAGTATTCCGTTCAAAGTCCCGAAAACGATGCCGCCGAGGGCGTCAAGCTGTCTGACAATGGGAAGATTTATTATCAAGTCCGAAAGCCACCATAACACGGCAACTGCGACGGAACAGACGAGGAAAATAATAACGAAAGCAGCTATGCGGCTGAGGATCGCCGAAACGGGAGAGATCATCAGGTCGATTATAGCCGCCTTTGCCTGCTCTACCCCCTGCTCTTTTATCGAAAGATATCGCTCCGCAAATTCGTCTATATTGATGTTTAACAAATTGGCGATATTGACAAAAAAGTCGGGACGTTCCGAAAAAAGAGAATCGAGATCCAGAGCGGACAGCGTCGCATTTACATTCTCCGCCGTCGGAGAAAGTTGGTTTACAAGCCACTGGCGCATCGGCATATGGATATAATTGTTGTCGAGATACACACCGAGGTTTTCCGAAAGGAAAAACGCGGCGACCAAAGATACGAGTTTGCCGAATAATCCGATGACCGAGCGAACAAGGCCCTTTCTGCAGCCCATGGTTATACATACGGCTATGATCGCAATGATCAAAAGGTCAAGTCCGGTACTTAACGCAATGTTCAAAATTAAAGCCCCTTCCTGATATGTGATTGATGTGTGTCGAAAAATATTGTAAAGTGTGGATCATTTCAAGTTTGGATTAAGAGTTTATATCGAAGCAAAAGCTTGCGATCGATTGAAACCTACGCAGAGAGCGTTATGTCTCTGTTGAAGAGCAGACCGCCGCCTTGAAAGAAAGGGACAGCTGTGTCAGGTTATAAATAATGTTTATTTTAAGAGGTCCGATGTAAAGAGGATATACGCTTTATCAGCACCGTAAACTATGCATTTTTGTTTGCCCGGAACGATACCCGTAAGATCGGAGCTTAAAGTATCGTTTTGAGAAACAACGGCGCCAGTTCTGTCAAAAGAAATAATACTGTCCGATGTTAAAACAAAGATCGTATCGGCAAAAGAGCAGACAGACACAACATTTTGAAGCGAAACCTCGAACTGTTTGTTGCCGGTTATGTCCGTAACATATACTGTATACCATTCATCTTGAGAATGCAGTTCATAAGCAAAAACCGTATATTTATCGCCCTGATAAAACTTTTCGGGAACACGTGCGCCGTAAGAATAGATAAGATTGCTGCCGCCGTTTCTGAAAGACACGAGCCCCGACTCCGAAAGGATCTCTATCGAATTATCGCTTTTCTTTACGACGGAAAGCGGAAAAACGTTGGAATACGTTACTTTTGAACGTTCTTCGCCGACGGAGTAATTCAAAGTGTAAACGACGGTATCTATATTCTCCATATTTGAGACGATCGATACGACGGCTACGCTGTTTGTTGTTGTAAACGCAACATCGACGAGATACGATTCCGCTGAATACCACATAAACTTTTCTTCGAAGGACTTTCCGAAAACGGTAAGAAGACCTTTATATCCGTATTTTTCGGTAAGAACGGCAACTCTTCCGTCGTTATCGACGGTCGCGTTGATTATTACGTCGGAAAACTCTTTTTCAAAAAGGATATCGAAACTATCGTAGACACAGAGATTTTTTCCGCCGCGATCGTAACAAAGAATATATTTATCCGAGGTCCTCAACACGGGATTTCTATAATTTATCGTGTGAGAAGAAAATTTGACATTGTCTCTGCTGTAAACGGAAACGGACGAACTTTCCAAAACGACGAAACCGTCCTTAAACGGAGCGAACGACGGTATGCTGCCCGAAGAATACGAAATTATGTTACCGTCCGAGGCAGATGTTTGCGTTAATGCGGTTTTTGCGCTGAACGAAAAACGACGGATATTATCAATCGACAAATACGAGGTGTTCATCAAAACGAAGACGACGATGTATGCGATAATGGTCACACCGAGAAGCCTTTTAAACAATAAAAGCTGCTTGAGTTTTTTTGCATCCATATTAAAAATATCAGAACTTATCGTATGTCACCTCGCAAAGATACAGCCCGTCGGGAGGAGCTGTGTGCCCTGCCGAAGCTCTGTCTCTGTTTTTGATAATTAAAGGAACGAAATCGGGAGCAAGTTTTCCCGATTGGATATCCAAGAGCGTCCCGACCATTATTCTGACCATATTGTACAAAAAACCGTCCGCACGTACAGAAAATACGTATTCACAGGCGTTAACACGGCGAAAATCGCATTCGTAAACAGTCCGCACGGTATTTGTTATCTTACTTCCCGACGCCATAAACGAGCGAAAATCGTGTTCGCCGATGAAATCTTTGCAGGCAGACCGCAATAAATTTTCGTCAAGCTCGAAAGGATAATAAAGATATAAACCGTCTTTGAACGGGTCACGAACAGTCGATGAATATATGCGATATTCGTATTTTTTTGAAACGACGGAATAACGTGCATGAAAATCGTCATCGACATAACGGCACGACAATACGGCGATATCTTTCGGCAGTTTTGCGTTTAACGCGCGTATAACGACGTTTTCGGGCAACAGTTTTTCCGAAGAAAACGATACTCTGTATCCTGTTGAATGAACGCCTGCGTCCGTCCTCGAACAGCCCGACAATCCGCTGACCGAACCGAACAAAGTAAGCAAGGCCTTTTTCAGTTCTCCACCGACAGTCCGCTTTTCGACGCCGTTGACGGTTTGTATCTGATATCCGTGAAAATTGCGTCCGTCGTAAGAAAGCGTTAAAAGATAATTGGTCATAATAAATCAAAAGCCGAAAACGGTTATACCGTTCAAAAGAAATGCCACGGCTATCATAGCCGAAACGACGGCTACGGCGACCCAATCTCGAACGGACGTGTTATAACTTACAAGATGCGTTCTTCCGCTCGACGAACCCGTATAACAACGGCATTCCATTGCAACGGCAAGCTCGTCTGCACGTCTGAAAGCGGATATAAACAACGGGATAAGGATCGGTGTGAGTGCTTTTGCGCGCTTGATAAGACTGCCGGATTCAAAATCCGCGCCTCTCGCCTTTTGCGCGTTTATGATCTTATCGGTTTCTTCCAATAATGTGGGAATAAAGCGCAATGCGATAGTCATCATCATCGAAAACTCGTGAACGGGGACTTTTATTTTGCCGAGAGGCGACAAAAGATTTTCAAGCCCGTTTGTTAAAACGATCGGAGAGGTCGTGTATGTTAACATAGATGTTGCGATAACAAGCATAAAAATTCTGAGAAACATAAAAACAGCGTTTTTTATACCGTCCGCAGTGATCGTGAAGATCCAAAAGCTTACGAGAGGTTCGCCGGATGAGTAAAAGACGTTCAACAAAGCCGTAAAAACGAGGATAAGAGCCAAGGGTTTAAGGCCGCGCAGGTAAAGTTTTAACGGTATTTGCGTTAATGCGGCAAACGTCAATGTCGCAACGATCGCAAGCAAATAACCGAGAGCTGTTTGAACGACGAAAAGGAAAACTATATAAAGCAGTGTGAGAATTATTTTTATGCGCGGATCGAGCTTGTGTATCGGTGAGCTGCCGGGAAAGAACTGCCCCAAAGTGATGTCTTTTATCATTGCAAGTCACCTCTTAAAGCGTTAACTATAACGCGGCACGCCTGTTCCGGAGTGTAGACCGATGACGGAACATCAAAGCCTTTGTTTTTAAGAGCAAGGAACACACGTGTGATCTGCGGAACATTCAAGCCCATTGCGCAAAGCTCTGCGGAATGTTCAAAAACTTCCTCAACAGGTGAAAACATTTCTATTTTCGAATCGTTCATAACAAGAACTTTGTCGCAAACGCGCGAAATATCTTCCATATTATGAGAAACGAGAATGACCGTTGATTTTTTTTCCGAACGATACTCGGCGATCTTATTTAATATTTCGTCTCTGCCTTTAGGGTCGAGACCTGCCGTTGGTTCGTCGAGAATAAGCACTTTCGGCTCCATGGCGATTATCCCTGCTATGGCAACACGTCTTTTCTGACCGCCCGAAAGTTCGAACGGAGAAGATTTGCGGACAGATTCGTCCAAACCCACAAAACGCATGGATTCGCTGATTCTGCGCTCTGTCTCGCCGGCGGGAAGCCCCATGTTTTTCGGGCCGAAAGCGATGTCTTTTTCGACGGTTTCTTCGAAAAGCTGGTATTCGGGGTATTGAAACACAAGCCCTACGTTAAACCGCAGGATATTTCGTGAAAAGCCTTTTGCCCAACAGTCGTTTCCCTCATAATAAAGGTGACCGGAGGACGGACGAAGGATACCGTTAAGATGTTGTATCAACGTACTTTTACCGGAACCGGTCCTGCCTATAACACCGATAAACTCGTCTTCGAATATTTCGAAATTAACATTATCTACGGCTTTTTTTTCAAACGGAGTTCCTTCTCCGTATATATGGCTGAGATCTTCAGCCTTTAAGATAGGATTCATTTATGTCGGATTCTTTCGTGTCAAGATATCTGAAAGGACGGAAACGCATTCGTCCTCGGTAAGGACCGCAAGCGGGACCTGTAAACCGTTACGCCGAAGCAGAAACATAAGAGAAGTACTTTGCGGAACATCAAGACCGACGGAAGTAAGCAGACCCGCATTTTGAAAAACGTAATGCGGAGTGCCGTCCAAAAGTATCTCTCCCTCGTTAATAACAACAACCCTTTTTGCTTGAGCGGCTTCGTCCATATAATGCGTTATGTAAACAACGGTAACGCCTTTATCGTTAAGCTTTTTAACGGTTTTGAGAATACTTGCCCTGCCGTGAGGGTCCAACATTGCGGTCGGCTCGTCTAAAACGAGGATCTTCGGCTCCATTGCTATAACGCCGGCGATCGCGATACGTTGCTTCTGTCCGCCCGAAAGCTGCGTGGTGGAATGTTTTTTGTATTTTAACATACCGACCGTTTCGAGCGCTTCATCGACGCGACGGCGCATTTCGGATTGTTCAACACCGAGATTTTCAAGCGCAAACGCAACGTCTTCTTCGACAACGGTCGCAATTATTTGGTTATCGGGATTTTGAAACACCATACCGACCGTTCTTCTTATCTGAGTAAGATTATTTTCGTCGGAAGTATCAAGACCCGATACTGTGACCCTACCCGACGACGGTGTAAGGATAGCGTTGAGATGCTTTGCGAAAGTTGATTTGCCGCTGCCGTTATGACCGAGGATTGCGACAAAATCGCCCTCTTCGATCTGTAAAGAAATATTTTTTATTATATCGTTACCTTCGGAATAACGGAAAGTAAGATTTTCAACATTTATTATAGTACTCAATTTTTCTCCGTATCATTCAGCCGTCCAACGCGCGGATGATCCGCACGGGAGGTTGAAATCGGTTGACGAGACGGGAAGTCCTATTTCGTCAAAAGTTATTTTTCCGTGATCAAAGCGTTTTTTCATACACACACCGAGAATATAGCCCATACATGAAGCGGAAAGACCGGTTGTGTAAGAGTTAAGAAGAACAAAGAGCGGCTTGTCGGATAAGATATCGACTATCTTTTCCATAAGGCCGAAAAGCTCGTCTTCGAGCTTCCAAACTTCTCCGTTCGGGCCTCTGCCGTAAGACGGCGGATCGAGAATGACGGCATCGTACGTATGACCTCGACGTTTTTCGCGTTCGGCAAATTTGACGCAATCGTCAACGATAAAACGTATGTTGGATATCCCGTTAAGAGACGCATTTTCTTTTGCCCACAATGTCATACCCTTCGATGCGTCAACATGGACGACTTTTGCGCCCGCTTTTGACGCTGCGACAGACGCGGCACCCGTGTAGGCAAACATATTAAGCAGAGATATTTCCCGTTCGGACGAACGTATCATTTCCGAAAACCAATCCCAGTTAACGGCCTGTTCGGGGAAAAGCCCGGTATGCTTAAAGTTCATGGGCTTGAGATTAAATTTGAGCGTTCCGTAATTTACGGTAAAGCTTTCGGGCAATTTATTAACAGCCCAACGACCGCCGCCGGAAGACGATCTTTCGTATCGCGCGTCCGGATCTCCCCATCTTTTATCAATCTTTGCGGTATTCCAAATCACCTGTGGGTCGGGTCTGACCAATATATGATCCGCCCAACGTTCAAGCTTTTCGCCGGACGATGCGTCAACGACCTCATAATCTTTCCATTTATCGGCGATCCACACGTTTGTTCCCTCCGGACATAATTACTCATTATAAAAACTTTATTCTATATTATAACACCGAATATGTCCTTTGTCAAGTATTGAAAAACCATATATTTCCGAAATAAAAGAAAACGGAAAAAGACACCGTCAACCGCAATATGTTAACATACCGAATGTTATCTCAAACCTATAAATTCATATAGAAAAAAACCGAACCGCTTCTTTGAGAAACAGTTCGGTTTTGGTGATCCACCGGAGAGTCGAACTCCGGACACCATGATTAAAAGTCATGTGCTCTACCAACTGAGCTAGTGGATCATTTATTTTTTTGCGTCATTTTTCGACGCTCATATATTATAGCAGATATATCCTCCATTGTCAATAGGTTATTTTGTGAAATTTATGTGTCTTTACTTATTATGGATTTTAAGAGAACCTTTCACATCAAAAATTATTCGGTAAACTGCGCTAAAATCGACGTTTAAACGGTATCACATCGATGTGTCGTCAAGTCATGCACGATCAAACGGAGATTTATTTTGTAAAACAAAAGCTCCTTGCGCACTCACCGCCGAAAACAGATTTTGGATGACATAAGAAGACAATAGTCGTTCTTTTGTTAAACAACTATTGTCTTCAATATAAAATACGACTCTTATGACTCCAACTGTTTTGCGAGGAGCTGCGCGGAAGTTGAAACAAGTTTGACGTCGCTCTCGGTCGGCTGTGCGCCCATATCGTCGATAAGAAGTATGATCGAGCCTATGATATCACCGTCGACATTTATCGGAGAGCAAACAGCCGCATGGAGCTTTTCCTGATCCTCGGCAATTTGAACCCTGCGTTCGCCGACCTTATAAACATAAGTTCTGCGTTCTTCGATCAGCTTTTCGCATTCGGGCGTCAAACGTCGTTCGAAAAGTTCTTTTTTATGCTGTCCCGACGCTGCGATAACACTGTCTCGATCGGTTATCACGGCTGTAAGCCCCGTTGCCTTACCGACGGTTTCGGTGTACACCCCGACAAAATGAGACAATTCGCCGATCGGTGAATATTTTTTGAATATTACCTCACCGTCTTTCTCGGTATAGATCTCAAGTGGATCGCCTTCCCTGATGCGCAAGGTGCGCCTTATTTCTTTCGGTATCACTACACGACCTAAGTCGTCGATACGTCTTACTATTCCCGTTGCTTTCATTTATAATTAATTCCAGACCTTTCTTGAATTAAAATTGCATTGTTATTATTAACAGAACGACCCATATTATCCGTTATTCCGACGTAAAATAAGATCTGTAAAAAATTATAAAACCAGGCAATCATTACATTTTTAATAATGACTGCCCGTTAAGATATTTTGGTTTAACAATGCTCTGCTCTGTCAAACAATGAATTTTGACTTGTTTTAACATACTCGATACTCGTAAAGATATCGACGTAAAACACAGCCTTGTATCAAGAGACGGCTATATCGTTATTCGACAAAGGTCAGTTTGACGGTCTCGTTTTTTTGCAAATCAAGTTTGAGAACAGAATCCGAGACTGTGTAATCTTTATCGGATAAAGGTCTGCCGTATTTTTCGGAAATACCCAAAAGCAAGGGTTTTTTTGCTGTTGCGGTGACATAGACTTCCGTCGGCTTATTGTTTTTCCACGTTATATCGAACACAAATCCGCCTCTTGATTTGATTCCCTTTATATGTCCGCTGTGCCATTCGTTCGGGAGCGCGGGCAGAAGATCGACGATACGGTTGTTCGGACAGCCTCTGTGACTTTGTAAAAGCATTTCCGTAATGCCCGACGTGCCGCCGAAATTTCCGTCTATTTGGAAAGGAGGATGTATATCGAACAAATTTTCCGCAGTACAATCGGATAAAAGCTTGTTAAGATTTTGCAATGCGGCATCGCCGTTTGCAAGCCTCGCGTAAAAATTGACTATCCATGCGCGAGACCAACCCGTAGCACCGCCGCCGTGTTGTAAACGACGCGCAATGGTACGCTTTGCCGCCTCGAAAAGTTCGGGAGTATCCTTGGATATCTGATCGGCGGGATGTAATCCGAAAAGATGGGATATATGCCTGTGCCCCGGTTCGACCTCTTCGTAATCGCGTATCCACTCGCAGATCGTGCCGTATCGTTCGCTTATTCGCATCGGCGGCAATTTGCCGAGAACATCTTTAAGTTTGTCCGAAAAATCGCTGTCCTCGCCAAGAAGATTGCAAGCATATACAGTTCGTGTAAACAAAGCATATATGATCTGAAAATCTATCGTTGCGCCCTGGGTAAACATACTTCTTTGTTTTTCACCGTTCGGTTCTTCGTAGAAAAACGAATTTTCGGGCGAATTTGACGGAACGGAAACAAGCTTTCCGTCGGGTGCTTCCGAAAGATAATCGCATACAAACAAACACGAACCCTTGAGTATCGGATATATCTCTTTTAGGTACGACAGATCGTTTGTATATTCGTAATGTTCCCAAAGCGGAAGACACATCCACGAACCTGCCATTGGGAAGAATCCGCAATCAACGCTGTCATGTATACCGGTACGCCCGAATATATCCGATGTGTGATTTATCGTCCAACCGTCGGCATTAAACAGTTCCTTTGCCGTTTGCGCGCCGAATTTGCAGATCATTTTCATGTAATGTATCAACGGAAGAAGTGCTTCGGAACAATTGCATATCTCGGCAGGCCAATAATTCATCTGAAGATTTATATTCGTATGGTAGTCGCTGCCCCACGGCGGTCTGAAATCGTGACACCATATGCCCTGTAAATTTGCCGGAAGCGTAGCGTTTTTCCCGGAGCTTTCAATGAGGAGATAACGCCCGAAATTGTAATACAACGTATACAGATCAGGGTCGTAACGACCGTCTTTGTGTTTTTTTAATCGAACATCGGTCGATTCGTCATCATAGCTCTGTCCGTCAAGCTCAAATTCGACAGGTGAAAACCATTTTTTGTGCTCTCTGATATGTTCCGCTTTGATCTCATCGTAGCTAATACCGTCAATACCGTGTATATGCTCGCGAAGAGGACGTCGATAATCGATACTTTCGTCGATATCGAAAGTTAAAACATTGTAATTTGTTGCAAACGCACAATATACGATTATATATGTCGCATCGGTAACTTCCGTTTTATCGTGATGTTCGCAAAGCGTACCGTCCGAAACTATCTTCATCATCGAACCGAACGCCATGCCCTCGCCGCCTTCGCCGTAAGTCGGGCTGTCGCCGTAAATTAGTCTGCCGTTCATCAAAAGCGTATCGTTCGAGATCGCGCCGGTATACGCATCTTGTTTTCTTTTTATTGTAACATCGCAGCAAAACGGCGTACCGTCGCTTTCCGTTTTGTAAACAAATATATCGTATTTTTCGCTGACAAAGCATTCGCTTTTGTGTTTTACACCGTTTTTATTCCAACTTATTCGGGCAACGGCTTCGGCAAGGTCAAGCTCTTTTTTGTAATCGGTATACGGAGCTTTATCCGCAAAATCGAGAAAGATCTCTCCGAAGCTCTCGAAAAAGCGAACGGTCGGGGGCGATGACAAAAAAGTTTCGCGGCTCAGTTTTGCAGCCTCTCCGAGCCGTTCTTGAAAAATCAGTTTTCTGATCTTGTCAAGAGTTTCCGGTGTTGCGTGGTTTTTTTCTTTTATCTGTCTGCCGCTCCATAAAGATTCTTCGTTGATCTCTATTTGTTCGCAATCCGGATTTCCGTAGATCATGGCTCCGATACGTCCGTTGCCGAGAGGAAGCGCATTCATCCAGTCGTTAACAAACCGATCGTAGTGTAATTTGGTGGACATAATAAGTAAACTCTCCTTAAATCGTTTTTCTGTGTATAAATTATTTTGCGCTGTCGGATATTACCAACCGTACTTTTCGTAGTTTGTTTCGACAACGGATTTATTATAGTCGTTTCCTCCGGGATAATTGGCACTTTTAAGGATGCCGGGCGTTATATCCTTTTCGAGCAATTTTTCCACGGCAACGGAAGTGATGTTCCAAAGGATATAATCGGAAGCTATACCGGAAGCTGCGGCAAATTTTGCTTCTATGCCGTCAACGTCAAGCATTGCCTCCGCTGCGGGAGCGCAGTTGTCTATGGTAAGAGACGCTATTTCGTAAAGTTTCTTTCCGGATCTGTGAACGGGTTCAACTTCGCGTGCATACTCCATGCTTGTGAATGCTATAACTTTTACGCCGAATCGAACGGCTTCGTATGCGAGCTTTACAACGGATTCCGTTCTGCCCGATACGGAGCTTACAAACAGGATATCCCCCGGTCGAAAATTTGAATGTTCTATTGCAAATCGCTCGGCGGCGCCGTAATCGTCGATACCAAGGTCGGACCTGTCACGCTTTCTCGCCGTGTTGTCGATACGAATATCGTAAGTAAATCTTTTATAAAATATCGGGCCGCCGCCTCTATATATAACATCGCCCTCCGTGCCGTGACATATACCGTTAAAGAAAACGCAACCTCCGTTTGAAACGCTTTCCGCGATCATTTCTCCGGCTTTGATCATATTATCGGTTTGCGTGTCACGTATTTTTTTGAAAAGCTTGTCGATCGCTTCTTGATATCTTTGCATTAACATAAATTTACCTCCTGTGTCGGTGTTAAACAAAATTATGTATTTACATTATTGTCGTGCCGAATCCGCCTGTTTAGGTAAGGCGTTGTTTTTTATAATTATACCACCATGACGCGGACTTTTCAATCCCCTTTTAACATAAATGAGCGGAATTTTGAACGTGCTCGATCTTAATATTCGGTCAAATGCAACGCTACGTTGCGAAAATTCCTGTTTTCATGGGTAGACAGCAACGACTTTTTTTGCTATAATGCAAACAGATCAAACAACGGAGGTGCTTTATGGCATTAGGAAAAACGCTTACAAACTTAAGGAAAGAGAAAGGCTTGTCTCAAGAGCAATTGGCGGAAAAGTTAGACTTGACAAGACAAACGATCTCTAAATGGGAACTTGATCAGTCCACACCCGATATCGAATATCTTTTAAAATTAAGTGAAATGTTTGACGTTTCAACGGATTATTTGATAAAAGGAGGAGAGCCGCAAACGGTTCAAGCTTCGGATGCACCGGTCCAACAACGGTCGGAACCGATAACACAAACAAAAGAGCATACGGTGAGCGCATATAAATGGTGTTTTTGTTTCGGCACAGTCGTAACAGGAGCATCTTTGATAGGAATAATCGCTTTTGTGATCTGCGCGGCAGTAAAACCGCATATAGCATGGGTCAACGGAACAAAATTCACAGGACTGTTGGGTTTTCTTAATGGAACACAAACGACCGGATTTTTTATTGTCTTATGCTTTTTGTCTGCCCTCGGAGTACTGTTTGCCGTCTACGGGATCGTAAAAGACATACGTTCACGTAAATAATATCATCGATGCCCGAGAGAGGAAGATTTAAATGAAACGACTGATTCTGCCGCTGTTATATGTGTCTGTCATGCTGTTTACACTGTCCGCCTGTTTTCACGATACAAAGATAATATTTGCGGACGACCTTGTTTATTGCGATGTTATCGAATCCGGAGACAAGTTCGGTTTTAACGTAATTTATCTTTACAAAGGAACTCGACCCGACATTGAATTTATTTCATTTGACAGCCAAAACGCGAATGCGATGTTCGAGGAGATGATTGATGATACTTTTGAAACCATTGCAGATAAAAAATATAAAGGATATACGGCTGTGATCCTCGGATTTCTTTTTGACACGTCATCTATGAATGCGAATGATGTGTTAACGATAAACGTGATCGAACTTTCCGTCAACGGTCAAAAAACGGAGCTGAATACCTCCGGACAGATTGCCTATACAAAGATATCCGGATCGGACGAACGATATTCTTGCAACTCGCTCTATTCGACAAATGTGCCTATCGTTATTTTTTCGCAATGCAATAATATTAACGGCGTATTTTTCAATTACAGGACCGAAGAAGTTGTTACACTCGAAAAATTCGAATTCACGAATTTTATTCAAATAGAAAGTTCCTGCGTATACATTGACGAACAAAAGCTCGGAAGCATTGAAGACGTATTCCCCCTCACGGTCGAACCAGACAAGACGATCACGATCGAAATCATAGACACCGACCTCGGAGAATACGACTCGTTTTCGGATTTTTATCTAAACTCTCTTCTCTATTACAGCGACAATGAAGGCTCCGGGCTCGCACAGGATTATTTTGCAATTCAAGCCGTCGGCAATTTCGAGGATTTGTCGATCCTTATCGATCATATGATTCGATAAACGACACGATATTCCATACATGGCACCTCTAACCGAGAGTACAAAAGAAAATTGTAAAATATTTGTAAATTCTGCATTTACCCCCTTTACAAACAATAAATTTTATGATATAATATTCAAGCAGTCAAGAAGAGAACAAATTCTCCAATGACAAAATTGAATATTCCTCCTTAGCTCAGTTGGTAGAGCATGCGGCTGTTAACCGCAGGGTCGTTGGTTCGAGTCCAACAGGGGGAGCCAGAAAAAGACAGATTCCGAAAGGAATCTGTCTTTTTCAACTAAATCCACCCTTGCAGGTGGGTGAAATATTGCTACGCAATGTGAAA
>CAYUWC010000016.1:0-32124 GCA_964448355.1 uncultured Oscillospiraceae bacterium | reverse complement strand
CCGATAGACGTATGGATTAAAAAAGTTTTGGAAAATCGCTTTTCAAAAGATTTCGATCCGGCATCGTTCGGCATTTATGCGGGAATTGCACAACAATATCTCTTTTACTTTGAAAGATATCTCGACGGAAACGCTTAACGGCAACAATTGCCGTTTTCGGATACAGTTTCCGCCATTACCCGTAAAAAAAGCATGCCTTTGTCGTTTTTTAATATTTTATATATTTACAAACGTGAAAAAATAAGTTATAATTATCTGGTATGGAATAATGTTTTCATTTTCATAAAACAAAATTATATAAAACAAAACAGGAGGAAAAAATTCATGGCAATCGTTAGAAAGAAACAATCCATGGACGGTAATACCGCCGCTGCGACAGCGTCGTATGCGTTTACGGAAGTTGCCGCAATTTATCCCATAACTCCCTCATCCGTTATGGCCGAACTCACCGACTCATGGTCTGCGACCGGTCTTAAAAACATTTTCGATGACAAAGTAAAAGTTGTTGAAATGCAGTCGGAAGCCGGTGCCGCTGGTGCAGTTCACGGCTCTCTTGCAGCAGGTGCACTTACCACTACATATACGGCTTCACAGGGACTCCTTCTCATGATCCCCAACATGTACAAAATCGCAGGCGAACTTCTTCCCTGTGTTATTCACTGTTCGGCTCGTTGCGTAGCTTCTCACGCACTCAATATCTTCGGTGATCACTCAGACGTATATGCATGCCGTCAAACAGGTTTTGCAATGCTTGCCGAAAGCAATCCCCAAGAAGTTATGGACCTTGCCGCAGTTGCCCACCTTTCCACAATAAAAGGCAGAGTTCCTTTTCTTAACTTCTTCGACGGATTCCGTACTTCTCACGAAATTCAGAAAATCGAAGTTTGGGATTATAAAGATCTCGAAGAAATGGTTGACAAAGATGCCATTGCCGCTTTCAGAAGCAGAGCTCTCAACCCCGAACATCCAGTTCTCCGCGGCTCGGCTGAAAACGGAGATATCTTCTTCCAACACAGAGAAGCATGCAACTCTTATTATGAAGCGCTTCCCGCAATTGTCGAAGAATACATGGACAAGGTCAACGAAAAAATCGGCACCGATTACAAACTATTTAACTATTACGGCGCACCCGATGCGGAACGTGTAATCGTAGCTATGGGTTCTGTTTGTGACGTTGCCGAAGAAGTTATCGATTATATGATGGCTCAGGGCGAAAAAGTCGGTCTCGTAAAAGTTCGTCTTTACAGACCTTTCGTCGCAGCTAAACTTGCGGAAGCAATCCCCGCAACTTGTAAAAAAATCGCGGTTCTCGACAGAACAAAAGAACCCGGTTCTCTCGGCGAACCTCTTTATCTTGACGTTGTTACGGCACTTGCTTCCTGCGGAAGAAATGCAAAAGTCGTAGGCGGACGTTACGGTCTCGGTTCGAAAGACACACCTCCGTCAAGCATTTTCGCAGTATTCGAAAACCTCAAAAAGAGAGCTCCGAAAAACAGCTTTACGATCGGTATCAACGATGACGTTACAAACCTTTCTCTTACCGAAAAAGACGCTCCCGACACTGCTCCCAAGGGCACTATCAGCTGTAAATTCTGGGGTCTCGGCGGCGACGGAACCGTCGGTGCAAACAAGAACACTATTAAAATCATCGGCGACCATACCGACAAATTCATTCAGGCATATTTCCAGTATGACTCAAAGAAGACCGGCGGTATAACAATATCTCACCTTCGTTTCGGCGACAGCCAGATCAAATCGTCGTATTATATCACAAAAGCAGACTTTGTAGCCTGCCACAACCCCTCTTATATCGTTAAAGGATACAAGATCGTTCGTGATGTTAAACCCGGCGGAACATTCCTTCTCAACTGCCAGTGGACTCCGGAAGAGATCGAAAAACATCTTCCCGACGAAACAAAGAAATACATTGCCGACAACAACATTCAGTTCTATACCGTAAACGCTATCGACAAAGCTCGTGAGATCGGTATGGGCAAACGTACAAATACGATCCTCCAGTCCGCATTCTTTGCTCTTGCAAACATTATGCCGATGGACAAAGCCGTTGAGTACATGAAACAGGCAGCTTACAAGTCCTACTCCAAGAAGGGCGAAGAAGTTGTAAACATGAACTACAAAGCTATCGACGCAGGTGTTGAAGCTATTGTTAAAGTAGAAGTTCCCGAAGCTTGGAAGAATATCAAAGTCAGAAACGTTAAAACAAAGATCACGGGCGACCGTGAAGACGTTGTCGAATTTGTTCGCGATATCGTAGTTCCCGTTTCCAAGATGGACGGCGACTCACTGCCCGTTTCCAAGTTCGTTCCCCACGCAGACGGTTCGTTCCCGCAGGGTGCCGCAGCATACGAAAAACGCGGTGTTGCAGTTGACGTACCCGAATGGATCCCCGAAAACTGTATCCAATGTAACCAATGTTCTTACGTTTGTCCGCACGCAACGATACGTCCGTTTGCACTCGACGCAAACGAAGCAAAAGCTGCTCCCAAGAAGACAAAGCTCGTTCAGATGAAGGGTAAAGGCTGTGAAGAATACAAGTTCACAATGGCAGTATCTCCTCTCGACTGTATGGGTTGCGGTCTTTGCGTTGGTGTATGTCCCTCCAAGAACAAAGCTCTCAAGATGGTATCTCAGGAAAGTCAGTCCGCACAGCAGGCAGCATTTGACTACTGTGTAGGCAATGTAACAAAGAAAGAGACACCGTTTGCTGACACAACGATCAAGGGCAGCCAGTTCAATCAGCCGCTGCTTGAATTCTCCGGCTCCTGCGCAGGTTGTGCCGAAACATCTTATGCAAGACTTATCACACAGCTCTTCGGCGAAAGAATGTATATTTCAAACGCTACAGGCTGTTCGTCCATCTGGGGCGGCTCCGCTCCCTCCACACCGTACACCGTAAACCGCGAGAGCGGCAGAGGTCCCGCTTGGGCAAACTCTTTGTTTGAAGACAATGCGGAACACGGTCTCGGTATTTGTCTTGGTCAGAAAACAATAAGAAACAGACTTCTCGGTAAAGTTCAAGAGCTTGTTGCTACAGACGCTGTTACGGAAGAAGTTAAGACTACGGCAAACGAATGGATCGAAACATTCGACAACGGCAAAGCAAACGAAGTTGCAACGAAGAACTTTGTCGCAGCACTCGAAAAAGACGTTAACGAATGCCACAGCGACGCTGTATGCGCTCTCGAACACGATATCCTCAGCGACAAAAACTACCTCTCCAAGAAATCCGTATGGATCTTCGGCGGCGACGGTTGGGCTTACGACATCGGTTTCGGCGGTCTTGACCACGTAATCGCATCCGGCGAAGATGTTAACATCATGGTGTTCGATACCGAAGTTTACTCCAACACCGGCGGACAGGCATCCAAAGCTTCGCAGGTAGGACAGGTTGCACAGTTTGCTGCAGCAGGTAAGGCTATCAAGAAGAAAGACCTTGCGCAGATCGCTATGTCTTACGGCTATGTTTACGTTGCACAGATCGCTATGGGTTCCGATATGAACCAGACGATCAAAGCTCTTCTCGAAGCCGAGGCATACCACGGTCCTTCGATTGTTATCGGTTATGCGCCCTGTGAAATGCACGGTGTTAAGGGCGGTATGGCTAACTGTCAAAACGAAATGAAGAAGGCTGTTGAAGCCGGTTATTGGCAGACATTCAGATACAATCCCGCTGCAAAAGCAGAGGGTAAGAATCCTCTTACCGTTGACTGCAAAGCTCCCACAGGAAGCTATATCGATTTCATCAAGAGCGAGACACGTTATTCCAGTCTTGCACTCAAATTCCCCGAAAGAGCGGAAGAGCTGTTTAACGAAGCTCAAAAACTCGCTGCGGAGAAATACGAGAATCTTATCAGACAGCAGGAATTTTTCAATAAATAAACTTTGATCCACCGAAAATGGCGTGATACTCTTTAATGTGTATCACGCCATTTTTATTTACATACGAAGATAGTTATATTCCTTTACAAGTTAAAAAATCACTGCGAGTACCGAAAACCATCTCGCATATCAATCTCCGTTCCGTCGCCGTTGTGGCAAATAAGCAGTCAATGAATCTCTTGAACAAACGCCGGGAGACAAAACGGGTTAGATTCCGTTTTGAGATGAATTTATGCGTAAAACAGATCCTATTGCATTTTAAATTATTGAATTTTCACGCTGCATTCTATTATGCGTAAAGTTCTGTTCGTCTGCGGCGAGTTATATTGTTTTTCGGCTGTATCATTCAGCTTACAGCGAGCATTGATAGCTTTCTTATTGCACGCAGCCGAAACCGGAAACGACAGAGGAATCGGCAAGAATATCTATCATCTCGACACGATTTTGTTCGGGCATATTTCCGCAGATCACGCGAATGCATATCTCATCATACTCCGCGCCGTACAGATCGAGAGCTGTTGCGATATGTGTTTGAACAACAAGCCCTACCCTATCCACCAAGCCGTCATTATCAAGATCGAGAAAAACATAATCTCCGCCCAGCGGGATATAATTTCCGTCGTCCTCAAACGCGCCGTGTGAAACAAACCACAAAAAGCAATCCGTGACCGAATCGCTCCACGGCACAATATTTCCCGCAAGCTGAACGGAAAGCTCATTTTCGACGTTTACAACGCACCATGATAAAAATTCGGCGCTCCACTCATCGGGTCCGCTCGTATCGAAATTACCGGTATATTTTGTGTTCGGACCGATATGGACATAACCGACCTCTTGCGATGCGACCGAGATAATATGTGTTAAAGCAGAAACGACGAACTCCGAACGAACATCCGAAATATTCTCATCGGGAGGCGGTTCAGGGCCGTTGTCTTCGGGATCAAGCTCGACATCTTCGGGTAAAAGATCGGAAGCATTTCCGGTATCCCATACATTATCGTCATTTTTATCTGAAATTATGTCGTTTTCAACGTTTGATGAACAAATCGGTTTGCGGTTCGCAACAAAAATATAAAGCGACAGAACTAAAATAAGCGTGAATAATCGTGTATAATAAGAAATACGCTTATCCGTCGGATCTTGAAGCTGCGACCGAAAGAGAGACAAGAATGATCACCACTGCGGCAAGGATAACAACGCCGACGATCGCCATAATAGGATTTGTATCGTTTACAGTCTCAAGAGAGCCTGCAACGCCGGAGCCATCGGCGCCTGTTCCGGCACGGCTTCTGCCGGTCGTGTTGTTTGAATCGTCGGAAGAGTGCTCTGTCGTGCCGTTGTCGGTAAGATTATTATTCTGCTGTTTTTGAGATGACATATTTTCGTACGGATACTCAACGCCCTGTTCCGTCACATTTTTTGAGGGAACAAAAGAAATATTATCCTCATCGGTATATCTGACATATCCGTTTGTAAAATTCTGATAATATTCGTTGCCGACCTCATATGCGTTTGCAGTGGGATAGCCTGTCTCGTCGATTCCCCCGACGTTATTCCAAACATCATATATAGGCCACATTACGGAGTACGCATTATTGTCGGAATCGACATATATAGATGCGTTTCTGCCGCTTTTGTTCGAGTAAGTTTGCGAGTAATAACCGTTTTCGTTTACAACATGAGAAGTGGGGCTGTAGCCCGTGTCGAACATATCGAAAGCGTTCTGAAAAGCGTCGGAAACAGCGGTAAATGCGTCTCCCGCGATATTTGAGATGTCATGACCGGTATCCGACACCGCATCTCCGAGCTGTCCTACTCGATACGAAGCTTCACCGAGACCGGTATTTGTTGAACTTTGAGAATTGGGAACGACGACTGCCGCAGCAGGCAGCATACCGAGCAAAAGGACAGAGATCGTTGTTAATATCAAAAAACGAAAAATATTTTTTTGTATTCGTTTCATCGTATATCTCCTTTACATTATATTAAAACGAGCTTCGGATCAATTGCGATCCGTCTGTTTATATTTTCTTCGGGCAAAGCAGATAAATCCGTGTATATTTTTGGCGAAACGCGAAAAAATATAATCACGATGAACGAAAAAGAGATAAAAGAAAGCGGCTCTGTTACCGCGTCCGATATACATTGTTTAACGATAATCGGACAGATCGAAGGACATTACATTCTTCCCTCGCAGAACAAAACGACGAAATACGAGCACGTTATCCCTGCGCTTGTCGCAATAGAAAAAAGCGAGCTGATCAAAGGGCTGCTCGTTATTCTCAACACAGTCGGCGGCGATGTCGAAGCGGGGCTTGCGATAGCGGAAATGATAAACAGTATGAAAAAGCCCTCAGTCTCGCTTGTACTCGGCGGAGGGCATTCGATAGGCGTACCGCTTGCCGTTTCGGCAAAATACTCGTTTATTGCTCCGTCCGCGACAATGACGATCCATCCCGTCAGAATGAATGGGCTTATCGTAGGCGTACCGCAAACGTTTTCTTATTTTGACAAAATGCAGGATCGGATCTCGCGTTTTATAACGGAAAACTCGAATATTTCGTCCGAAAGGCTAAGAGAGCTGATGACTTCGACAGGCGAGCTTATGTCTGACGTCGGAACGATGCTCGGAGGAGAAGAAGCTGTTAAAGAAGGGATAATAGACGAGGTCGGTGGCCTTGAACAGGCACTGGCAAAATTGGAGGAACTTACAAAATGATTATTTATTCCGTGGCGCCGCAGGAATATATCTTGCCGTCAAAAAACAAAAAAAGGATACTTTTTACAAGTGAATACGGTCATCACACAACGGGTAAGGACGTGACACGCTTCAAAAACGGCATTCCGTATTATTGCAAGCATTACGAGGACGAAGACGATATCATTTTTTCGACCGACCCGAAAGAGTATCTTTGATATCATGAACGCGATAAAATAAAATTTACGGCATATTAAACCCATAAAAGACAACAAAAGCCGACCGAAACATGATCAGATGGTTCAGTCGGCTTAATTTTATTTTACAAAGGAGTTTTATTCTGACGGATTATTCCGCTTCTGCCTCTTTGTTATGAATGGATCTTACGGCATTTGTGATCGCGGTAAGAACTTCGGGATCTTTTTCGATCTCCATGCGTTTGATGAGTTGGAAAAGAGCACGATTGCTTTTCATAAGAGCGAGGGAATCCGCAGCTGTTTTACGGAAAACGGGGTCTGCAGCGTCGCATACGACCTGAGCGATCGGGTCAACATACTTATCGGCACGACATTCGCCGATAATGAGCATGGTTTTAAGAACAACGTCCTTATCTTTACTCAAAAGACATTTATCGGCATATCCGTATTTACCCTTTAAGAGGCCTTTGATAAGTTTAGCTTCAAAAGGAGTGCGATTTTTAAGCATTTCGGCGAGCTTATCGTCTTTTTGCTTTTTCTCGTTTTTCTTATCGGTAGCTTTTACCGTTTTTTTAGAGGTAGGTTTAACCGTGTCCTTTTTTACTTCGGGAGCGGTTTCGGTTACATTTTCAGTGTTCTTTACAGCTTCTGTATTATCTGCCATAGCAATTCATCCTTTAAATGTTCTATATATGATATTATATAACTTCTTGGGCAGTTTGTCAAGAGATTTATTTGTATTGTTTCGATTTTGTCGAAAATGACCACAAGTATCACGTTAAACTAAGCCCGAATATAATGGCATAGTAAGCAAGAAAGGCAATTATGACAATGAAAACGATGAGATGTCTAACTCCCGGACAAAAGGGACGGATAATTGATGTTAACGCGGAAAAGGATTTCAGAAGAAGGCTTTTCGACATAGGGTTTTTCCCGGACGAAGAAGTGCTCTGTTTGGCAAAAAGTCCTTTGGGGGATCCGAAAACATATTTTGTCAAAGGAACGGTATACGCCGTGCGCAACGACGATGCGGAAAGAATAACGATCTATGTTAAAAACTGATACAACAAACAAAAAGACTGTCGCTTTTGCGGGGAATCCGAATGTCGGCAAGAGCACTTTATTCAACGCCCTTACGGGGCTGCACCAACACACCGGCAACTGGACGGGAAAGACCGTGGAGACTGCTGTGGGAAGCTACGAGGACAGAGAGTTGCTTGTTAGCTGCGTCGATCTTCCGGGAAGCTACTCGCTGATACCGTGTTCCGCAGAAGAAGAGGTTACAAGCAATTACATACACTCGCTTTCGGCTGATATCGTAGTATGTGTTTGCGATGCGACGTGCCTCGAAAAAAATCTTTTGCTTGTTTTACAAATATTGAATATAACGCCCAATGTTATAGTATGCTTGAATTTTTGCGATACGGCACAAAAAAGCGGCATTGATATTGATATCGACATTCTGTCGAAAGAGCTTGGAACAAAAGTGATAAAAACAGATGCGCGAAAAACGAGCGGACTTCCTCCGTTAAAACAATGCATAAAAAATTTTGTCCCCAAAAACGAGCAGAAAAATACGGAGGAAAGCTCGGAACAGCTGTTAAAAAGAGCAAAAGAGATATGCGAACGCTGCATTGACGGAGAGGTTGTGCCCGACAAACGGACACAAAAAACAGACCGGATACTGTGCGGCAAATATCTCTCGTTTCCGTTGATGATGATATTTTTCGCATTTATCTTTTGGTTAACGCTTGTAGGGTCGAACTATCCGTCCGAATGGCTTGCAAGGCTGTTCGGCTATGTCAAAAATATGTTAAACACCGCGGCGCAAGCGATAGGTATTAACGATTTTTGGCGCGGACTTTTAGTTTCGGGGATATTCGGAACGACAGCGACGGTTATTTCCGTTATGCTGCCGCCGATGGCGATATTTTTCCCGTTGTTTACAACACTGGAAGATATAGGCTATCTGCCGCGTATAGCGTTTAATCTCGACAAATGTTTTTACAAATGCGGAGCTTGCGGAAAGCAAGCCTTGACGATGTGCATGGGGTTTGGCTGCAACGCCGCAGCGGTAGTCGGGTGCAGGATAATAGATTCGCCGAGGGAACGGCTTATAGCGGTTTTAACAAACTGTTTTGTACCGTGCAACGGAAGATTTCCGACACTGATAGCGATAATAACGATGTTTTTTATATCGGACGGCTCGTTTTTATCATCGGTTTTTTCGGCATTGATATTAACGGCGTTTGTTTTTCTCGGTATTTTTATTACGCTGCTCGTTTCGAAAATTCTTTCAAAAACGCTGCTTAAAGGGCACAGTTCCTCATTTATTCTGGAAATGCCTCCGTTTCGATCACCGCAAATAAAAACGATCCTCATACGCTCGCTGCTTGACAGAACGCTTGTCGTACTCGGAAGAGCTGTTTGCGTAGCGGCACCTACGGGCGCTGCGATATGGCTTGCGGCGAACACTTACATAAACGGAAGTTCCGTTCTTTTAACGATATGCGGGATACTCGATGCTGCAGGTAAATTCCTCGGTTTGGACGGCGCGATTTTAACATCGTTCATTCTCGGACTTCCGGCAAACGAGATAGTAATGCCGATAACGGCAATGACATACTCGGCGGGAACGGCAATAACGGACATAGGCGATCTTTCGATGTTAAAAGATCTTCTTTCGGAAAACGGTTGGACATATACGACAGCAATATGCTTTATTCTTTTTTCGCTGTTTCATTGGCCGTGCGCGACCACGATATCGACCATAAAAAAGGAAGCCGGGCTTAAATGGGCTGTGTTGTCAGTAATCATACCGACCGTTGTCGGCGTTACCGTTTGCAAAACGACTGTGCTGTTGTTTAAAATATTCGGAGCCTGAAAAAAAGAAAAGTCCGCAAAAAAGCGGACTTTCTTTTGTTAATATTCAAAATTTCGTTCAATCCAAATAACCTTCTCTTGCTTTAACACCGAAGCGTGCTTCGAGCTTATGCAGCTGTTCGTCGGTTATGGTGTTTATTCTCGGCAAATGCGCGGTCTTCATATATATTTCCGCAGCTTTTTCGGCGGTTTCTATAAGTCCGAAGGTTTCGTCCAAGCACGTGCCTGCGCCGTATATTCCGTGCTGTGCCCAGACGACAAGGCGCGAGGTTTGCATTTTTTGCGCTGTTGCAACACCGATCTCGTTTGTGCCGCAAAGCATCCACGGCAAAACGTTTACACCGTCCGGAAAGACAACGACACACTCCGTACACATCTGCCACAGAGTTCTGGTAAATTCGCGTTCGTCAAGGCTGTGTACATAAGTCATAGCCAACAAATTGGCGGGGTGGCAATGCATTACGACGTGATTATCACGATCGACCTTTTGCCTTGCGGCATGGCTCATTATATGAGACGGAAACTCGGAAGTAAAGCTGCCGCCGTCGGTGTATCCCCATAAAAGCTGCGCTTTTTTACAGTCATCAACCAAACGAACAACTCCCAGATTAACATCGGGAGCGTATTTGACATTTTTAAAATACTTGCCTGTACCCGTAACAAGGAAATATTTTCCGTTCATTTCGGGGCATGAAAAGTCGGTCGGTATTTCGCGAATAACGGAACGAACGTCCAAATATTCGGACACTTGTTCTTCGTCCAGCATAAGGCTGACGTTGCCGCCGTTACGCTCGTTCCAACCGTGAGCGTACATTTCCGTTATCGTGCGGACTGTTTGTTCAAGCCAAGGAGCCTGCATGACATCTTTCATACTCTCGCCTCCAAAACGTTCTTTTCGTACTTACGCACCTGCGACAACCAGCAGCCGTCTTCGGGCACGGAATTGCGACGGCAATATTCTGCCCAAACTTCGCCGAACGGCAGAGTTTTAAGCTCTTCGGCGACGACAAGGAGCGTGGTCCAATCGTTTTCGTTTTGCTGTTTTGTCATATCGGGCGACATAAGAGCGTACAACAACGCTTTTTGTACATTACGAAAACCCGTGACCCATGCGGCGATACGATTTATCGACGCATCGAAATAGTCGAGCGCGATATGTACCCTACCGTTTAAGCCGCCGCAACGCACGATCTCTTTACAGATCTCTTTTGTTTCATCATCGAACAAAACGACGTGATCGCTGTCCCAACGCACGGGTCTTGTTATATGTAAAGCGATCTCCGGAAAAAATGTGAGCAAAGACGGTATCTTGTCGGACACCACTTCCGTCGGGTGATAATGGCCGTTATCCATCAAGGGGATGCAGCGTTCTTTGTTCATTGCGGCATAGCCTAGGCTAAACTCTGCCGAACCCACTGTATAGCTTTCGACGCCGATACCGAAAACTTTGCTTTCAACGCACGGTTTGACCATATTAAAATCGAACGGTTCGGACAGGATCTCATCGATGGATTCCTTGTAGCGCATACGCGGACCGATACGGTCGGCAGGAATATCTTTAAAACCGTCGCCAGTCCAGATATTCATAGTACACACCTGACCGAGCTCTGTTGCCAAATACTGCGAAATACGAACGCAGGCTTTGCCGTGTTCGATCCAGAAGCGGCGTATCTCATCGTCGGGAGACGAGAGAGTAAGTCCCGTTGCTTTTGGGTGACTGAAAAATGTCGGGTTAAAATCGGCACCGAGATCGTGTTTTTTGCAAAAATCGACCCAATTTTTGAAATGTTTCGGTTCGAGTTTATCGCGATCGACCCATTCGCCGTCTTCAAAAACGGCATAAGAGGCGTGAAGATTTATTTTTTTCGTGCCGGGGCAAAATTTTAAGACCTGTTCGATATCGGACATCAATTCATCGGGCGTTCTTGCGCGGCCCAAATAATTGCCGGTGGTTTGAATACCGCCCGTTAAAGGTTTTGACGGATCGGTGTCGAAACCCCTGACGTCATCGCCCTGCCAACAATGCAGAGACAGCGGTGTATTTTGCAATTTGTTCATTGCGGCTTCGGTATCGATGCCGAGAACGGCATATTTTTCTCTTGCTTCTATGTAAGACATAATTTCCCTCCGATTTATATATTTCTTCAATAAGTATTCAACGTGGTATGCCTACCGCCCGAGAGGAGATAGGAATCTTGCTTAAGTTACAACAATAGCGTTCGCTGAGATAAATTTTTTATCCTTTATAGGCTGCACGTCTGTTCGGACAAGTAATGCGAGGGCAAAGCTCGCAATTTTCGTATTCGATCTCGGATAAAAAATAAAGGCCGGAAGTGCTGCATATCGGGTACATCCAAAAATTCTCCGAAAGCGTTACGCCTATCTTGCGTTCAACATATTCTTCCCCTCCGAGAATGGCAAAAAGCGTTTTTTGTTCCGATATAGGCCATAATTCGAGAGAACCGGGATTCAATGCTGCGAGATGACCATCGTTCGGAAATATCGTTTCTCTGATTATTTGTCTGAACGGTTCGTTCAAGCCGTAAAGGTACAAAAGCTTTATTGTTTCGGCAATACGTGATTGCGACGGGTCCTGTTTTTCGTGCGACCAAAGCTCCAATTCCGTGCCGCAGGTTGAAACATACACAGCGGCAATATCTGCGCCCGCAAGCATTTTTTGAACGTACGGATATGTTATTTCAACATCGCCGACCGATAATGATTCTTCGGTGTTTTTAACGGGCACGACTTTTAAGAGCGTTTTCGGTTTTGCGATCTTCGACGCTTCGTCAAACAGTTTTTCCGCCGTTTCGGCGTTTTTATCGTTAAAAGACAAATGCAAATGTTCAAACAAGCTTTCGCGCGTTGGTTTTATATCGTAAAAAATAATCTTTTCCATGGTCGACCGATCGTATCTTCCGTTCTTTTTTCTACGGCAATTATAGCACAGTGACGATGAATTGTCAATAAAAAACAGTTGATTTGATGTGATATTTGTGATATAATTTAAGCGAAAAGAGGTGTGGCGAAAAGGTATGAAACGGTTATTTTTAATATGTACGGCGGTTTGCATGATCGTATCGGTGTTTGTGTCTTGTTCGAGCGCGACCGATAAAATGAGTTTTGACGACATATATCAAAAATTGACCGATGAGTGTTCTGATTTTACGGATACACTCTTTCTCGACGATACGTCCGATGCTGTTTTAACATACGGGATCAAAGACGATCTGATAAGAAACGCGGCTTTTCTCAAAGCGCCCGACAGCAACATACGCTCGGACGAGCTGATACTTATCGAAGCGGTGAGCCAAACGGCTATTGAAGACCTGAAAACCGTATTTGCGAAAATACAGCAGGAAAAGTACTTGAAATGGGAGAATATGGACGCCGACGAGTTTGAAAAGGTCAAAAATTACAAGACCGTCTCGCATGACAAATATATGATCTATATTGTCGGCGATAATGCGGACGAGATATTAAACTGCTTTAACAATTTGTTCAGCCATTAAAAAACAGCCGTGAATAACGGCTGTTTTAACTGTTTAGGTATTTGATATAAAAGTCGTGTGTTTTTAGTGTTTCAAAGCCGAGGGATCGATACAGCCCGACTGCGGGACGATTATCGGAAATGACCCATAAAAAAACAGTTTCGATCCTGTTTTTATACGCTTGCGATACACAGCGTTCGATAAGTTTTTTTCCTATTCCGCAATTACGCATACTTTCATCGACAAAAATATCGGATATTTCTCCCAAATAAACGCCTCCGCCGGCGACGATCTGTCCGTTTTTGCGCAGGACAAAGTAGGAATCTGCGGCTTTTGACAAAAAAGACCGCATATTTTCGGTCGGCAAGATCATGGCGGGTTTAATGCCGAGCCGAGAACGTATGGGGTAAAACGCCTTCGCTTCGGCGTTTACGAAATCGAAAAACATACCGTCGTTATATCGTTCAAAGCCCAAAGTATCCTTAGACGCATAAGTGTTAAGCGACATATAATGCGAAGAATATATTTTGTTAAAACCCAAAGAGGAAATAAAGCCGACGGCAGCCTCGTCAAACGCAAAATCGCACAAAATGCCATCCACGCCCTTTTCGGCCGCTTGTTTACACACTGCCTCGAACAATGCCGAACCGATACCTTTGCGCCTGTATTTCGGTGCGACATACAAAGAAAAACTTGCGCGGCTTTTTGTCCCCGTCATATCCGAACAAATAATACCGACAGGACGACCGAGACTGTATGCAATGAAAGCGTTGCCGGAAAAAGTATCCAACAAAGAAAGGATGTTTTCGCGAACGTCGTAAACAGCTTCTTCGAGAGCGCGGTTTGCGTCGTTAAAAAGAAGCGGATCAAATTTGATTATTCTCATGATTATATATTGTTAAAGATAAAAGACGACAGAACATCGTCTTTTATCTTTTTTATCGTTTATTCTTTTATCTGTTCGGGTGTACCGCGTGTCATAAAACGAACGATCACGTCGGGGCAGCAATCTTTATCGTGACCGCAAGAAAAAGCGATCGCGGAAACGCCCGACGGAACGGTAAACTCGCCCTGCGCAACGACGGTTTGAATATGATTGAAGTTTTTATCCGTTATTTCGGCTTTTCCGTCAAAACCGAAGATCAGATATTGTCCGTCATCGACCTCGCAGTTGAATTTGACCGTGCTTTGCGCCGTTTTAAACATAATATCGCGAACGGGGCCGTCTCCGTCGACTTTTAAGCGGAACGCCGTTTTGCCGCCGTAAGGAGTATCTATGCTCCAATCGGAGCCTCCGGGCTGACCGGGCTGAAGCTCGGACAAAGCGCAGGTATAGCGTTTTGATATAAACATCGGATACAGATCATACGTGCCGTTTCCGTTGTTTTCAAGATGCCATTCCGTTTCGGGTAAGCGGAGTTTTGCCTTTTGTTCGTCGGTAAAAGCGTTTTTAAGTCTGAGTGTATCCCAATTTTTCATAGCGGTAAGAAGTTCGTCAATCTTGCCGTGTTTTTTCAAAGTCGGGACATTTATCGTCATAGCGTAACCGCCGTCAAAGCCCGCAGCTTCGGACAAAGCCCATTCGATATCTTCAAGGGTGGAACACTCGAATTTTCTGTCGGCAAGGCGGACAAGGAACCAACCGAGCATTCTCGGAAAGAGATTTCTGCGGAAAAACGCTTGATTTTTGATTCTGCCGTCTACCTGACCTGTACGCATAGCTTCGCCCCACGGCTCGCCCCAGTTCATACGCGAATGGATATGCCAGTTAAAGTGCTGCAAGCGGCTTGCGTCGTTGATAAGATTATGGTCTACGTTCTGCCACCATTTGTAAACAAATCTTGTGGGCGCATAGGTATCGTGTCCTGTGTACGAACAGCCCTCAAGTCCGTCGAAAGATATTTGTTTCAGATTACTTTCGTTAAACACCGCAGCGAGATTTTTGCAAAACTCGTCTTGAAGAACGATATCCGGGAAAAGCGTTCTGTACGGATAGTCCCAAAGACGGTAAAGAGTATCGTCCTTTTTATGTTCGCACGGTACCGTACCGTAAGCGCCTCTTGTGCAGCCGCAGAGGACTGCGCCGTTTTCGTTTTCGGAATAATCGGTGTACGTAATGAGTTCGTCATCGATCTGAACGGTATTCAACGTAAGAGGATGTTTGAACTGTTCCGCAGCAGAAATACGGATCTCCGTCGAAGCGGCGTCTATATCGTCGAGAAGCTTGACTTTACACATTTTGAGCAGATGTTTGCTCGGTACGGGCGAGACATACGGGTCGTTGACTGTTGTGAAATTCGTTAAAGTATGAACGCCGACGGAAATGTCTTTCAGCGCAGCTTTATCGGTAAGTTTTTTAGCCTCGGCATTGTTTTTGGCAAGATCGTCGTTCCACTCGAAATGTCCCCAGTTTTTTTGCGGACTGCTGTGGTAGATATATTTTAATCCTGCGATTTCGGCTTTTTCAAGGACGAGGTCGATACTGTCGGCATCAAAATCCGAGATCAGGTATGAACACATTGCGCCCCTCGAAACTTTGCCCCACTCGCCGTCGATAACGGGGTGAGGAAGGCCTTGTTCAAGTTCGATCTCGCCGATACGATCGAGCGCATTTTCGGAATCGCAACCGAAAAACGCGATCTTTGCGCCTGCGATATGCGCATCCGGATCGTCGGACGGAAGAGGAACGACCATGCTGTTGTTAACACCGAAAACGGGAAGTTCTTCGTTGATATCCCTGCGTTTACAGTAAAGCTGGATCACGGTACCGTTTTCTACCGCCGTTGCGGTACGTGTGCCGAAGTCTACATTGCAAACGGTAATGCCGGTATTGCTGTCGATATAATTCAGCGAGGACATCAGCTTTTCGGCATAAAGTGCGGGAAGGCCCTCGACTGTTTTGATATTCAACGCCTGTGCGCCGAACGCCACGCCTTCACCCTGAACAACGCCGATAACATCGCCTATAACTTCGTCGATCGAGACCGTGACAGGGCCGAAAACGACTGCATACGTATCTTCGGGAACGGAAACGACCTCAAAGCAAACGCACGCATCGCTCTCGGCAAATGTTAAAACAACGTTGCCTATATCCGTACAAAGCTCGATGTTGCTGCCCGTAACGGACGCTGCGTTGGGGCGATAGATATTGTTATTAAAACAAAGTGTGACAAGCGGGGTTTTTCCCAAAGCGATCTGTTTGCCGCACACTTGTATCGACGAGATAAAGCCGCTGTCGTCAAGCGATATGACGGTATCTCGTGTGTGAAATTCATGAACCATAGTTTTTCTTCTTTCTTTATTTGTTTTATTTTACGGTTTTTATAACGTTTGCATACGAAGTGAAGTTATACTCGTCGGCGAGTTCTTCCAAATATTCGTTTAAGCTTGTTGCTTTTAACGCTTCCTCTGCCTGAGACTGCCATACGGGAATACCGGGTTCGATATAAAAGAGAATGTATACCCCTTTATCTGCGGAGAACACGCCGGTATCGCCGAACGTTCTGTCGGTTGAAGATATCCAAGCATAAGATCCGTCACCCAAGCCTGAAATGATCGTATTTTTTGAAAGGCCGCCTTTTAAATATGTTTTACTGTCTTTTGAATACTTATATGCGAGAGAAGCGAAGAGGTCTTCGCCTTTGCCGCCGTCTTCCCACTCTTTTATTATGCTGTCGGCATCGGCGAGGGCTTGCTGTTGCGCCTGTTCATCGTCAAGATCGGAATCAAACGGGATGAAAATGCCGCGATAGGTATACGAAAGATAGTCTTCGGGAAGACCTGCGCCTGCAAACACGTAAAGAACGACGCCGTCCTCCTCCGTAGACAGAGTGAAATCCCCGACCTGTCTTGAGGAATCGTAGCCCCAAGCTTTGAGTGTGTCGTTAAGAACGGAATAGTATACGTCTTTTACAAAATACAAGCCCTCGTAATATTCTTCTTTTTCCTCATCTGAGAGAATATTTTCATAAAGCAAGGATTCAAAATCGGAAATATCGGTGACAGATTCCATAAACTCGTTTGCGGCGTTCTTTGCATTGTTGACAGATGCGCCGTAATTTGCCGGTTTAAAGCAATAGTAATAATAACTTAACGTGACATATATCTGGGGTTTTGACTCGGCATACGTTTTACTGTCTTCATATGAGATCTCCAAGTTGTCAAGATATTCGTTATATCTGTTTGTGCCGAGAAAATCGAGTTCGAGAACGGATCTGTAATCTTCCAATGTGATATCGCCGCCGAAAAATTCCTCGGCAGTCATATTGCTTTGTTCAAGATAATCTTCCATGTCTTTGACGAGGTCGTCTATTTGTGAAACATCCGACTCGGTAAGTGTTGTACCGTGAACGCGAGCGTCCTCGGCAAGAAGACAGTAATTTTTAAGCGAACGCAGCGTATAGTCCGCGAAATAATCTGCCCAAGTAGTCGAGCCGTCGTCGCCGTACTGTTGTTCGTTTAGCGGCAGAGAAAAATCAACGTATTTGGAATAACGTGTGCCGTACGTATTTTGGAACGCTTCGATGTTTTTATTGTACTGATAACGAAATTCCTTGAGGCTGACCTCCGTTTGGCCTGCTTTCATTGCGGGTGACTCGTCGGTTATTCCGCACGCGGACAGCAACGAGGCACAAAGCGTTAAAACAATGATAATTGCTGTGATCCCTTTTTTCATAACCATGTTACGCCCATTCTCCTTAATACGGCAAAACCGCAAACAAGACTCCGAAAATCAGATGAGGCTCGAAAGCGCCGTCATCAGACTGTCATATATCCGATTTGCGGTAATGCACGGAGAACAGATATCTCCTTATATTTTTAATTATTTGATTATAAGATCGATGACATCTTCGTTGATAAGAATTTCGGCACTTGTTTTAAGTCCGGTTATAAATGCATCGTAGTCTTCGTTTGCGAGGGTGTTTTTAACTGTGATCTCCCAATAAGGATCGGAAGTGGATTCAAAGTAAATGATATGAGAGCCGTAATCGGAATTGATCACAACGCAATCGCCGTCCGTTCTGGAGCTGTCGAAGATCCAATCGTTGATCTCGTCGATAGCAAAGTAGTTTTTGTAGACGTTTGAGAGAACACCGCCGTCGGCAGCATAAGAATCGTCGGAATAAGTAACAGCAAATTCGGAGAAGCTTTCGGCTGTTGCGTCGCCGTCGAGCCATTCGTTATAAATTCTGTTTGCTTCGGTTGCTGCTTCTTCGAGAGGATCGGTCTCGTCTTCGGTGTCTTCTTCATCGGAAGATTCCGCTGCGATATAGATATGACGAATGTTGACTGCGTTATAACGATCAAGGCCGCATTCGATAAAGTAGATAACGTTAAAACCGTTGTTTGCTTCGATAACCGTAGTATCGCCGGTAACTCTTGCGGAATCGGACATCCATGCTGCGATATCGGAGTTCATGGAAGAAACTTTAACGTCTGTGCCGAGCGTAAAGTCTGTGCTGACATCTTCTTTTTCTTCATCGGTAAGAACGTTGTTGTTAAGATAATCTTCGAAAGATGCTTCGTCTGTTATAGCGGAAAGCATTGCATTTGCAGCCTCGCGAGCTTCGTCTTTATAAGATTCGTCGCCCTCTTCAACTTCGTCGGGAACGGTATACTGGAAGATATAAGAACGATACGAAGCGGTATCGAGAGAGTCTTTATGTTCGTTGTAATATTCTTCGCAATCCTCGGAAGTATATTCAAAAGTATCGAGAAGGTCGCTGAGATATTTGCTTGTAAGAGTAGAACGAAGGACGTAATCCTTATATTTGGCAACGGTCATACCTTCGCCGTAGATCGCTTCAAAATAATAGTCGGCGCCATAACCCAGTTGTTTGATAGCCTGAGTAAACGTGTTGATATCGGTTTCGACAGAAGATATCTCGTCGCTGCTGAGTTCGTAGCCTTCTTCAATTGCTTTGTTGTAAACAAGAGTGCTTTCAATAAGAGTATCTTGAGCCTGTGAGCTGAAATACTCTGCCCAGGACTGATTTCCGTCCCAGTATGTTTGACTGTTGAGGTCTTCGTCAAAATCGACGCCGAGAATGGAAAGATAAGAGCTGTAGTCGTTTTGGAAGTTGGAGATCTCGTTTTGATAATAGAATTGATATTCCAAACCGCTGATCTCGGTCTCGTCTATCTTCATTGCGATCTTGTTTTCAAGGCTGTTTGCCTGTTTTGCCAAAACGCTCCAAACAATTACCGCCGCAAGTATTGCGACCGCAACACAAAGAGTTATGATAACTGCGGGAGAAAAGCTTGAATTGCTGTTTCCGCGCTTTGCTGCAGATGCAGCCTGATTTTTTTTACTGTTTGCCAAATCACTCATCCTATTCATTATTTTTCTTTTCATTTTACAAGATATTTAAAGCTGTAAAATGAATATAATTTGAAAACTTTGTATTTGTACCGACGGCAATGTCGTCCGAAAGCACACTCGTATTATTTTATAATATTTCGGGCGGTTTGTCAAGTCATTCAGGCAAAATTTGTAAAAAAATCATTATTCTGCCATACCTATTTTCGATAAACAGGGCTCAATCGCTTTTTCGGATCGATTTTCTTTTGCCCAAACCGAGAATAACGCAGGCGCATCGGGAATATAAATCCAATATAGGGTTTTTCGGTGTTAAACAAAAAAAGCCGTGTAAAACAACTCGCACGGCGGAACGGAGAATATTGTATGACAGTAAGGCTCAACGATTTGAAGTATAAAGAAGTGATCAGTATAAGCGGAGGTATACGTCTCGGCTACATAGAAGATATAACGATAGATCTTTCGTCGGGGAAAATCGATTCCGTTACCGTTCCCGGCAGACCGCGTTTTCTCGGCATATTCGGCAAATGCGAGGAGCACACGGTCCCGTGGGAGAAGATAGTAAAGATCGGAGACGATATAATCCTTGCGGACTATGATATTCCGATACGAACGGTCTTTGCCGAAAAAGAGAAATTCTGGATGAGACTGTTCAAATAAAAAGAGAGCGTGAAGATTCAATGATTCGAAAAACGAAAAGAGCACCTATTTCATTAACTGTTTATGCCGCAGCTATGGTGGCGGAATGGAGATAAACGATGAAAAAGACGATCGTGTTTACAATTATTTTTGCGATGATATCGGCATTTTGCGTTCAAGCATATGCGGATTCGGGCGAGATCGAGACGGATCATTCCGTTGAAGTATCCGCAAATTTGAATCTGACGGCAAAAAGCTGTGTTTTAATGGAAGCATCGACGGGAGAAGTCCTTTACGAAAGCAACAAAGACGAGCGTTTGCCTCCGGCGAGCGTAACAAAAGTTATGACGATGCTTTTAATACTCGAAGCAATCGAAGACGGACGAATATCTTTTGACGATACGGTAACGGCTTCGGAGCGTGCGGCATCGATGGGCGGAACGCAAATATACCTCGAACCGGGCGAAACAATGACCGTTAACGAGTTGTTTAAAGCCGTAGCCGTACCGAGTGCAAACGATGCGGCGGTAGCACTGGCGGAATATGTTGCCGGAACGGAAGACGAATTTGTGCGGCAAATGAACGAACGTGCGGCACAGCTCGGAATGGAGAATACGGTATTTACAAATTGCACCGGACTTTTCGACGACAACGGGCATTTTACGTCCGCTTACGATCTTGCGATCGCGACGAGGGAGCTGTTAAAGCATCCCGTTATACACGAGTATACAACGATATGGACCGACAGTTTAAGAAACGGTGCTTTCGGGCTTGCGAACACAAACAAGATGCTGCGAACGTACCGCGGAATGAACGGAATGAAGACGGGATACACGCAGCTTGCGGGGCACTGTCTGAGCGGAACCGCACAGCGAGACGGAATGACGCTCATTGCGGTCGTTCTCGGCGCGCCGTCCTCAAAGGAAAGGTTTGCGGACGTTGCGGCGATGCTCGATTACGGTTTTGCGACATATGCCGTTATAAACATCGAACCGGAGCCGGAAACGACAATTCAAGTAAAAAAAGGAAAAGTGTACACGGTGACTGCGATGGCGGAAAGCGGATTTTCGGCTGTTGTTAAAAAAGGAAACGAAAAAAACGTCGAAAGCGTCACGGTGACCGATCCGTACGTGGAAGCACCCGCCGATATCGGGACACAGGTCGGCACCGTAAGCTATAAGATATCGGGGCAGACTGTTTGCGTGATCCCGATAAGAACGACGCAAGCCGCCGAAAAAGCGGGGGTCGGGGATTATCTTGCAAGAATAATCGATTCGCTCATAGAATAGCGGCGTTGTAAAAATATATGTTAAACGGACACAGTTTTGACGTAAATAGATGATATTATAGATAAAAAAGGGACGTGAAAAAATGAGTTGGAATATACGCACCGAAATGGCGATAGGGAAAAGTGCCGCAGCAGTGCTTAAAAACAAAACAGTAGCCGTAATAGGTCTCGGAGGTGTGGGCGGCCACGCCGTCGAAACTCTTGCGCGTGCAGGCGTCGGAAGCCTGATACTTGTAGACAAAGACAGGATATCTCTATCGAACATCAATCGTCAACTCATTGCGACTACGCACAACATAGGCGAGTTAAAAACAGAGGAATGGAAAAAGCGTGTGCTTTCGATCAATCCTCAATGCAACGTGACGGCGATCGAAATGTTCTATCTTCCGCAAACACGTAACGAACTTTTTAACAACAAAATAGATTTCATTGTTGATGCCGTTGACACCGTAACGGCAAAGATCGACCTTATCGAACAGGCGAAGGCGAGAAATATCGGAATAATAAGCAGTATGGGGTTTGGCAACAAGCTTGATCCGAGTAAAATAAAAATTGCGGACATATTCGAAACGTCCGTATGCAGGCTTGCGAGGGTCATGCGTTACGAGATGAGAAAACGCGGAATAAAAGATGTTCCGACGGTGTTCAGCACGGAAGAAACGATAACGCCGTTTTTTTCGGACGATGAAGCCGACGGTAAGAAAACTCCGCCGGCGTCCGTTGCATGGGTGCCGTCGGTTGCCGGAATAATGATGGGCGGTTACGTTATAAAAAAACTGGCAGAAAAATAAATATTCCTCCGTATGTGATGATACACGGACCGAAAGCGGCTTACTTTCGGGCTGTGCGCAAAACATACGGAGGATTTTTGTTAAACCGAAAATGTTTAAAATCAAAAAAGCTTACGATCATAACCAATCAAGGCTTTTGTGCCAAAGCATTAAAAAGGAAGTCGCCGTCTTGGTAATGTGTTCTGCCGAGCAGACAAACAAAAAGATAAAAGAAAACGGTGATTTTATCTCCTCTGCCGCATTAGGTTATAATGCAGCATCCGGCGATATTTCATACTTGATATAATCGCAATTTGCAAGCAAAAATTCATTTGCGGGACCGAAGTCGAGTTTGTTGATGCGACGATTGATCATTCTCGACACCATACCGTGAGCGACAACGAGTACGGTTTTGTTCGGATATTTTTTTACGAGGTCGTTCAACGCCTGCCCTACACGCCTGTCAAACTCGATTATAGGCTCGCCGTTATCGGGTGCGGAATAAATATTTTCGGGCAAGCATAAAAAATCGATAAAAGATCTGTCGCTGTATTCTTTCCCCTCAAAATCGCCGAAACAGCGTTCTCGAAAGCCGTCGATGAATACAACGGGGACATTCGGGTGATATTTTGCTATTTCTGCCGTGGTTTGTTTTGCACGTAAAAGCGGCGAAGAAGCGATAACGTCGAATTTAACGTTTTTTAACAACTCTGCGGTCTTTTTCGCCTGTTCAAGCCCTTCGCCCGAAAGAGCGACATCCGTGCTTCCGGTATAACGTTTGACAGTATTATATTCCGTTTTTCCGTGACGAACAAGATAAAGCGTCATAAAAAGCAGCCTTTCGCCGTATTTTAATTATGTTAAACAAAGATATCAAAGATCCGCCCAATTGGAATAAATGATTTTTGCCGTATCGCGCCAAGTTAACGGAGGGAGTAAAGACGGATCGTCGTTGGGAAAATAATTTTCCGGGCAACGTATTTTTTCGCCTTTGTCAATATCTCTGAAATACTCCGACGAGAGAGTTGTTGCGTCGTATTCGGGGTGGCCGGTAACAAACGATATTTTTCGATCGTGAGACGCTGCCCACAAAACGCCTGCTTTGTCGGAAACGGACAACAGATCAAGGTCGGGGCATTTTTCGATATCGGCGGCACGGACCTCGGAATGGCGAGAATGCGGCGCAAAAAACGTTAAAGGAAGACCTTTACACAACGGATCGTCGGGACAAAGGAGCCTATGCTCGAAAATGCCGAACATTTTTTCCGGAAGCGGGTATTTTTTTATACCGTAATAATACATCAGCGCAGCTTGTGCGCCCCAACAAATCGTGTATATCTTACGCACGTTCGTTTCCGCCCAACGAAATATCCGGCAAAGCTCGTTCCAATAAAGGACATCTTCAAATTCGAGATACTCTACCGGTGCGCCGGTAACGATAAGTCCGTCAAAAAAAAGATCCTTGTAAAAAGAAAAGTCGTGATAGAATTTGTTTAAGTATTCGCCGTCGGTATTGCGAGAAGCGTATGAAGCGGTGTTCATCAGATAAACCGCAATATCCTTTTTTGAACACGACAGCATTCTTATCAGCTGCGTTTCCGTCGCCTGTTTTGTCGGCATAAGATTAAGTATCAGAATTTTATCGACATTTTTGTTTATTTCGTTTTTATAAGGACGGATATCCGTGTTTTCGTTACGAAGAACAAAAACGGCAGGCAGACCGTCGGGAACAAATATTGCCATAAAAGCACCGTTTCAATGTTATTTTGACGATATTATAACTCTTTTATATAACGATGTCAATAGAAAAAAGATAAAAAAGCAGAATTTTCTTTTCGTTTTGAATCGACAAAACTTACGGTTTTTCATTTTGCGAACCACCGGAAAACGGAAGAAATGACCGCTACATATTGTGGCATTATGCATTTTAAAGTACAATATGTTGTTTTTATGAAATAATATGTCGATGATCGGAGCGATCGGAGACGACAAAAATCACGTTGTTTTTCTTTTATTGTGTGATATTATAAGGAGGCAAAAAACAAACAGAACAGGAGAACAAAAAAATGCAGGAAAAAGTAAAAATCGTTATAGTAGACGAACAACAGGATTATCGTAATTTTTGTGCAGAGCGATTAACGGAACTCGGATATGATATTATCGCATCGGTATCCGATCCGATAAAAGCTTTGCAGACAATAAAAGAAAAGGCGCCCGACGTTGTTCTTTTTGACATAGTACTTTCGCCGATAGACGGTTTGGCGTTTTTACGTTCGTGCTCGACACTGTCGACAAAGCCGCACATGATAGCGGTTTCTTCGATAATAAGCGATATTGTTATCAAAGAGGCTATGCAATACGGTGCGGAATATTACATAATAAAGCCGTTCGACTTTACGGTCCTCGACGAACGTATAAAGCGAATCTGCGGCAAATCCGCGCCGGTGCAGGTAAAAGATCCGATGTTAAAACAAGAAACGACCGAGATCGACCTTGAATCGCAGGTTACGAGCCTGATTCTCGAAATAGGTATTCCCGCGCACGTAAAAGGATATCATTATGTTCGGACTGCGATAATTATGGCTGTTGAAAATCCCGAAACGATAAACGCCGTAACAAAGATAGTTTACCCTACCATTGCAAAGAAATATCAAACATCGTCTTCGAGGGTCGAACGAGCAATACGCCACGCAATCGAGGTTGCCTGGGACAGAGGCGATATAGACGTGCTGAACGGCATTTTCGGATATTCCATTAACGGCAACAGAGGTAAACCGACAAATTCGGAATTTATTGCAATGTTGGCAGATCAACTAAGGCTCAAAAACAAGCAAACAAGCGCCAAAATAAGTTTAAGGATATAATAACGAATAAAAATCTCCCTTTCACCGTATAATTTAAAAAACTGATACGGTCAAAGGGAGATAATTTATGTTAAACAAAACAATGTCGAAAAAAGAAGCTATGCTGCGGCGTGAAATGTTAAACGCAAAACGAGATATGTTTTCCGCGCGCTGCTGTTTTGATTATGCCACAGACAAAAACGACATAGACCGATGCATTCTCGTGATGCAAAGCTGCTCAGAAAGGTACTCTGAGCTTTACGAGCGTTTAAAACGGCTGCTATGTTAGTTTTGATCGGAATCATCGTTTTTTTTCCAACCGCTGAGTTCGGAGCGTTCTATTGCGCCGAAAATACGGTCTTTAACGCCTCTGTAGCGATAATCGAGATCGTATATGAGGTCTTTCATGCTTTCGCGTTCGGTTTGCCCGTTTGCCGGACAAGGGTTGAAAACCACGGGCACGTTCAAACGCTTAACGGCATTTTTCACGTCTTTTTCCGGTAAAAAGATCATGGGCCTTATGACCGTTATATCTTTTCGAGAAAGATACGTGACCGGCTGGAACGTGTTCAGGCGCGATTCGTGAAAAAGGCTGAGAAAAAACGTTTCGATAACATCGTCTCGATGATGGCCGAGCGCCACTTTGTTTGCGCCGGCTTCTACGGCTGCATCGTTAAGGCAACCGCGTCTCATTCTGGAGCAAAGAGAGCACGGATTCGATTCTTTGCGGATATCGAAAATTATTTTTGATATTTCCGTTTTTTTAACAATAAGCTCGATATTTTCGCATTCGCAAAACTCCTTAAGCGGAGAAAAGTCAATACCGGAGCCCATATCTATCGTTATACCGACAACGGAAAATTTTTTCGGATAAAAAGCGGAAAGTTTGGAAAGCGCAAGGAGAAGGAGAGTTGAATCCTTACCGCCGGAGCAACCGACGGCTATTTTGTCTCCGTCTTGAATCATGCCGTATTCATCGACCGCTTTTCTGACAAGAGAGAGTATATGCTGCATATCAATCGCCAATCACAGAACTGTAAATTTCTTTTATAAACGCTTTTGCCATGAGCGAAAAGCCCGTGTCGTCGGTAGTGTTTAAACTGCCGTTGCAGATAATTACAACGCCGGACTTATCCGTCGGGTCAAAAAATATTTCCGCAGTCGCACCGTATGCCGAACCGCCGTGACCGTATAAAGTTCTTCCGGGAACGAGATCGGTTTTTACGGAAACACAAAGGCCAGTACCGACATTTTTGTAAAGAGAACCGACCGCTTCCGTTGACAGCATCTGATCTACCGAATCCTCGGAAATAACGGAAACAAGCCCTATTGAGCCGTTTTCCAGAAAAAGCTGAGCTATACGGGAAAGGCCTGCGGCGCTGATATAGAGATTGCCGTGCGAGATACGGTAATTATCCACATCGGCAACGGAAGATAGCTCCGCCGCAAACTCGTCCATTTCCTCAAGCGTGTAGTTTACTTCGTTTTGACGATAGATCGTTGCGATATTCGAACGATTTGTTATTCCCGTCGAAGAAAAAGCGGCATCTATCGCAAGCGGTTCGAAAACGGTACTTTTCATATAAGAATCAAAAGATTGACCCGTTACGGCGGACACGATACAACCTATCATTGCCGAACCGAAATTGGAAAAGTCATACTCATAGCCGGACTTATACGAGTAAAAATTGCTCTTTGCGTTATCTCCGGTAAGAAGTTGTTTAAGTGTTTGATGCTTTATCTTGCCGTAAACGACGTTATTGTAGTCTCCGTAATCGGACATACCTGCGGAATGCGTCATCAGTTGACGAAGAGTTATAACGGAATCGGTTTTCGGGTTTTTAACGGTATAGCCGAGGAAATCGCCGATCGGTGCGTCGAGGCTGAGCAGCCCCTGTTCGCAAAGAGACATTACACCGACTGCGGAAACAAGCTCCGAGACGCCCGCAACACGAATGATCGTATCCGAGGTGAATGCGACGGGATCTGTGCCGTAATCTCCCCTATCCTGTTTGCCGTAAACGTAGCTGTGCGTGACCTCTCCGTTTTCGATAACAACGACCGACATACCTATCGCCTTATAATCCTGCGCAAGTTTTTGCAGATTATCGGGCATTTGTTCGTCGTTAAGCGAAACAGCTTCTATAAACGGAACGACAGGCTCGTCGTCCGGTTCGTCGTCGGGTTCTTCCGCAGGCTCATCGATGACAGGATCGACGACCGGGTCCGTTTCGACTGTATTGTCGGGCAACAGGAAATCGTCATCGTCGATTACGATATCGTCCGATTGCGGAAGTTTTATTATTATAACTATAAAAAGAATAAGGAAAGCGAGTACGAATATTCCGAAAAAACGTTTGACGGTTCTTACGCTCAAGACTGTACCTCCAATGGATATCACATGTCATATTGTGTAGATTATAGCACAAAAGGTACGCCGTTGTCAAGCGTACCTAACGTTACTTTTGCTTATATCTCGTTATTTTTCAACAAATTCGGCGATAGCGTTGACCGTGCCTGCGCCGTCGCACGGAATGGGTAGGATTTTAACACCGAGCCGGTGTTCGACGTCGGCTATCGATACGTCGTCAAGGAATTTGTCGTCACGCAGCATTACCGACGGGAGAACAAGAACGTCGCCGAGTTGTTTGTTTTTGAGTTGAGCGATAATATCCGTACCGGTTATCAGCCCCGTTACGGTGATATTTTCGCCGAAATAATCGTTTTTTATAAAATTCAGATCGGTTTGTAAACCGGTAAGCTTGCTTTTGAGCTTTGTCATTCGTTCGGGCAAGGTATCCCTCATAATAACGCCCGAAACAAAAGAAAGCCTTTTTTTATTGCCGCATTTTTCCAAAAGATCGACAGCGTCGTCAAACTCTCGAATAAACGACGTAAGCATACCGACGCCGTCTTCGAGCTGTTCAAACTCCTCGTAATAATCGTAGTCGGGCAAAGGTCTTTTGGCGGTAACGTAAAACTCGTCTGAAGCGTAAAAAATGCGTGTGCCGTATTCTTCGACGCAGGCATTCCCGAAAGAATCGACGATGTCTATAACATCCGCGCAATCGTTCGGCAAAAAAGGTATGAGGGGTTCAAGCCCGTCTCTGAATTTGGAAAGGCCTACGGGAACGATCGAAACGGACGAGACTGCGGGGAAAAGAGCTTTGAGGTCGGCAAGGGATCTTTTCAGTATGTCGCCGTCGTTATAGCCTTTGCAAAGGACGATCTGACAACGAAGGTTTATGCCGGCCTCGGCAAATTTGTTAAGAAGCGGCATGATATTGCGTGCATTCGGGTTTTTCATCATACGCACGCGCACGTCACCGTCGGTCGCATGGACGGATACGTTCAAGGGTGAAACACGAAGAGAGCATATTCGTTCAACATCGGCATCGGTAAGGTTTGTTAACGTAACGTAATTACCCTGAAGCAGTGAAAGACGAAAATCGTCGTCCTTGTAATACATAGTATCGCGCATATGCTTCGGCAGTTGGTCGATAAAGCAAAAAACGCATTTGTTTTTACAACTGCGATGCTTATCCATAAGGAAAGAATCGAATGTTAAACCGAGATGCCCTGTTTTGTTTTTCGCCGTTACGGTATATTCTTTGCCGTTGCGAAGAACACATAACGAAACGCTGTCGGCAACGGTATGATACATATAGTCGAGGATATCGTTTATTTTATGCCCGTTGACGGAAAGAAGCTCGTCGTTGTTTTTCAATTTACCGTAAAAGGGGCTTGTGGGGTCAATATTTGTGATGTATGCCATATTATTTATTATTCAACAAGGGGCTTTCGCCCGACTATTCCGATATTAAAAACACAAGCTTCCGCAAAATCCGATCTGCCGATGTTAACAAATTGATTGCCGGCAACAAAAACGGACGGGCGAACCGTTATTTATTTAAAAACAACGGTCTCCCATCTTCATTCGAACATAATTGCGGAGCAATTACGCGTCTTTCTTTTCTTCTTCCATCTTTATAACTTCTTTGCCGTTATAGTAGCCGCAATGACCGCAAACACGGTGAGAAAGATGGTATTCGCCGCAGTGCGAGCATTTGACCATACCGGGCATATCGAGTTTCCATACGCTGGAACGTCTTTTATGCTTTCTCTGTTTGGAAATTCTTCTCTTAGGAGCTATCATTTTTTACACCATCCTTTATTTAACGCAAATTGCTTAAGCAAAATGCGGATTTGATTTCAATCTTCGTCAAAAATAATATCGTATCCCTCTCCCGTCACGGGTCTGCAATCCTCGGAACAGAGAATTTGCATCGGTAACGCAAGAACAAGCGCGTCGGCAACGGTCCTGTCGAGATCGATACGACTGTCCGTAAAAACAACGGAATCGTCTTTTGTGCCGCCGGCATCAAAAACAGTGGCGATCTCCGTTTTCAGAGGAAGGACCGTATCGTTTCCGCATCTATCGCAAGCGGAAGAATAAACACCGCTTATCGTCAGCTTGATCGAAACGATCCCGGAAATATTGCGTATCTCGCCCTCAGCCTTAACATCCGAAAAACCGGGTGCAAGCTCGCTCAAGTCGAAAGACGAATCTATCCGCAGAGACGACCCCTCGCTTTTGCGTACGGACGAAATGTCTATAATCATAGAACATCCCCCTTATACACAAACAGTCACATTTAAGCATTATACCATATTTTCAGAAAATGTCAAGGGGGTTTTAATGATTTTTTTGTAAACTCTAAAAAAACACTTTCTTTCAGCCGTGTTTTCGATACCTCTTGACAGTTTTGGAAAAATATGATATACTATCTTAGAAATATATACATTGATATTGTATATCAGAAAATAGAACTTTATCTGACTTTTTGGGGAGATTTTTATGAGAAAAGACGGCGTAAGACTGAAAGATATCGATCCGATGTACTCTATCGTACCTCACATTATGGAAAAGCGAAGCGATTCTCAAAACAGCATAACGATCGATATACCGATAGAACCTATGGACAGATACATCCGCGCCAAACGCAAAGAGGGGCTTAAAATAAGCCATCTGTCGCTTATCTCCGCGGCGTATGTTCGTATCTGCGCAGAGTTTCCGCAATTAAACAGGTTCATTGTAAACCGAAAGATCTTTGCGAGAAAAGAACTTACCGTGGGTATGGTCGTGTTAAAAGCCGGCAGTCTTGAAAAAGAAACGATGTCCAAGCTTTATTTTGATCTTGAGGACGATATTTACTCCGTTCAAAACAAAATGCATGAATACATAGAAAAAAACCGTGAAGACGAAAGCAACAACAAAACGGATAAGATAATCAAGACACTTTGCAGTATGACGTTCCTTATGCGCATGGGCGTCAGCTTGTTAAAGTGGATGGATAAACATGGTCTTCTTCCGAAAGCGATAATCGACGCAAGCCCGTTCCATTGCAGTATGGTCATCACAAACCTCGGCAGTTTGAGAACAAATCATATTTATCACCATATTTACGATTTCGGAACGGTAAGCCAGATCTTGGCGATAGGTCAACTAAGAGAGGTTCCCAAGCGCAAAGCCGACGGGGTCGAATTTGTCCGCTGTATGCCCATAGGCGCAGTGTTGGACGAACGTATCTGTTCCGGCGCATATTATGCGACCGCATTCAAACGTTTTGCCGAATATCTCGCAGACCCCGTTTTGCTTGAAGGCGAACCCACAACGATCAAGAGAGATTTTTAAGTACTCCCCTGCCCTGCTTTTGATCAAAGAACTCTTTAATTACCACTGCCCGTTGTTAAACAAAACGTAGCACAGGCAAGATCCACATCGCCTCTTATGCGACGTGGGCATACATAAGACAAGGACACCAAGAGCGAACACAACAAAGACCATGTGCATTTGATTATGGCGTTCCCGAACACCACAATCTACAAGCACACCTTGAATGTTATTGATTCGCTTTCTGCAGAAAGCAAGAAAGCAATCAATTTTTATGCGACACGACCTCTTATGCGACATGAACATACATATTCGGCAGCGGGCTTTGATCTGCTGCCGAATTTCAACGCCGAGACGGGCATAAGCAAAAGCTTATGCCCGTCTCGGCGTGTGGTATTGTTTTTTTACGTAATACTTAATGAATGCTGTTTTTACGTAATATTTAATGAGGATTATTTTTTCGTAATACTTAAATCGGTGCAAGCGCCCTGTTTTTTTCGTAAAGAGCAGAGATTGCAAACGATTTGAAACCCACGCAGAGGGCGTTAACTTCTCAGGGCTTCAATGGGAGATCATCACTTCCACCGATAACCCGAAGAAACGCACATTAAATGCGGAAATTTCTGCGTTAGGTTATAAAATTTAATTATTATTGGGGACTACGCTGTACCAATCTCCGTCTTGAACAACTTGGTAGCCGTCGACAACCTTAATATTTCTGACAGCCTTAGTGGAGGGATTATAGTTTAAATATGTTCCGCCGTAGACGTTAATCGCCCCGGAGAAATTGCCCATGTACAACGTCTGATGCTGAGACTTTTCCGTTTCAAAAATACCACCGTAAATATTGATAGTGCCGTTGTTTGTATATACGGGTGCACCGGCTTTCGACAAATAATGTCCGCCGTAAATGTTTACAGTGCCGCCAATAAGCTCTCTGATCATAACCGCCCATGTTCCGTCAGGGTCGTTACCGTAAACTGTACCGCTATTGTCGCCGGAACTGTCAATGATCGTCAGAGTAGCATTCCTGACATAGAAAATATAATAACAATAATCGTTTGTACCACCCGTATAAGCCAATGTTTTACCGTTCAGATCAATGACCGTGTCCTCTGTGATAAGCAACATACCGTAAGCTTCTTTCCCTTTATCAACCATTTCGAGGTCTTCATCGCCGATCTTGATATCATCTGTCAAAACGATTTTTACACCGCTGTTTTTAGCGATCTCACTACGCAGCTCTTCAATAGTGGAAACTTCGACGACATATTCCGCATCTTCATCGTACAGATTTGTCGTGCTGTCATATTCGACTGTATCCTGTGTTGCGTAGACTGTGACGGAAATGCCGCTGATCGTCTTGCCCTGATATTCGTTGCCTGCGGTTTCCTGCATGTGCAAAGAAATGGTAAGTTCGCC
>CAYUWC010000015.1:0-32131 GCA_964448355.1 uncultured Oscillospiraceae bacterium | reverse complement strand
GTTAAATAAAAAAATCAGGGAAACTTCTTAATAAACAAGAGGTTTCCCTTTTTTGCACTGTTGAGTTTTTGATCTGTTGAGTTTTGCGAGGTGTGGTTTCGGTTAAAAATGCTTTTGACGCAGTGTTGCGTTAGTGAAGTTCGCTGTCGTCGTTATCGGAAATAAACAATTCTTCCGCTCTGATCTGTGCGGAAATGAGCATTTGCTTCAATTTCTCGAGGTAAGTGACCGTATCTTCGACGGCGCAAAACAGCTCGAGATATTCTTTTGTAAGTTCTTTTTTCACGAGTTTCAGTCTCCTTTTCAAATAAAGTGATTTGCCGAGTTATTGGATGTATGGCTACATTATACACTTTACGATCGAAAAAGGTTGTCGAAGCGTGTCGGTGAAAAAAATTTTTTTGTTTTTGCAAAAGATATTTTCGACATTTTTTTAACATCATTACAGGACATTTTCTTTTCTGACCTTAAGATCCGTATATAAAAGGTCTTCGATGGAATTTACTGTTTCCGACGCATATTTATCAAGCATTTTTTCGGCGAAATCGGTAATTTGCGTGAACGTTATTTTGTTATTCAAAAATGCGTCAACGGCGATCTCGTTTGCGGCGTTAAGAACAGCGCCCGAATTACCGCCGGTGCGAAGAACGCTGCGGCAAATGAGCGGAGCCTTAAAAGTTTTGTAATCGGGTTCTGCGAATGTTAGACCCGCAAGTTTGGAAAAATCGAGCGGCGGAACGGGCGACGGCAGCCTGTTAGGGTATGTTAAAGCATATTGAATAGCTATACGCATATCCGGATAAGACAGCTGTGCGATGACCGAAGAATCCGCAAATTCTATCATCGAATGAATGACGCTTTCGCGGTGGATAACAACATCGATCATTTTTTCGTCAACATCGAAAAGGTGCGAAGCTTCGATGATCTCAAAGCCTTTATTCATCATCGTTGCGCAATCGACGGTTATTTTTTTGCCCATTTTCCAAGTAGGATGAAGGAGTGCCGCCGATGATGAAACGGAGCATAGTTCTGAGAGTGTTTTGCCGTAAAACGCGCCGCCGGAGGCTGTTAAAACAAGACGTCTGATCTTTCCGTGAACGGAAGCAATATCTTTATCCGTCGGACAAATACCGTTTAAACATTGAAAAATAGCGGAGTGTTCGCTATCGACGGGGATTATTTCGGCACCGTATTTTTTGCAGGCTTGTTTAATTAAATTTCCGGCAACGACAAGGCTTTCTTTATTTGCCAGAGCGATCCTGATGCCTTTTTGGGCGGCTGCGAGGGTCGGGTTAAGACCTGCGACGCCGACAATGCCGTTGACGCAAATATCGCAAGGTGTTTCGTCAAACAAACGTAAGATCCCCGTCTCTCCGAAAAAAACGGGGATACGAAGATCCGATATACGTTCTTGAAGTAAGGCTGCTGCCGATTTATCGCTCATAGCGACGGCTTTGGGGTTGAATTTACGTATTTGCGTCTCGAACAGATCCACGTTTTTGCCTGCCGACATAGCGACGACGGAGGCATTGATCTTTTCGGCGCAATCGAGTGTTTGAGTGCCGATCGAACCGGTGGAGCCGAGGACGAGCATATTTATTTTTCTGTTGGTGGACATTGACAAGATCCCCTTGATCGAACTGTGTTATGCAAAAACCGGGAATGTGCTGATTATTATGTAAATAAACGGTGCGGCAAACAAAACGGAGTCGAAGCGGTCCATTATACCGCCATGGCCCGGTATGATACTGCCGAAATCCTTAACTCCGAAGCTGCGTTTGATAACAGACGCGAACAGATCGCCCAAGATAGCGCAGATACCGCCGAAAACGCCGCAAAAGGCAGCTGAAACGTAGTTGACCGTGTATTCGTCAAAAAAGACATCTCCGACATACGCAAGGATAATAACGACGGAAACGGAGCTGATAATGCAGCCGATAACGCCTTCGATCGTCTTTTTCGGGCTGATATGCGGAGCGAACTGATGGCGGCCGAAAAGTCTGCCGAAAATATAACCGCCGGTATCCGAGCCCCATGCGCACAGGAAAATAAGCAGAATGTTTAAAACTCCGCCCGAAAAACCGTAACTGTAAATTATTGTTGAAAAGAAACAGGGTATTATAAGCGTCATTAAAAATACAAAGCTGATATGTTCGAGAGAAAATTTCTCTCCCGAAACGAGCATAGATATAAAAACGACCAGAATGTACACAAAAACAACGGAAATGACAGACGAGCTTATACTGAACCGTTCGCTTATCGCAATAAATTTCAACAACGGCGCAAGGAACGGAACGAACAGAGATATAAATATACTGACTCCCATCAACGCTTTCGATTCGATATACTTTGTTACGATAAGTGTCTCGTAAAGCGCAGCGGCACTTATCGCCGCGATAACAACGTTAAGGACAAACGGGATATGCGCACAAAAGACCAACGCCGCAAGCAGCGCCGCAATGATCACGCCTGATATAATTCTGTTTTTCATTCAACGAACCTTTCAATGTTTTTTTAATAAATTTTTCCGCATTTAAATATGCGGCAACATCTGTGTTAAGCCTTAATATTACCGAATTTCCTTGTTCTTTTTGAGAACGCATCTATCGCCGTATCGAGATCTTTCGGGGAAAAATCGGGCCAATATGTTGAAGTTGAATAATATTCCGCATAAGCGGACTGCCAAATGAGGAAGTTTGAAAGCCGCATTTCGCCGGCTGTCCTGATTATCAGATCGGGGTCGGGACAATCCGAGGTGTAAACACGGTCTGAAATATCTTTTTCGGATATGACACTGCCGGGGTTTTCTTTGATAAAACGGTTTACGGCAGTTATTATTTCGTTTTTTCCGCCGTAGTTTACGGCAATATTAACTCTCAGCAACGTATCGTCCTTATCCGTTAAACTCTCCAAAGTCGATATGTTTGCACGGCGTTTTTCGGGGAACACGGACAGATCTCCGATAAAACGAAGCTGCACGCCCTTGTATTTTCCCGCTTCGCCGTTTGAGATCTTGCGTGAAAGCTCCGAAATGTATTTGTCCAAAAGAGACATGAGAAATTCGACTTCATCTTTCGGGCGAGACCAATTTTCCGTGGAAAAAGCGAAAAAAGTGGCATAACGTATGCCCGAAACACGGCAATGATCGATCACCGTTTCGAGTGTTTTAACACCCGCCTCGTGACCGAACGTGCGCGGCAGACCTTTTTTTTGCGCCCATCTGCCGTTGCCGTCCATAATAAAGCCTATATGGACCGGAAGAGACATAAAACAAACCATCGCTTCCGACCGTTGCGAAAGCGTCCTTTCACGTGAACTGTTGCGAGTGCGATATTTATCGTTTAACATTTCGGCAGCAAAATCTGTGCCGCCCCAAAAAAACAAACGATCAAAATCGACAAGTTACCGCAGAATGCTCCCACGTCCTTTTAAGGGCGCGGGAAGCATCCGTGTTAAAGTCAGATCTCCATGATCTCTGCTTCTTTTTTCTTTGCGATGTTGTCGATATCCTTGCAATATTTATCGGTAGCGTCCTGAATATCTTTTTCGCAGATCTTCAGGTCGTCCTCGGTGATCTCGCTTTTCTTTTTCTGAGCTTTAAACACTTCGAGAGCGTCTCTTCTGATAGAACGGATCGCAACCTTTGCGTTTTCCGCTTCTTTCTGGATCTGTTTGCAAAGATCTTTACGGCGTTCTTCCGTAAGAGGCGGGAATGTTAAACGAATAACCTTGCCGTCGTTTTGAGGATTGATGCCGATATCGGAAGCAAGGATCGCACGTTCGATATCTTTAAGAACAGACGAATCGTACGGTTGTACAACAAGAATGCGTGCTTCCTGAACGGAAAGGCTTGCAAGCTGATTGACTTTTGTCGGCGATCCGTAATAATCAACGGACAATTTATCGAGGACAGCGGTGTTTGCACGACCTGCTCTGATGGAAGAATATTCATATTCCAAAGCAGCAATCGTTTTGTCGAACTTAGTTTCGATTTCTTTGTACTGAGGCTTCATAATACAACAGTCTCCTTTATAATTTATTTAGTCTTTTGTTATAACAGTGCCTATATGTTCGCCTTTGATGGCTTTAACGATATTTTCGCCGTTGCCGAGTTCAAAAAGAAGGACCGGCATATTGTTATCTTTGCAAAGAGCCGTTGCCGTTGTGTCGATAACGGAAAGCTCTTTTGCAAGGACATCTTTATATGTTATTTTATCAAAACGTTTAGCGTCGGGATACTTATTGGGATCCTTATCGTAAACGCCGTTAACATTTTTTGCGAGCAGTGCTATATCCGCGCTGATCTCGACGGCGCGCATTGCAGCCGCCGTATCCGTTGTAAAAAACGGATTGCCGGTACCGCAGCCGAAGATAACGATACGCCCCGCTTCGAGGTGATTGACGGCTCTGTCACGAATATACGGTTCGGCAAATTGCTGCATATCTATTGCGGCAAGAACACGAGCATCGACGCCGATTTTGATAAACGTATCTTGAAGAGCAAGACAGTTCATCATCGTTGCGAGCATACCCATATGGTCGGCTCTTGTTGCGTCCATATCATTGCCGTTACGACCTCTCCAAAAGTTGCCTGCGCCGACAACAATGGCGATCTGCACGCCCATATCAAGGCACGTTTTGATCTGTTCGCAGACACCGCGAGCATTCTCAAAATCTATGCCGTGACCTTTGCCTCCGGCAAGAGCTTCACCGCTGATCTTAATAAGAACACGCTTATATTTCGTCATAATAATCTCCATTCCGCCGCCATAACGGCGGCACAAACAGTCAATAAAATTTATATAGTCGTTTTACGACAAACGCTTTGCGACAAAAACGGGTCGGGTCCCGTTTTAGGGTGAATTTATGCGTGAAGAGATGTTTTTGTTTTGAAACATTGGATTTTCACGCCAAACAGCTCCGTTTTCGTCAGATAAGCTCGTATTTTTCAAAAAGATCGGATATTTCCTTTTCGTCTCTCGGATCTTTGAGCGTAACGTCTTTGATCAAGTCCCAAACCTCACTGTGAATTACGAGTGAGAAATTTGGTTTAACACCGATGTCTCCGAGTGTTTCGCATTCAAGAAAATGCTGATTTGTAAACGTTTCAAAAGAGCAACCGTTATCGGGATAAATGCTGTCTTCGTAATGAGGGAAGTGTTTGACGAACATATTGTTTTTATTAACATATGCGACAACGCCTTTACGCAGATCGAAGCCGAGCTTGAATTTTTTATCCGTAGAATCGGAGCAAAGGGAAACGAACTTTTCGCCCATATAAAGCCTGTGATCCGCAAAATTCGTATACGGCCATGCTCTTACGGTGCGGTTGGGAAGAAGATTCGTATCGTTTGTGTTAAACGGGATAAGCTCAACGCCGCCCTTATCAAGAACCGTGAGAGACCACGGCGCATAATTTTTAGGCTCACCGCTATGGTTTTGGATAAAATGATCGATGGCTACAGTGGAACCTTCTTCCATAAGCTGTATCGAAATCGAAAGCTGAAGTCCCGTAACTTCCTGAATATCGGTTTCAAAAGATACGCTATCATTTTCCTCATCGATCATGTATGCCACGGGATTGTTATCCGGGAAATACGACTCGGTGCCTTCTGGCGAAGTCCAAAGCCTGTGTCCACCGTAAAGATACCATTTTGCGTTTGCGCCGAACATTTCCTTCAGATCCGGCTCGTCATAGCCGTTAACTCTTTCCAGGTCTTCATACAACATATTGTCGCCGCCGCAAAAACCGTAACGGATTATGCGCGGACCGAAATCGAGCGTAACGAGAAGATCTACGCAGCCGTTCGAGATCTCGAGGCATTTTCCGTAGTTTTTATAGGTGGTTTCTTTATAAGTAATCATTTTCCTTTACCTCTTTTCTTTTTTATATCATAATAACAATTATATAACTTAAGCAGTATGTCCGCAGCCTTTTTTTGCGGCCGGTTCCATACAGATATTCGGTAATGACATTTAATTCCCTGCAAAATATCTGCTGCCGTAAATAACGTGACAAGCCTTTTGTCGGACATTTTCAAATCGGAGCCATGGTCCGTAAACTGTACACACAACAGTAATCGGATCGGCTTATGCGTTTTTTAATATTTTTCCGAGACGAAGTTCTTTTGCGGTAACGCTCGGAACACCGATCTGCCGTGAAAGGAAAGTACCGTGACTGTCGGAACCGCACGTTTTAAGAAGCGTATTTTTATCGCAAAAATCGACGCAAAGCGTTGTTATATGCGGAGTATGTTCGGAATAAAAGCACTCCAGACCGTCCGCACCGTAGCCTATAAGACGTTTAAGTTCAGCGACAAAATCCGGATCGCTTTTATCTTTTATCGAAATACCGGGATGAGCGATTATCGCAACGCCGCCGGCATTATGGATATTTCGGACCGCGTTTTCAACAGAAGTGAAACCTGCGCTGTCGTAACCGCAGCCGAATCGGTCGTAAAGCGAAAAACCGTCTTTGATCTGTTTTGTTATGCCGGCGGCTTTAAAATAATAAAGAGCTTTCCAACCGCCGCCTCCGGGCGTATACGGAAAAGATTCCAACGCTTCACAGCTCACGGGATATCCTGCGGCTTGCATTTTTTTAACAAGAGAAACACTCATTCCGTCGAGCCTGCGTCGTCCGTCGGAAACGAACGAACGAAATTCGGCATTTGTAAAATCCGGTCGATACGCCAAAACATGGATCTGTTTACCGAAATCGTCGCACGTTATTTCAACGGCGGGAACACACTGTACGCGAGAATGCTCACTTATTTTACACAATTCCGCCGAACCATCGGTCATATCGTGGTCGGCTATGGCCAGCAGACCGACGCCGGCATTTTCGGCCTGTTCGAGTATTTGTTCGGGAGAAAACGTCCCGTCGGAATAATATGAATGAACATGAAGATCGACGAAAGGAATATCTTTATTTTCCACGGTATTCAACCTTTCAAGCAATAAAAGATCTTTATTTGCAATACCCTGTTGTTCTGTCGATAACATTGACAAAGGGTCTGCCGAAAATATAATTTTCGTAATTGCGGATACAAATATCCACTATGTTATCATACGTTTTTCTCAGATGGAAAAAACCGGAAATATGCGGCGTTATCAGTGCATTCGGAACAGACCAGAACCTATGCTCGCGCTGGAGCGGTTCTTGTTCGAAAACATCGAGTGCGGCACCGTAAAGCTTTCCGCTTTCGAGAGCGTCGCAAAGAGCCTCGGTATCCACTGCAGAACCTCTGCCGACATTGATAAGGGTTGCTCCGTCTTTCATTTGCGCGATACGTGCGGAAGAAAACATTCCGCGTGTTTCGTCGGTATCGGGCATACAAAGCGCAACTATATCCGCTCTCGGAAGAACTTTTTCGAGAGCGGCCGAAAGATAAAGTTCGTCGATATGATCGGGTTTTTTGCATGGTCTGCGTTTAACGCCTATCGTATACGCGCCGAGGGCTTTCATTTTTTTCGCAAAACAGCTGCCTATATCGCCGAGCCCCACGATAAGAACGGTTTGACCCTCGATTTGTTTAACGCTGCCCATATCCTGCCAGACCGAAGCATTTTGATTATCGCGGTAAAGATGCAGCTTTTTGTACAGCGAAAACACGCAACCGACCATATGTTCGGAAATTGCAAGCCCGAAAGCACCCGTAACATTTGTTATAACAACGTTTTCGGCGACTGCGCCGTTTTTAATGTAGGCATCGACGCCTGCCATTTGCGACTGGAACCATTCGAGCTTTTTCGCATTTTTCATAAGTGCCGCGGGAACGTTGCCGATTATGGCATCGACGGATTCGACATCGCTTTCGGTTACGTTTTGCGGTGATATGTAAATATATTCGTTTTCCGGGCAGACCGATTCAAGCCTTGCTTTTCCGTCAGGCTCAAGAGGTAGGGCTATGAGAATTTTTTTCATTGAAATTTCCTTGTATATTCACCGAAACCGCCGCCGATACTCGGTGTTGAAAGCGAGAACAGATCCGTCACTCTCCGTTCCTCATCGGCGTATTCGGGATAAATATTTTTGATCTTTGATATGTTCGACACTACGGTAACATTATTCGGGATAGCCTTTATAAGGCTCTTGCCCGTTTCCGAGAATGCGAGGATATGAACATAGGGCACGGGAGAAAGCGGTTCTTTTTTGAGCCTGAGATATGCCGACAACACGGCTCTTTTTACCGTAGACATAGTGTATCTTTTTGTTTTGATAAGCGAGTACAGCTCATCGAGAGACGATGCTGAAGCTGCGGAAAGGATACGCCCCGCAAAGCCTTCTTTTTTGTTAACACCGTAAATATTATCGAACGAAGAAAGGTCTGCATTGCGAATAAAGCCGAGGATCGTCCTTTCTATATTGCGCATATCGCCGGGTGCCCTGCCGTGATCGATCTCGTTTTTTAACAAAGCGGCCGAGTATTCCGGAAGCCCCGAAAGGTCGCCGCAAAATATGCTTTTTCGCAGAGCGGTGGCGGATTCGAGATACCCATCCGTTCTCCGTACCGCAAAAGGCACAATGTTCGCATTGAGTTTTTTTATGGCTCGAACATATTCCACGGCAAGGATGTCGTTCGGTTCGAGCTGTTCGGCGCCGATAAGTTCCGAGCGCGCTTTGGCGAAAGTTTTGCCGTTCGACAGAGCTTGTTTGTACTCATAGGAAGTTATGGCGTCGATCTTATTTGCCGTTTCGGTTATACGAGCGATATCGCCGCTTTCGCTGCCGAAGCTCAACATATCCACAAAGCCGAGCGACGCGAGAACTGATATTGCACCGTATGCGAATTTTTCCGCAGAGCCGAGCGAATATCTTGCGGGAAGACCTATCACAAGATCGACGCCTCCGTTCACGGCGGCTTTTGCCCTGACGTACTTATCGCAAACGGCAGGCTCGCACCTCTGCACAAAATTGCCGCTCATCACCGCAACGACGGCGCCGCACCGTTCTTTTGTTTTATTTAAATGATAGGCATGACCGAAATGAAACGGGTTATACTCGGCGACTATGCCGGCGACCGATATATCGTTAAACATAACTTATTAAACAACTTGACAAAAAACAAAAAGTAATATATAATTAAGAGAGAAAATCATTCTGAGTATATATTAACATATTTCAAGTCAAAAATCAATATGTGAGGAAAAATTTTATGAAAATTCTTGTTATCAACTCCGGAAGCTCGTCTTTGAAGTTTCAGGTAATAGATATGTCGACGGAAACAATGCTCGCCAAGGGCAACTGCGAAAAAATAGGCGCAGCCGACAGTTTTGTTAAATACGCCGTTCCGGGCAAGGGCGAAATAAAGACCCCGATATTCATCAAAGACCACACGGAGGCGACGAAAGTTGCTCTCGATTGTTTAACAAAGGGCGATCTTGCGATAATATCTTCGATCGCGGAAATAGATGCGATAGGCAACCGTATCGTTCAGGGCGGCGATTATTTCAAAAAGGCGTGCCTTGTTGACGACGATGTTATCGAGCGTATAGAGGGATATTATTCGATAGCTCCGCTGCATGCGATCGCAAATGCGGCAGCCATAAAAGCCTGCAAAAAGATCGTACCGGACATTCCTCAGGTAGTCGTTTTCGACACGGCATTTCATCAGACCATGCCGGAATATGCGTATATGTACGGACTTCCGATGGAATACTACGAAAAATACAAGATCCGCAAATACGGTTTTCACGGCACATCGCATAAATACGTATCGAGGCGCGCTGCGGAATATCTCGGCAGGCCCGTTGAGGAGCTGAAGCTTGTTATTTGCCATTTGGGCAACGGCTCATCTCTCTCGGCTGTTAAATACGGAAAATGTATCGATACGTCGATGGGTCTTACACCGCTTGAAGGGCCGATGATGGGCACACGCTGCGGTTCGGTCGACCCTGCCGCCGTTGCCGTAATAATGGATAAAGAAGGCCTTACGGGCGCACAGATGAACGATATTATGAACAAAAAATCCGGTATGCTCGCAATTTCCGGCGTATCCGCGGATTTCAGAGACGTTAACGATTCATGGGATAACGACAAAAATCCGAGAGCGAAACTTGCGCTTGATATGTTCGGCTATCAATGTAAAAAGATCCTCGGCGGTTATATTGCCGCAATGAACGGTGTTGACGCGGTGGTATTCACTGCCGGCGTGGGAGAAAACAGACCCGAAACGCGAGCAAGGATCTGCGACGAAATGGATTATTTCGGAATCAAGATAGACCCTGTTAAAAACGACGTGATGGGCAAAGACGTGGAGATCACGGCAGAGGGCTCAAAAGTAAGGGTGCTTGTTTTGGGCACGAACGAAGAGCTTGAGATCGCACGTGAGACCGTAGAGCTTGTAAAATAATTCCAAAAAAGAGAAAATGCGGGGATCTGACCTTTGATCCCCCTCTTTTTGCGGCAAGGAAAAGACAAAATGCAAGATGATTGGTTCTTTTTTTTGTCTTTTTGGATTTACGCTTGATTTTTCTGAAAGTTTGTAATATAATGTTGATGAATGTATTTATCATATCGATTAACAATGTTAAGATATAAGGATTGAGCAATTAAAATGAACACAATTGGAATCATGACCTCCGGAGGAGACAGTCCGGGAATGAACGCCGCCATAAGAGCGGTAGTAAAACAGGCTAAAGCCCACGGAATAAAGGTTATAGGTATCAACAAAGGATACAAGGGTCTTATTGAAATGGACAGCATGGAGCTTACCTGTGCTTTTGTCGAAGACCTCTACAGAAAAGGCGGCACCGTCCTTAAAACGGCTCGTTATAAAGATTTTATAAAGCCCGAAGTTGTTGCACAAGCAGCAGACAACTGCAGAACTCTCGGTATCGACGGTATGGTCGTTATAGGCGGAGACGGTTCTTTCAGAGGCGCCAGAGATCTGACGCACGCAGGCATTCCCTGCGTCGGTATTCCCGGAACGATCGACAATGATATAGTATGTACGGAAGACACCATTGGTTTTGACTCTTCCATGAACATAATAACGGACTGCATATCCAAGCTCAGAGACACTTCCGAAACTCTCGACAGATGCACCATTATCGAAGTTATGGGCGCAGGTGCAGGTTGGATGGCTCTTGAGGGCGGCATTGCCGCAGGTGCGGATATCATTCTTGTACCCGAAGTCGAATTTGATTTTCAAAAAGACGTTATCGATGTTATAAAAGCAAAGAAAGCGAACGGACAAAATTACTTTGTGATCGTTATCGCCGAATGCGTATTCTTCCCCGAATCGAACAGTAAGCATAAAAAGAATGTCAACTTTAAATATGTTAACGAAAACGGGATCGAAACCATCGATAAATTTACAAAGAGGTTCCAAGCCGAATCGGGAGTGGAAGCTCGCGCGACCGTTCTCGGACATATTCAAAGAGGCGGCGCACCGTCGTTTCACGACTGTGTTTTGGCAACCAATATGGGCGTTCACGCTGTTGAACTGTTAAGCAGCAACAAATCCGAACGAGTTGTTGTTGTTCAAAACGGCAAGATAACCGACCTGGATATCAACGAAGGTCTTGCGATGTCCAAACCGTTCGACACGGTTCGCCTCGAAATGGCTAAAAAGATCAATTTTTAACAACGATAAAGACACGGGGACGATCTTCTCCGTGTCTTTTAACAGAAATATTATGAAACAAAAATTTTACGCCGTGCGCAGCGGCAGAACGACCGGCATTTTTTTAACATGGGACGAATGCAAGGCTTCTATCCACGGCTTTGCGGGTGCGGAATACAAAAGCTTTCCGACAAAAAAAGAAGCCGAGGATTTTTTATCATCCGAGCGTGAAAAGGTATTGGATACGGACAAAAGCATAAACGATCCGATGTTCTTTGCAAAACACGATACACTTGTCGCATTTGTTGACGGCAGTTTCGACGCAAAAACAAAAAAATACGCTTTCGGCTGTGTTATAATAGAGCCTGACGGCAACGTTACGGAAAAAAACGGCGAAGGCAGCGAACCCGAAGCCGTTTCGGCAAGAAATGTTGCGGGCGAGCTTCTCGCAACGATGACGGCGACTGCGTTTGCGTTAAAAAACGGGTACAAAAAGCTTTGTATATATCACGATTACACGGGAATTGCAAGATGGTATAACGGCGACTGGAAAGCGGAAAGTTTTGCCGCAAAAGAATATCTTGAGTTTATGAACAAAACAAAGCCCCTGCTTCAAACCGAATTTATCAAGGTCGAAGCACACACGGGCGTGTTTTTTAACGAACGTGCGGATATTTTGGCAAAGCAGGCACTTGGAATACGATGAGCAAAGATAAAATATCCGAAATTTTCCGAAAGAACGGCTCTCCCGTTTATTTTGTCGATTACACAAAAGTATGTTTAAACAAATACATATCGCGCGATACTGTATCGAAAAAAGATTACAAGACTGTTTTTTTAACGTACATCCCGTATGCGTACACGCCGTCTCCCTCTCAAAATCTTTGCCGATACGCGGCTCTTGAAGATTATCACAAATATATACCGCGAAAATTGGAGCCGATAAAAAAAGAGCTTACGCAGCTGTTTCCGAATAATATTTTCGATATTTACACAGACAATTCGCCGATCGACGAAAAACGTGCCGCAGAAATATCCGGGCTTGGTTGCCGAGGCAACAACTCGTTGATCATAACGGAGGAATACGGATCGTATATCTTTCTTGCGGAGATAATATCCGATATGGATATCGATTGTGCGGAACGTGAACCAAGGCTTTGCGAAAACTGCGGCAAATGCGAAAAAGCGTGTCCGTCGGGCGCGTTAAAAAACGGGAAGTGCGATATAACAAAGTGTGTTTCCGCATTAACGCAAAAAAAGGGCGAGCTTACGCAAGAGGAGCAAACGCTGATAAAAAATAACGGGCTTATCTGGGGCTGCGACAGATGTCAGGAAGTATGTCCGAAAAATCAAAATGTTAAAGAATCGGAATTTGCAAAAGACACGACCATGCTCGAAAGATTAACGCTTGAAGATATTGCGAACCTGTCCGACAAACAATTCAGAGCAAAATATGCGGACAGAGCGTTTACATGGCGCGGAGTTGCAACGCTCAGGCGAAATGCGGAATTGATAGAAAACGATAATAAAGACGATAAGGAAAGGAATTGTAAAACAAATGTCTGTCGATAAGATCAGAATGGAGATCAACCAAAAGCAAAAAGACGAATATTTGACGCTGTTGCGTTCGACGGAACGCGACGGTATAGAAAATCTGATAGATTATCTTGAAAACAAATCCGATTTTTTCAACGCACCCGCAGCGTCCAAATTCCATAACAATTTTGAGGGCGGTCTTTGCGAGCACTGTTTGAACGTTTACAAAAACTTCAGCGGTCTGCTTGAAATGAAAGGCGTGGAGCTTGACAAGAGCAGTGTTATAATAACGTCACTGCTGCACGATCTTTGCAAGTGCAATTATTATTTAAAAGAAGAGCGCAACAGAAAAGTAGACGGCGCATGGCAGACTTATCTTCAATGGACAACGAACAAATCCCCCGCAGTCCCCCTGCCCCATGCTTCACGTTCGATAAGAATGATACGGAGCTTTATACCGTTGAAATTTATCGAGGAACTCATTATTTTTTACCATATGGGTCCGTTCGGCGGTGAGGATTACGAATACAGAAATATGCTCCAACTCGCCTACGAAAAATACCCCACAACTCTTCTTTTCTATCTTGCGGATACAATGTCATCTTATGTAGACGAAAAAATTACGGAATAAAAATCTCGGATCGTTACATGACGGTCCGAGATTTTTTCGGTGCTATTCTTTTTCTGTTTTGACCTTAAATATCGATTTTAAGACCCTTTTCCAAAATCCGTTCGCCTTTACGACTACGATCTTCATACTCTATGACCATGGCTTTCGCTTTAGCGAAAGCTTCCTTTCTTTTGGGAATCGAATCCGAAAATCTCTTTTCGGACTTTAATTCGACCGACAACAAAAGATAAGCAGAACGGCCAACACCGCTATGATAAATGTTTTCGGAAAAACGAGCGATGAAATAACGCCCGCCGCGAATGCGGCTGTAAAGCCAATGAGCTTAACACCCCGTCGGATCATATCTGCCACCTCTGTTAACAATTTACATTAACATAATATGGCGATATCCGACTATATGTTACACCGAATTTATTCCGCGTCGCTCAACGCTTCACGAAACGCCTCGCACACTTTTTCGACGGACGGAACGCCTTCGAATATTTTTTTGCCGTTAACAAAAAAACACGGGACACGTTCGTAGTCATATTCATTTGCGATCTCCGGCTTGAGATTTTCCTCGATTTTTTTTATTTTTACCTCTTTAAACTCAGGATATCTTTCGACTGCGGATCTTATTATTCTGTCCGCTTTTGAACAATATGTGCTGCTGCTTGAAAAAAAGTACAGTATCTGTTGCATTGTAAAAATCTCCGAATAATTTTTTTTGCGAAGCTGAATTTTGCGATCAGTTATATTTATATCCGTCGGAACACACCTGTTTGACGGTGAGCCTGTCGGCGGCATCGGGATCGATACCGGACGTCATAAGTATCTCCGAGTTTACAAAAACGGTTTTTTTGGCAAATCCGTCCACGTATATAACGCTGTATTCATTAAAGCCGCAGCCCTTTACATACACTGAATTGCCCACGACCGTAACGCTTTCAACCGAGATATCGTCCATTCCGATAACAAGGTCCGATTTTTTCTTATGTGCGTCGGCATAATTTTCTCCGTAAAGAATATCGTAAGCCAATTGTTCAAGCCCGGACAAATAATCATCATTGTTTCGACACGATGAATGATAGTTAAACACAACGCTGTTTGACCCGCCGAGAAGCTCCATAAGATAAGCGGAAAGCTGATAAGCTTCGAGGTCTCTGTCTTCGCCCGTTAAATCGAAATTCGCCCATATAACGTACTCCGAAGCGAACATATTTTCGGACACGAGATCACTGTCGTCAAGGTCGGACAGACAGGGAAGATGGTCGCCGTAAAGAACAAGCACGGTCGGCTCGTCGAAAGCTTCAAGATAAGAGATCAGTGCACCGATAAAAGTATCGACCTCGTGTATTTCGTTTGCATAATACGAATATTCTGCGGTCTTACGTTCGTCAAGCTGGCCGAATTGCGAAAGCGTACCGGAAACGGTTATATCGTCCTCATCAAAAGCAAATTCGGTGGGATAACTGCCGTGAGATTGGACGGTAACGCCGAATATAAAATCCGGACCGTCGCTTGATTCGAGTATTTGCTCTATATACGGTAAAAAGATCTTATCTTTGACCCAGCCTTGAGTGTTCTTTTCGGTATTGCACATAAACTCGATCGGAACAAAGCGGTCGAAACCGAGATTTCCGTAAACGATATGTCGGTCGTAAAACGTTCCCTCGTAATCATGAACGGCGGTAGCGGTATAGCCGTATTCGCTTAACAAAGAAGCGATAGTCGGGCATTGCTGATTTTGAAGAACGGATTTATACGGATATTCGCCGAAGCCGAAAAAATCGATGTTCAACCCCGAAAGGATTTCGAACTCGGAATTTACGGTGCCAGAACCTATATACGGAACGATAAGGTAACCCGAAATACCCGTTTGTTTAAGATGCGTAAAAACAGGGCACGGATCGGATGAGAACGAAAGGGTCTTGATCTGCTTCATATCGAAAAAAGATTCGAGTTGAAGCATGATTATATTGGCGGACAATTTGTTTTGAGATGTTTCCGTATTAGTCGAAGCTACGATATTGTTTATTGTTTCTTCGCTGTAATTTGCGGGTTCGGCAATACCTTTTTCGACAAAAGTTCTCGCAAAGCTGAATGCAAAGCCGTATTCCTCATACGCTTCGTTTATATTGATCGGATCTTCGTTGTTTGAGCCGACGGAAAGGCCGACAGCGCTCATAATAAGCATACAAAACGATACCGCAGCTATCATCATGCAGGTTTTTACACGCCCGAATTGACGTTGATACGGAATTTTTTTATACACAAACACCAATACGATCAGCACGGCTATTATTGCTATCAAAATAAGGAAAATGCCGATAATTCCGACATACCGCAGCGTCAAATCGACAGTGACGGTTGTAAAATCGATGGAAGTCAGCGGCACGACGCGCATTGTCTGCAAAACAAAGTTGGTAATTCCCAGACCGATCCAGACGGTGGAAATGATCGCAAAGCCGAAAAATCGTTTTTTCATAAAAAACACGAGCGAGAGTGACGCAAAAACGATCAGCATATTGCAAAGAAAAAGGAGCGGCGATTTTACAAGAAACGTCAGGCCGCCGAGGATATCTCTTTTTGCGAGGCATTCAAGCGTAAATGTTATCGCAAGAGAGATCACGACAGCGCAAAAGATCTCGCCCTTTTTCATCTTTGTTACAAAAAAGGATTTTATTGAAAATAAGATATTTTTAATTTTGTTCAACAATATCACGCTTTCTTTAACGAAGTGTTGTTCACAGCCGCAAGTTTTTTTTCATAAAAGCCAAAACTGCGCGTTCGGGATAGTAAAGAACGATTGCGGCCACAACGGACAGTATACATAAAATCGGGAATAAACGCAGCGGCTGCAGGCTTGTTAACATAACGCAAGCGGCGATCAGCTGACCAAATATATGTGCGCAGGAGCCGCTTATGCCCACGCCCAAAAGCGAAAATGCACCTGTTTTTTTGACCGCAGTCATCGTCGCTACCGAAAAAACGATCCCCAAAAGAGAATAAAGCAGGCTGCCGAGTCTGCCGAAGATCAAAAGCGAAATAAAGCTTTTGGCAACGCCGATTACAAGTGCAACGAGAGGGCCGAATGCGTACAACGCCGCAACGACCGGAATATTTGACAATCCGAGCTTAACGCCCGGAAAAAGCACGCCCGAAAACAGTAAGTTTTCCAAATACGAAAGGATCAGGCAGACAGTAAAAAGCAAGGACAGGTATGTTATTTTTTTTATTTTAATATTCATAATTCAACCGCTTACGGCGTCAGTTTCTGCGTCGCCCGAAATTTTTATCAAAATCTTATTCGGTAAGCATATTATACTGTCTCCCGACTTTGAGATAGGCGAAGAATGTTCGCATACTCCCGTGGGGCAGGACGAGTTTTCGACACGCACGCGCCCGTTTTCGACAATGACGGACATAAGGCCGAGAACATCCGTGACCGAGTTTTCATAAAGGTCTTTTTCAGCGAAAAGTTCCCCGTCAACATATATATCTACCACGTTCCCGTCCGACGAAAAAAAGAACGGTACGACTGTTAAAGCAACACACAATGCGATGATCGCGGCCGCAAGGATAACATCGTTTTTACGTATTTTCAGTTCCATCATCCGAATTTACTTCCGGCAAAAGCTATTTTTTCGCTTTCCGACGCTGTTTTGTTAACAAACGCAGGCTCGTTCTCGAAAAAGTCCACGTTATATTGGCTTGTTCTTACTTTTTTTGTTCTGTACTGTCTGTTCGGGCTGATATCAACGGTTATTTCTCCGTTTTTCAAGCTGACATCGGCAACAAACATACATATCATCGCCTGTTCGGGGTCGTATCCCAGATAAAGAAGCTCTTTTCTGACATCCGAAGCACTTAACTGCCCCATAGCAACCGCGCCTCCGGGCAAAGATTCGTCGAGAAGAATATAATATGTGTCCGCAGTGCAATATTCCGTCATAAACGTATCGGCAGAATTTGCTCGATCGATTTTTTTATAATGATTGCCGAAAACAAATTCGTTTTCGAGATACGTCGTTTCGGTCATAACGACGGGATAATCCAAAAGATATTGCAGTTGTTCGACGCCGAGGATATAAATAAGGCGCACTGTATCATCGTCAACATAAAACGCCGACAACGACGGTCTGTATTTTTCGTAAACGATATCGTAAAACTCACCCTGAGAATATTCGAGAAAAAGCTCTCCGTCTTCGTAAATACAAAGAGCGGTATTTGCCTGTTCGGGAGAAGAAAAAGACGAGCCTGTCATATCGTAGTACATATTTTCGGTCTTATCGAAGAACCACAGCGCACCGTTCTCGCCGTTTATACCGACGGAGTACAGCTCGTCTTCCAACAAAACGCTGTCAACTGACGCATCGATATAATTACTGTCCGGAACAGCGGAACCGTCCGTCATTTTTTCAAGCTCGGTATAATGCTTTTCCAGATCGGCTTCAAAAGGGAAAATGATCTTAGCGTCTTCTCCGCATGAACAAAGAAAGATCGAGCAGATCAAAATAATGATCAGAAATTTCATTTGAAAACAGCTCCGTACATATCAGTGTTAAAAGTAACGATCTCTCCGTCGGATAAGACAAAAACGGCTGCAAGATCGGGATACGTGGCAGCAAGTGTGTTTAACACATCAAGGCCTTTGTCTTTGCCGACAATAAATAAAGCCGTTGACAGCATATCCGCCATTGCACCGTCGCAACAAATAACGGAAACGCTTGCGACACCGCTTTGCGCGGGATATCCGGTGTTTGCATCGAGAATATGATGATATATTTCGCCGTCATATTCAAAAAAACGTTCGTATGAGCCGGATGTTATAACATTTGTGTTTTTCACCCTGACCGTGCCGATCAGAGAAGATGTGTCGAAAGGATCTTTTATGCCGACGAGAAAAAAACCGTCTTTTTTCTGCGGATTTTCGCCGAAAACACGAATATTGCCGCCGAGATCGATGATACCGGCAGTAATTCCCCGATCGGTCAGTGTCTCTGCTATCTTGTCGCCTGCCCAGCCCTTACCTACCGAGCCGAAATCGATCCCCATTCCGAGATCGGCGAATGTAACGGTATTTTCCGTAATTATAAGCTTTTCATAGCCGATCGATGCGAGCACCGTCGAAATTTCCGTTTCGTTCGGCGGGGCTGCGGCTTGTTTAACATTCCAAAGAGACACGAGCGGTGCGACCGTAAGATCGTAAGCTCCGTCGGTAAGTTCGGATACGATAAGGGACTGTTTTGTTAAAGCGGTCAAAACATCGTTTAACGCAACTGTCTGCCCGTTTTCGGACGCATAGATCACGGAAGAACCGTGTTCGGTCAATGTTTGTTCGGCATCGGAAAGTGCCGAAAAGCAGACGGACGAAAGATCGTGATAACGTTCGTAAACCGTGAATGTTACGACGGTATCCATTGCAAAAAACGTCTCGCTGTATTTTGCGTTAACATTGCAGGAGCATAACAGCGGCAATATCAACGCCGCGCATAACAATATCGAACACGCGGATCTTGTAAATGTGTTAAACAACAAAAGTCACCACCGTTACATCAAAGGTGCGAACAATCTGCAAAAAGCGGCGATCGTTTTTTGAACGGGGCTTCGTCCGTCGCACATTTCTACCGTATACTCGATACATGAGCCGAGAGTTTTTAAAAAATCATCTTTAATTGCAAACACGCTGTCCGTTTTGTACAGCCAAGTTGCGCATTCAAAGTGAAGATAAAGGCTTCTGTAGTCCAAATTTATCGTGCCGACAACCGCATAAACGTCGTCAACGACAAATGTTTTTGCATGAATAAAGCCGGGGGCATATTCGTATATCCGAACGCCTGCCTCGATGAGTTTTTTATAATAAGAGCGGGTCGTGATATGAACGACTTTTTTATCCGCGATATGCGGCGTTATTATCCTGACATCGACGCCTGATTTTGCGGCGTTTGACAGAGCCGTGATCATTTCGTTGTCGATAATAAGATAAGGAGTTGTTATATACACATAATTACGCGCTTTGGATATCAGATTCATATAGACCGTTTCGCCGACGGCTTCATCGTCGAACGGACTGTCGGAAAACGGCTGAACGATGCCTTTTGCTTTTATTTGAGAACAATCCGCTTCTTTCGGGCGGAACTTTGAAAAGTCTTCGTTTAAGCCGTTGACGAAGTTCCACATGGAAAGGAACATTACCGTCAAGTTCCAAACGGCGGGACCTTTGAGGAATATGGACGTATCTTTCCAATGGCCGTGTTTTTCGACGGCATTGATATATTCGTCGGCAAGATTGATACCGCCCGTAAAGCCGGCGATACCGTCGATAACGCAGATCTTACGGTGGTCGCGATTGTTCTGACTGCCGGAAAGGACGGGTCTGTACGAATTAAAAATACACGCATTGATGCCTTTTTTTCTGAGTGTTTTTTCGTAGCCGTAAGGCAGTGTTTGTATACAACCCATATCGTCGTAAATAACACGGACATCAACGCCTTCGGCTGCTTTTTTTTCGAGAATCTTGAGTATGGAAGACCACATCTCGCCTTCTTCGATAATAAAGTATTCAAGGAAAATAAAATGCTTTGCTTTGTCAAGCTCGTCGAGCATTTTTATCCATTTTGCTTCGCCCGACGGCAAATATTCCGAATACGTATTTGAATACGGAGGACAATACGCATAATTTTTGATATAATCCGACTGATTTGCGGCAAGAGGTTCGTCGGCACGTATTGCATCGGATATATTCGGGATATGCGTAAACTCGGTCTTCATTCTCGTTTCGATCCCCGCAAGCTTCTTTTTTTCTTTTAACGCAAGTGAATTATTTCTGAAAATAAGATAGAAAAGCGCGCCGAAAACAGGGAAAACAAGTATGGGGATTATCCATGCGATCTTATAGCTGGGATTGCTGTTATCGCAAATAACCTTTATGACTATAAATCCGCCGGAGATATACAAAACGGAATAAAGCCACGAGAACCATTCGTTATGCTGCCAACTGAGCACAAAAGAAACAAGCAGAACTATCTGTATAAGCAAAAGAAAGCTTATTAAGAATATTCTGCTGCAAATAAAATTTAAGACTGATCTGAATTTTTTCTTCATTGATCTGACCTCAAACTACGCAAATAAAATGACCAAAGGACCTCAACGATAATGTTTAACGTTTATCGATATCGACGTACGGTCTTTTTTTCGTTACGTTTTTGTATGCCGGACGGATTATCTTACCGTTGCTCAACAACTCTTCTATTCTGTGTGCGGACCAACCGACGATTCGAGCGTTCGCAAATATCGGGGTATATAATTCTTTCGGAAGCCCCAGCATTGAGTAAACAAAACCGCTGTAAAAATCGATATTTGCGCTGACGCCTTTATATATTTGACGTTTGGACGCAATGACCTGCGGTGCGAGACGTTCGATCTTGGAATACAGTTCGTATTCTTCCGTTAAGCCCTTTTCCTCGGAAAGAGCCGAGACGAACTTCTTAAAGATCTGCGCACGGGGGTCGGACAGAGAATATACCGCATGACCCATACCGTAAATAAGTCCGCTTTTATCAAAGGCTTTTTTGTCCAACAAAGCCTCCAGATATGCGGTAAGCTCGTCTTCGTCCTGCCAGTCCTTGATATTTTGTTTAATATCTTCGAACATCTGCGTGACCTTGATATTTGCGCCGCCGTGACGAGGGCCCTTTAAGGAGCCGAGAGCTGCGGCGATCGCGGAATATGTATCGGTATGAGACGAAGTTACGACACGTGTTGTAAACGTGGAATTGTTACCGCCGCCGTGCTCTGCGTGCAAAACGAGAGCAAGATCAAGGATCTTTGCTTCGAGTTCGCTGTAAGAACAATCGGGACGAAGCATATAAAGGATATTTTCGGACGTTGAAAGTTCGGGTTGCGGCGCATGAATGAAAAGGCTTTGGTTATCGTGATAATAACGATATGTTTGATAGCCGTAAACCGAAAACATCGGGAAAAGCGCTATCAGCTCCAAGCACTGACGAAGCACGTTTTGAAGAGAAATGTCGTCGGGATTTTTGTCGTAAGAATACATTGTAAGCACGCTGCGTGCAAGCGTGTTCATCATATCAAGGCTCGGAGCCTTCATAATGATATCTCTGACAAAATGCGTGGGAAGCGTTCTGAAATCGGACAGAACGGATTTGAACGTTTCAAGCTGCTGTGCGGACGGAAGTTCCGAAAAGAGCAAAAGATAAGCTATTTCTTCAAAGCCGAAACGGTTCTCGGAAATGAATCCGTGAACAAGGTCACGTATTTCATAACCTCTGTAGTACAATTTGCCTTCGCACGGAACAAGATCACCGTCATCGATAACGTAAGCCTTAACCTCGGATATTTCCGTCAAGCCTGCCATAACGCCCTTACCGGAAATATCTCTCAAGCCGCGCTTTACATCGTATTTTGTATACAACTCCGGAGCGATCCGATTAACGCATTTTTCGGAAAGATCGGCAATATGTTGAGTAATATCAAGCGATTCTTTATTCATTGTGCAGTTTCCTTGCGGTTAAAGTATTTTTCAAAAGCATGGCGACGGTCATGGGACCTACGCCGCCGGGGACAGGTGTTATATATCCGGCTGTTTTTGCAACATCGGAAAACGAAACGTCGCCCGTAAGACGTCCGTCGGGTGTTCTGTTCATTCCCACATCGATAACGACAGCGCCGGGCTTTACCATATCCGCAGTGACGAAGTTTGCTTTGCCGACAGCGGAAATAAGCACGTCTGCCTTTCGTGTGATATCGTTTAAGCCGACTGTTTTGGAATGGCATACCGTGACCGTGGCATCGGCGTGAAGAAGCAGCATTGCCATGGGTTTGCCGACTATATTGCTTCTGCCGATAACAACGCAATTTTTACCGGCAAGCTCGATTCCGGCAGAAGATATCAGCTGCATGACGCCTGCAGGTGTACATGGCGCAAAATCGTATTTGCCGAGCATTATTTTACCGACATTGATCGGGCAAAAAGCATCGACATCTTTTGTCGGGTCGATCGCGTCGATAACTTTTTCGTAATCGATATGCTTCGGGACCGGTGCCTGAACAAGAATACCGTCTATTTTTCGGTCGTTATTGAGCCTTTTTATAAGAAAGATCACGTCTTGTTGCGAAGTATTTTCGTTTAAAACGTATTTTTCGGAGTAAAATCCGACTTCCGCGCAAGCTTTTTCTTTGTTTTTAACATATACCTGCGACGCAGGGTCTTCGCCTATCAAAATAACGGCAAGACCGGGGACACGGCTTTTTGCGGAAAGAGAAGCCGTTTCGGATTTTATTTGTTCGCGCAGGCGTGCGGCAACGAGCTTGCCGTCGATTATCTCCGCCATAGAAAATTCCTTTCGCTGTTATTGTTCGTCTTTATCTTCTTTATCCTTATTCGAATCGGAAGAAAAAAGTCCGCCGTCGTCATCTGCCTGAGTGAGATTTTTATGTGCTTCGAGCGATGCGACAAAAAGGTCCGTTTCGGTTATGCCTTCTTCGGTGATTATCTCGGCGCCGTCGTGTTCAAACACGGGAGCATAAACGCCTGCTTTGATACGTTTCTTTTCTTCGGCTTTTTCCAAAAGACGGTGCCAAACGCCAAGTCTGATAAGAACAAAGCAAGCCGTGCTTACAAGGAAGAAGATTATACCCAAAAGCTGAGAAACTCTGAGTACTCCGAATACCATCAGGCTGTCGGTACGCAGACCCTCGATAAACGCTCTGCCAAGTCCGTACCAACCCATATAGAAAAAGAAGCATTCGCCGTGTTCTTTTTTGAATTTTTTAATGATGAATATCGCAATGACCAAGCCGAGAATGTTCCAAAGAGATTCGTAAAGGAATGTCGGGTGAACGGGACCGACGATATAGTCGGAAAGAGTAAGTTCGTTTGTTGAAGAATCGATATAATAACGTTGAATCGTCATGCCCCAAGGAAGGGATGTTTCCGAGCCGTAAGCTTCGCCGTTGATAAAATTGCCCCATCTGCCGATAGCCTGTCCGATAAAGAAGCCGAACGAAGCGCAGTCGAACATTGCAAGGAAGTTGATCTTTTTAATGCGGCAAAATACAAGCCCAGTTACAAATCCGGCGATAATTCCGCCGTATATCGCAAGACCGCCGTTTCTAAAGTTCAACATATCCCAAAAAGATTCGTATGTATCAAGTTTCATTAAAACATAATACATCCTTGCGCCTATCAACCCGAACGGAACAGCCCAAAGCGCAACGTCTACCACGTTATCGCTTTTAAGTCCGAAATCTTTTGCACGCCACATACAAAAAGCGAGCGCCAAGATCATTCCGAACGTTATAATAACAGCGTACCAATAAATATCCAACCCCGTACCGAAAACATCTTCCACGGCTACGCGGTCAACCTGAAGGTCATAAATACCGAGATCGGGAAACTCAATAATGTTACTTTTTACAATCATTTCAAACGCCTCTACTAAAAATGTGTTCGTTCAGCTTACATTCGTTAAACTGAATCACTTTATTATACATTTTTTATACCGGAAAGTCAAGCGGATTTTTGTTGATTTTACGCATTTTCAGAATTGTGCCACAGAAAAGTAACCGATAAAAATCCCTCCAAATAAGCGTTTTTTACAAAAAAAACTTGACATACTTCTCCGCATATGATAAAATCAGTTAACAAAGAACAGGAAAGAGATAACGTTTTGAGAAAGATATTACTCGGAAAGATACCCGAAAATTACGAGCGGGAATTGGAAAATGCGCTGTTGTTGTTGGACACGAACAGAAAAAAAGAGCTGTTAAAACGTAAAAAGAGAACGGAATTTGCGGCAGCCGTGTTTGCTTCCGCAGCAGCCGTTACGCTCGCAAGGGAGCTTTGCGGAAACGAGAATAAGCTTTTCGTTATAAAAAAAGATGAAAACGGCAAACCGTTTTTTGAGGGAGAAGACAGACTGTTTATAAGTTTAACACACTCTTTTCCGTATTATGCGGCGGCAATTTCCGATACTCCGATAGGGATAGACGCAGAAAAAACACGGTCTGTCAACATAGCTGTCGCCGACAGAATGTTTACAGAAAACGAAAAAAACTACGTCGGCAAAAACAACCGCCGATTTTTCGAGATATGGACGAAAAAAGAAGCATACTCAAAATTTACGGGCAGAGGTCTTGCGGAAAATTTCAAGTCATTTGACGTGTTGACACCTCCCCTGTCTCTTAATTTTACGTTTACGGAAAAAGACGACGCGGTCATTGCCGTTTATACCGGATCCGTCGATCCCGTTTGACCGCAAACTCGGTTTTTCGCATTTTAAAAAATAACATGATACAGATCCCATTTTGTCACAACCCTGACACAAAAAGAGGGTATAATCAAAGCATAAAGGTCAAAGATAGTCAAAGTCAAAAGATACGAAGGGAGGAATTGAGACGTAATGAAGACAAGTGATCTTATAGGTGCGTTTATATTAAAGCTGTTAGACGAATCAAACGGTGACTTAGAGTTAAAGCGAAACGAGCTTGCGCAGCAGTTCGGGGTTGTTCCGAGCCAAATAAATTATGTGATCTCGTCGAGATTCACACCGGAGCAAGGATACAGAATCGAGAGCAGGCGCGGCGGCGGCGGATGTATAAAAATAACAAGAGTTACTTTTACCGACGACAGGCACAGGCAGCTTATGCACGTTGTAAACAGTATCGGAGATGCATTAACGCAGTTTGACGCGTTCCTTTTCCTTAAAAATCTCGAAGCGTACGGATATATCGGAGAAAAAACGCATAAACTTATTCGTGCGGCCGTATCGGACAACACGCTTTCGGCGGTCCCTGCCGAAGTAAGAGACTATGCGCGAGCGGCAATAACAAAATCGATGCTTATGACCGATTGACACAAAAACAATATCCGAATCGGATTTTATTGCCGAAATATTCATATAATAAAGGAGACTGATCATTATGTTATGTGACAATTGTAAAAAAAATAAAGCGACAACATATTTCAAAAAAACAATCAACGGAGAGACCACCGAAGTATTCCTCTGCGAAGAATGCGCAAAGAAGCACGGAATAACGGGCGGAAGCATATTTAAAGCGATGGAAGGATTCGGAGATTTCGGAAATTTCGAGTTTTTCGTTCCGGAAATATTAAAGACAAACCGTTTAACGGAAGAGAAAAGATGCGAATGCGGCAGCACGTTCCGCTCGATTGTTAAAACAGGGCGTGTGGGCTGCGAAAAATGTTATGAAACATTCAAAAAAGAACTGGCGCCCACGTTACGTAAAATGCACGGAGTGTTAAGACACAAACCGAGATCGGGAGAGAAAGCAAACGATCCCGTGTCCGAAACGGAATCATTACGAAAGCTTATGGAAAAAGCGATCAAGGAAGAAAATTTTGAAGAAGCGGCAAGACTGCGTGACGAGATCAAAGCAAGGGAAGGTGAATCGAAATGAAAAATGCGATATCGACGAGAATACGTTTTGCGCGTAACATTTCCGGTGTGAAATTTTTAAGCACGATGAAGCCGGAGGAAAAGCGCGAGTTGTTGTTAAAAATAAAAGACACGGTAAAAAATCTCGGAGATTTTGACTTTATCGATATGGGCGCTTTGTCCGACATACGTGCCGGAGAGCTTACCGAAAAGCATTTAATAAGCCCCGAATTTGCGGAAAACAGAGAAAATTGCGGTTTGCTTCTCGGCAAAGACGGAGTGACCAGTATTATGATAAACGAGGAAGATCATCTGAGAATGCAGGTGATCATGCCCGGTTTTTGTCTTAAAGAAGCGTTTGAAAAAGCGAGTGCACTTGACAGAACGCTCAACGATGCGCTTCATTTCGCATATTCCGACGAGCTGGGATATCTCACGCACTGCCCGTCGAACCTCGGCACGGCGATGAGAGCGTCGGTTATGATACATTTGCCGGCATTGACGGAAACGGGCGCGATCGGGCAGATCCCCGCAATGCTTTCAAGATACGGACTTACCGTAAGGGGGCTTTACGGAGAAGGCTCTCGTTCCGGCGGTGCGATATACCAAATATCCAATCAGGTCTCGCTCGGTGTTTCGGAAGAAGAAATAATGGAGAGGTTGACGACTGTTCTCGAAAAAATAACGAAAACCGAAGCTTCTCTTGCAAAAAAACTTATCGAAAACGAAAGAGTTAAAGATCGTATTTTCAGATCGCTCGGAACGTTGAAATACGCAAGAAGCATATCGTCCTCGGAAGCGTTAAAGCTGTTGTCGGACATTCGTTTCGGAACGGAGGCGGGTCTTCTCGAACAGGACATTGCGCTGATCGACAAGTTGTCGTCCGAAATAAATCCATGCAGTATCGAGCTTATATCCGACGGTAAAAGCAGAGACACCGTAAGGGCGGAAAAGATACGGCAAACGCTTTAACAAAAACATCACACAACAAAAATTCGGAGGTTCATTATGAATGATTTTACAAATAAAGCCGCAGAAGCCCTGAATTTATCGGTAGAAGCGGCTCGTCAACTCGGCCACGGATATGTGGGAACAGAACATTTACTTTACGGTTTGGCAAAAGCCGACGATTCGATATCGTCGTCCGTTCTTGAAAGCAACGGTATCACGCCGGAATTTGTTATAGAAAAGATAGCACAGCTTATCGGCACGGGCACACCGTCTTTCGTTACGGGAAGCGATATGACGCCGAGGCTGAAAAAAGTAATCGAAAACTCTATATACGAGGCACGTGAGCTCGGTTACAACATGATCGGAACGGAGCATCTGCTGATCTCGCTTTTGAAAGAAAAGGACAGCAAGGCCTCGCAGATAATATCTTTTTGCTCCGACACGAACGACATACTCGAAGACACATATGACAACTTGGGGCTTGTAGGTGCAACTAACGAAAAGAAATCCGAAACGAAAAAGGGCGGATACAAAAAAGGCAACACCCCCACCCTCGACAATTTCGGCAGAGATCTGACATCGCTTGCCGCCGACGGAAAAATAGACCCCATAATCGGAAGAGCCGACGAGATAGAACGTGTTATACGTATATTAAGTCGTCGAACAAAAAACAACCCGTGCCTCATCGGTGAACCGGGCGTCGGTAAAACCGCTATAGCCGAAGGGCTTGCACAGCATATAACGGACGGCAAAGTTCCGGAAACGTTAAAAAACAAGCGTGTCGTCGCTCTTGATATAACATCGATGATAGCCGGAGCAAAATACAGAGGTGATTTTGAAGAGAGGATCAAAAATGCCATAAACGAAGTCACCAAAAACGGTAACGTCATACTGTTCATCGACGAGATACACATACTTATCGGTGCAGGGGCTGCGGAAGGCGCTGTTGATGCGGCAAACATTCTCAAGCCGTATTTGGCGCGCGGAGAGCTGCAGGTAATAGGTGCGACAACTCTCGACGAGTACAAAAAGCACATTGAAACGGACGCTGCGCTCGAACGTCGTTTTCAGCCGATAATCGTCGGCGAGCCGTCCGTTGAAAACGCGATCGAGATCCTCAAGGGAATAAGAGACAAATACGAAGCTCACCACGGTGTTAAAATATCCGATGAAGCGTTGATCTCGGCGGTAAAACTGTCAAAACGATATATTCAAGACAGATTTTTGCCCGACAAAGCGATCGATCTCATCGACGAAGCGGCATCGAAAGTGCGTATAGATAATTTAACAACTCCGCCGGATCTGCAAACGAAAGAAGACGAGATCGCCAAAATACGTGCGATGAAAGACGACGCCGCAAAAAACCAAAATTTCGAAGAAGCCGCAAAGCTGCGTGATGACGAACGTGCAAAGCTTCGCGAGCTTGACGAAATGAAAAAGAAGTGGGAAAACAAGACATCGTCGGCAAATCTTGTTGTAACGGAAGACGACATTGCGGATATAATATCGTCCCAGACCGGTATTCCGGTAAAGAAGCTGTTAGCGGAAGAAAGCAAACGTTTGCTTAACATGGAAAGCATTCTTCACCAACGTGTGATCGGGCAAAACGAAGCGGTCGAGGCCGTTGCGAGAGCTATACGTCGAAGCAGAGTGGGACTTAAAGACCCGAAAAAACCGATAGGCTCATTTTTGTTTTTGGGTCCGACGGGCGTGGGAAAGACGGAATTGTCGAAAGCTTTGGCGGAGGTCATGTTCGGCGACGAAAACGCGATGATACGAGTGGATATGTCCGAATATATGGAAAAGCACAACGTTTCGCGAATGATCGGCTCTCCTCCGGGATATGTCGGATTTGAAGACGGAGGTCAGCTTACCGAAAAGGTAAGGCGTAAACCGTACAGCGTTATTCTTTTTGATGAAATAGAAAAGGCTCATCCCGACGTTTTCAACATTTTGCTTCAGATTCTCGACGACGGCATGGTCACCGATGCGAAAGGCAGAAGGATCGATTTTAAAAACACCGTTATTATTATGACGAGCAATATCGGCGCAAAACAAATAACCGAAAGACAGCAGCTCGGTTTTGCGGCGTCGGAAAACAGCTTCGAGCGCACGCAGGAAACGATCCGCGGCGATGTGACGGATCAGCTGAAAAGAACGTTCCGTCCGGAATTTCTCAACAGGATCGACGACATAATCGTGTTCAGCCAGCTCAACAAGGACGATATACGGCAAATCGCGAAGAACCTTACTTTGTCCGTTTGCGACAGGCTTAAAACGCTCGGCATAGACCTTTCCGTTGACGACACGGCGCTTGATCTTCTTGCCGAAAAGGGATTTGACGTTGCATACGGCGCGCGTCCGTTAAAAAGAGCGATACAATCCATGATAGAAGATAAAATTGCCGAGAAAATGCTCGAAGGCGTTATAAAAGCCGGAGACAAAGTAACGGCGGCAGCCGAAAACGGCGAAATAAGCTTCAAAAAAGAGGATTAACATAGCACGTTCACAAAAAGACATTTTTCTGCCACAGATTTTTATGCAAATTACCTATTGAAAAAAAGCTATTTTGTGATATAATATTCTGTAGTTTGGCAGTCAACAAAGATGAGTGCCAAAACTCAAAAAATAAGATTGTAATAAATTATCATATTTTCAAGGAGGAAACCAAAATGACAATCAAACCTTTAGCTGACAGAGTCGTTCTCAAAATGGTAGAAGCCGAAGAAACGACAAAGAGCGGAATAATCCTTACGGGTTCCGCAAAAGAAAAACCCCAAGTAGCGGAGATCGTAGCAGTAGGTCCCGGCGGCGTGATCGACGGGAACGAAGTTGTTATGTACGTTAAAAAAGGTGACAAAGTTCTTACAAGCAAATATTCCGGTACGGAAGTAAAGATCGACGACGTGGAATACACGATCGTCAAACAAAGTGATATTCTCGCAATAGTCGAATAACGGAGGTAAATAACATGGCTAAAGAAATTCTTCACGGCGAAGACGCTCGCAAAGCTCTTCAGAGAGGTGTTGACACTCTCGCAGATACAGTAAAAGTAACTCTCGGCCCCAAAGGCAGAAATGTTGTTCTCGACAAAAAATTCGGTTCACCGCTCATCACAAACGACGGTGTTACGATCGCAAAAGAGATCGAGCTTGACGATGCGTTCGAAAACATGGGCGCACAGCTCGTAAAAGAAGTCGCAACCAAAACAAACGATGTTGCGGGCGACGGCACAACAACAGCAACTCTTCTCGCTCAGGCACTTATCAACGAAGGCATGAAAAACGTTGCCGCAGGCGCAAACCCGATGATCCTCAGAAAAGGTATTCAGAAAGCCGTAACGACAGTTGTTTCGGAAATCAAAAACAACGCAAAGAAAGTTAACGGCGCAGAAGATATCGCAAGAGTAGCAACTATCTCCGCAGGCGACGAATATATCGGTCAGTTGATCGCCGAAGCTATGGAAATGGTAACTTCCGACGGTGTTATAACAGTTGAAGAAAGCAAGACTGCCGAAACAACAAAAGAAGTAGTCGAAGGTATGATGTTCGACCGCGGATATATAACGCCCTACATGGTAACGGACACGGATAAGATGGAGGCTGTTATAGACGATGCATACATTCTTATCACCGACAAAAAAATCAGCAATATTCAGGAGATACTTCCCCTGCTCGAACAAATCGTTCAAAGCGGCAAGAAGCTCGTTATAATTGCCGAAGATGTTGAAGGCGAAGCACTTTCGACACTTATCGTCAACAAATTGCGCGGTACGTTTACCTGCGTTGCAGTAAAAGCGCCCGGTTTCGGCGACAGACGTAAAGAAATGCTCAGAGACATCGCTATCCTCACAGGCGGCGAAGTTATCAGCGAAGAACTCGGTCTCGAACTTAAATCGACCGCTATCGAACAACTCGGCAGAGCACGTCAGGTCAAAGTTACAAAAGAGAACACGATCATCGTTGACGGCGCAGGCGACAAAGACGCAATAAGCGGACGTATAGCTCAGATAAGATCTGCTATTGAGACCACAACTTCCGAATTTGACAAAGAAAAACTTCAGGAACGTCTCGCAAAACTTTCCGGCGGCGTTGCCGTAATCAAAGTCGGTGCTGCTACGGAAACCGAAATGAAAGAAAAGAAGCTTCGTATCGAAGACGCTTTGGCTGCAACAAAAGCTGCTGTCGAAGAAGGCATCGTAGTAGGCGGCGGCACAGCATACGTTAACGCTATGCCGGCACTCGAAACGCTCATCTCCACTCTTGAAGGCGACGAAAAGACCGGTGCAAGCATCGTTCTGCGTTCTCTCGAAGCACCTATAAAGCAGATCGCCGCAAACGCAGGTATCGAAGGCGCGGTTATTATCGATAAAGTTAAGAGTTCCGATAAGAACGTCGGTTACGATGCTCTTCACGAACAATATGTCGATATGTTCGCCGCAGGTATCGTTGACCCCGCAAAAGTAACACGTTCCGCACTCGAAAACGCTGCATCCGTAGCTTCCATGGTACTTACCACCGAAAGCGTTGTTGCAGACAAGAAAGAACCCGTAGCTCCCGCTGCACCCGCAGCAAATCCCGGCATGGGCGGAATGTATTGATTTGTTAAAACAGCATAAAAGAAAAAACGAGCCGTTTGCATAATGCCGGTATCCGTAAAACGTATTGCACCCGGTTTGAATAAGTCGCACGAAACCGCACGGAACCGATCGTGCCGCAACCGGCAAAGCAGTACGGCGTGACCGAGCAACTGAAAGCAGAAAACCCAATGCAATGGGTACGGCAGATGAACGCTTGCAAGGCACAGGCAGAAGCTATCGTGAAGTTTGAACTGATTTATGATTGATACCGAGACCGCCCGGACGAAAAATGTTCGGGCGGTCATTGTGTAGACAGTGGATTTCTTCATGATTTTCCGCTATACTTTATTCGGTGAAAGAGCGAGGGAAATTTGAATTCGGCGTGATGACAAATTTCTGGTTTTAACGAAAGGGATGATAAAATGTTGTGTCACATGATAATAGATTTAAGTGTTGTACT
>CAYUWC010000014.1:0-32186 GCA_964448355.1 uncultured Oscillospiraceae bacterium | reverse complement strand
CATCCGTCGAAGTTCATGTACTTCAAGGCGAACGTGAAATGGCAGCCGACAACAAAACGCTCGGACGCTTCTCTCTCGACGGTATTCCCCCGGCACCGAAGCAGGTACCCCAGATCGAAGTTACATTCGATATCGACGCAAACGGTATCGTAAATGTTTACGCAAAAGACAAGGGTACAAACAAAGAGCAGCATATAACCATCACCGCATCCTCCAATATGTCCAAGGAAGACGTTGAAAAAGCTGTTGCCGAAGCCGAAAAATACGCTGCGGAGGACAAGAAGCGCAGAGAAGAAGTCGAAGTCCGCAACAATGCAGAACAGATGATCTATCAGTGCGAAAAGAGCCTCGGCGAACTCGGAGACAAGGTTTCCGCAGAAGAAAAATCCGAAATGGAAGCCGGCATGAACAAGCTCAGAGAAACGCTCAAGGGCACCGATACCGAAGCTATCAAGGCAGACACGGAAGCTCTCCAGCAGGCATTCTATAAAGTTGCCGAAAAGCTTTACGCGCAACAGCAAGCCGCAGGTCAGGCAACCACGGACGGCACCGTTCCTCCTCAGGATAACAACGGCGGTAACGACGAATACACTGTCATCGACAATGACGACAACGGCAATAACTAAGATTTTTTAACATCAATGCATAATCGGGCGTATGCCCGATTATGCATTGGAATATTATTTCAACAAGGGGCTTGCCCCGTTATTCATCGTGGTAAGGGTCGGTGCGGCTGACTGTAAACTCTGCCACTTAACAGACGGGACATCTTGCCCGAGTTATATTGTTCGGAAATTATCCGAAACAAGTATGAGAGGGTTTTATGGCAAATACCAATCGTGACTATTACGAGGTCCTCGGTGTTGACAAAAACGCAAGCGAAGACGAGATAAAAAAAGCATACCGAAAGCTTGCAAAACAATACCATCCGGACCTTAACCCAAATGACAAAGAAGCGGAACAGAAGTTCAAAGAAATAGGCGAAGCATACTCCGTTCTTTCCGACGCAGACAAAAAAGTACGTTACGACCAATTCGGTCATGCGGGTGTTGATCCGAGTTACGGAGCGGGCGGTGGCGGCGTTTCGTATTCCAATATAGATTTCGGCGATCTCGGCGATATTTTCGGAAGCTTTTTCGGCGGCGGTGCAACAACGCAGCGGAGACGTTCAAACGTCGTTCCGGGCGAAGATGTAACCGTATCCGTGACGATAGATTTTCTCGAAGCTGTTTTCGGTTGCACAAAAAGCGTTAACGTAAGAAGACTTATCAACTGCCCCGACTGTAACGGTTCGGGCGCGGCTGCAGGCTCCGCACCTCAGACCTGTCAAACCTGTAAAGGTACGGGACGTATACGTCAGGTAACGCAAACGATGTTCGGAAGTATGCAAACGGAAAGAGTATGCTCGGCATGCGGCGGAAAAGGCAAAATAATAACAAATCCCTGCAAGACCTGTAACGGCAGCGGTCAAACGCGCAGATCGTTCACGGAAGACATCAAGATACCGGCAGGTATCAACAACGGTCAGACCGTACAGATCAGAGGTAAAGGCGGATCGGGCAAAAACGGCGGTTCGGACGGCAATTTAAACGTCAGAGTAAGTGTTAATCCCCATCCGATATTCGACAGACGTGACTTCGATATTTATATCGATATTCCCATTACGCTCATTCAGGCTTGTCTCGGCTGCACGATAGATATACCTACTGTTGACGGTCAGACGATAAAGCATAAGATCCCCGAAGGTATTCAGTCTTCGACCGTGTATAATTTCAAGGGCAGAGGCGTTCCGTACATAAACTCCAAAGGCAGAGGCGATATGTACGTAAAAATCGTTGTTGAAACACCTAAGGGTCTTTCCTCTAAGCAAAAAGAGCTGCTCGAAGAATTTGACAAGCTCAACAAGAAAAATTACGAGAAATCCGAAGGCTTTTGGGAAAAGGTCAAAGGAATGTTCACTCAAAAATAAAACAGATCCAAACGATATATTTTTAAAAGACCGCTCGAACAAAAAAAAGTTCGGACGGTCTTGTTTTGCGGTAGACTTTTTCGTAATTTTCTGCTATAATTTAATCAGACAGGTCGAAAAACGGCATATTACAATTTTCGAAGCGCATCTCCGCGTGAAAGATCACTGCTTCAAAAAAACAGAAATCACATCCGTTTCACGCATAAATTCACCTTAAAAACGGGATCTGACCCGTTTTTGCCGCATGGCGTTTGTCGCAAAACGACACAGGTGAGTTTAATTGACTGTTTATTCCGCACTATGGGTGGAATATTAATAGGACTGCGTGAAAGATCAATGCTTCAAAATTGGAAGCTAACCTGTTTCATTAACTGTTTGTGCTGCTTGTTTCGGCGGCGGAATGGAGGTTGTTATGAAAAAATACTTGGCACCGATAACTATGTTTGTAATATTCGAAGCGGTGGCGATAACGCTTTGGCTGACAAAAAGCAATCTATTCTATCTGTTAAATTTCAGTTATATCGGCTGTTCTATCGCACTGGGGCTTACGCTTTACATAAAACGATACAAAAACGCGCGTCGTGTAACACAGCTTCTGGTCGGTCTGTATATGCTGTTGTATTTGGGTTTGATCTGCAATGAAAATATGCAGATAGAGGGATTTTGGTATTATCTTTTTACCGGTGTTTTCGAGGCTGCCACGATCCACTACGCCGTTGCAAAGATCTTCGGTCCGCTGTTTTTCGGAAGAGGCTGGTGCGGGTATGCGTGTTGGACGGCTATGGTATTGGATTTTCTGCCGTATAAAGATCCGAAACATCCTCGCAAGAAAATAGGTTGGATACGATATATCGTTTTTGCCACATCATTGATATTTGTTTCCGTACTCTTTTTCGCTCACGTGGGCGATATGGAAAAGATAATGTTTTGGTCGTTTTTGATCGGGAATATTTTATATTACACGGTCGGAATCATTCTCGCATTCGTATTTAAGGACAACCGTGCTTTTTGCAAATACATATGCCCTATTGCGGTCTTTATGAAACCGATGAGTTACTTTTCGCTGACGAGAGTAAAATGCGATAAAACAAAATGTGTATCTTGCGGAAAATGCAAAAGGGTCTGTCCGATGGATGTTGACGTAACGGACAATTCGAGAAAACGCAAAAACGGCACGGATTGTATCCTCTGCTTTGAGTGCGTAAAAGCGTGCCCGAAAAAAGCGTTGTAATGTAATAATAAAGCGTGTTTAACAAAAACGTGCGGTTGCTTGCGAATAAAATCGAGCAGATCCGGGTGTTCGACTATTGCAAAACAGAGCTTTATATGATAGAATATACGAGAGTAAAACCGAAAGGATAAAATAAAATGAAACATAAAAAGTTATTTGCGTTTTTGGCTGCTGCGGCGATAACACTGTCGTTATTTTCGGCTTGCGGCATGCAAACCGATGATAGCAGCACATCAGACCTCAATAACGATCAGATAAACCAAACCGATGACACACAAAACACTGACGAGTACGGGGACGATAACACCATACTCGAATTTCGTCCGGTAGACTGCGGCATTCAGGCACAGGACGTATACGAATACCCGTTTTTGGGTATGTCGTTTACGCTGTCCGAAAGTCTGCGCAACAGTATGGACAGCAGAGATGTTTTTGTAATGACTTTTGAGGATATTTTGGATAAAAACACCGTAAACTACGCGCTTTTCCGTTTTTCCGCAACAACTCAGGAACATAAAAACGAAAAAGTGATGTCCGTTGATATATTGGAATGGGAGGGATCTCTCGAAAAAATCGGTGCGATCGGAGTTTACGGCAGCGACACCGTTTCTCGGCTCGACGACATTACGGGCTGCGATGTACACACAAAAATCGGTGAAAGCCCCAACGGTGCATACGAATACTATATAAGTACAAATTCAGGTGCCGACAGCGATATTACAGCCGAGTTGAAAAAGACGGAAATAACGATTGCAACGATGAAAACGTTTGATCCGAGCATGGGAGAAAACGCATTTTCCGTAGGCAGGGTGGAAAATCTTGAAAACGTAGGCAAGTTTACAACGCAGGACGTCTTCGGCAACACGTACACCGAAAGCGTCTTTGCGGAGTACGATATTACACTTGTAAACATTTTCGCGACATGGTGCTCTCCCTGTGTAAGAGAGCTGCCGGAACTTGAACAGCTCCGCAAATATTACGAGGACAACGGAATAAAAGTCGGTATTGTGGCGGTGGCACTTGATGCCAGAACAACAAGAGGAAAGGATCAATCGGCGATTGAGACCGCTCAGGATCTTTATGACAGTGTCGGTGCGCAATTCCCGTTTTTAATACCCGACAGCGGATATATGAACGGCAGGCTGAAAGGCATAGAAAGCGTGCCGGAAACATTTTTCGTTGACAAATACGGAAATATCGTCAGTGAACCGTATGTAGGTGCGCGTTCTTTGAGCCAATGGAAATCCGTTGTTGGGCAAGTGCTCAAAGAATTGAGTTAACAAGACAGTAAACGGAGGTAAACAATGTTCCGTCGTATTCCACGATTGTGCGGTATTATTGCGGCGTTGATAGGCGTTGCGATGATAGCGTTCGGAGTATTAAGAGGAGAAGTGAATGTTGTTTTGACAAAAGCGATAAACATTTGCTTGGAGTGTATAGGAATTGGATAAAAAAGCAAAAAGCGGCCGTCAAGGCATAAGATATACGGTGCAAGCGATATGGGCTTTGTTGACAAACAGTTACCTTGTCGGGTTCGCAACGGGTAAAATATATCGCGGCAGTCTGAAAAATCTGTGTGTGCCGGGAATGAATTGTTATTCCTGTCCGGGCGCACTCGGTTCATGCCCGATAGGCGCAATGCAGGCTGTTATAGGCAGCAGAAACTACAAATTCGCATTTTACGTTGCGGGCTTTTTGATGCTCGTCGGTGCGGTCCTCGGCAGATTTGTATGCGGTTGGCTGTGTCCGTTCGGCTTGATACAAGATTTGTTAAACAAAATACCGTTCCCCCAAAAAATAAAAACGTTTTCGGCAGACAAGATATTGCGCAAGCTCAAGTATGCCGTTCTTATCGTATTCGTAATTTTACTGCCTTTATTTTGGGTCGATATTTTAGGTCAGGGCTCTCCCTATTTTTGTAAGCTTATCTGCCCCGTAGGCACATTGGAGGGCGGGATCCCGTTGGTGTTGATGAACGAGGCATTGCAGGACACTCTCGGTTGGCTCTACACGTGGAAGATCGCCGTATTGGTAATAACACTGATCGTTTCGATCATTATATATCGTCCGTTCTGCAAGTATATTTGTCCGCTCGGAGCAGTATATTCCGTATTTAATCCGATTTCCGTATTTCGTTATAACGTAAATACCGATACGTGTATAAACTGCGGCAAGTGCGCGGCTGTGTGCGACATGGGCTGCGATCCCGTCAAAAACGCAAACAGTTTGGAATGTATCAGGTGCGGAAAATGTAAAAATATTTGTCCGACCGCTTCGATAAGCGCAGGCTTTTTACCGAAAAAAACAAAGACGGATAAGGCTGTTTGTCCGACAAACGATGTAAAAATCTGATCACCTTAAAGGTACCCGTATATTTGCGGGTGCTTATTTATACGACATACTTCCCGTAGGTCATGGATTTCCGAAAATATAGCCCGACAATACTTGACAACACGTTTCAAACGTGTTATTATATTATAATAAACATATATCAAACACACAAACACAATGAACATCAAGCTTTTTCTTGCCCCTCTTGCGGGGATCACGGACGCCCCGTTTCGCCGTTTATGCAGAAAATACGGTGCGGACACGGTATGCACCGAAATGGTCAGTTCGAGAGGAATTTATTATAAAGACAAAAAGACGGCAGAGCTGCTCGCTTTTACGGAAGATGAGCAGCCTATAGGCATTCAACTTTTCGGTTCGGAGCCGGATATTATGGCATATGCGGCAAGAACAGTCGAAGAAAGAAGACCTGCGTTTATAGATATAAACATGGGCTGTCCGATGCCGAAAATAGTAAATAACGGAGACGGTTGTGCCCTGATGAAAGATCCGATACTTGCGGGCAAAATCATCGAGGCTGTAAAAAAAGCCGTTAAATGCCCTGTAACGGTCAAATTCAGATCGGGATACACAGCCGACACGATCAACGCCACGGAATTTGCGAAGATCGCGGAAGAGAGCGGAGCAGACGCTGTTACAGTACATCCGAGAACGCGCGAGCAACTCTATTCGGGCACTGCAAACAGAGATATTATCGCTGCCGTAAAGCAAACCGTAAAAATACCCGTTGTCGGAAACGGAGACATTTTTTCTCCCGAATCTGCGGCGGAAATGTTAAACCAAACACATTGTGACGCACTTATGATCGCAAGAGGTGCGCTCGGAAATCCGTTTATATTCAAATACATAAAAGATTATTTTACGACCGGCGAATATACCTGTATCGACGGCGAGACACGTCTTAAAGAGGCGTTGTGGCAGGTAAAACAAATGTGTGAAGAAAAGCCGGAAAAGGTCGCCGTTGCGGAAGCGAGAAAGCACCTTGCATGGTACTTAAAGGGTCTTCGCGGTGCGGCAAAGATCAAAGATCAAATAATGAAAGCACAAACATACGAACAAACAGAAAACATCATCTCGAAATACTTGGCAGAAAGCAGGTGTTGTCTTGACTGAAAACCTAAAAAAACTTAAGGCCGGTGACGAACAGGCCTTTGCAGCCTTTGTACAGGAAAATCAAGCAAGGGTCTATCATATTGCGCTTTCTCTCGTGCGGAACCCGCATGATGCGGAAGATATTGCGCAGGAGGCCTTTGTACGTGTATATATGCATATAGCCTCGTTCAACGAACAGTCGGCAATAACGACCTGGATATACAGGATAGTATACAATTTGTCTGTCGATTTTTTGAACAAGCACGGCAAGCGCGCGAAGGTAACAAAGACACTCGACGATCCGGAAGATCCGGAATTGCTGTCGCTTTCCGACGATTCGTTCCTGCCGGAGGCCGCCTTTGAAAAAAAACAACTGAAATCGGATCTTTACGAAGCGCTGCAATCGCTGCCCGACGAACAACGGGAACTTATCGAGTTAAAAGACATTCACGGATTTTCTTACGATGAGATCATTTCGATGACAGATCTTAAAGAAGGCACGTTAAAATCCAGATTAAATCGCGGAAGACTTGCGATAAAAAAATATTTATCGAAAAAGTGGAACATTATCGATTAAAAAACGTCTAACATCTCAGAAGCGATATTGAAAGGAATTTATAGTGGGTAATAACAAAGATATCTTCTTCGACATTGCACTGATCAACGATATAGTTGACGGGCTTGCAGACCCCAAAACAGAATCGGATTTTTCGGAGCATATCAAAGAATGTGCAAACTGCCGAAGTTTGTACGAAGAAACGCTGAAAATAAAATCAATAATAAAAGAAGACGGCTTTATCCCCGGTGCAGAAGAACTTCCGAGTGAATCGTTCACTCAAAAGGTAATGCAAAAGATCCGAAAAGCAAAAAGACCGTTGATAATAAGAATAATCAATCATCCTGCCGTAAAAACCGCTTGTGTTGCAGCAGCCTGTTTGTTGTTTGCGATATTTGTACACAACGCAAATCTTATAAGCAAGCTCGACATCGACGATTACGACAACGTTATCGATTCGGAAGAATCGAACGATGTTGACTTACAAACACCCGACGCAGCATTGTACGATGAAACATATAACACCACGGAGACCACGACAACGACCGCATCGAAAAGCTACGATACCGCCGATACCGACATCATAGAGACCCCTGCGGCAGACAATTCCGTTATATACGACGACAGCGAGGATTTGTACGATTGTGCGGAGAGCGACACGGATACGGAAAACTCTACTCCCCTATCCACTTCGTCCACAGCATATTCTTCGTCGTCAACATCGGGTTATGACCCGAAAAGCGAGGAACCGGAATCAAATCAAAGCGATAGGACAACCGACGCAGCAAACGAAGCCATTGTTCCGGAAAACAGTGCGGAAGATATGCTTGACGATGACTTTTTCACGGACGCGGAAAACGGTGTTTTTTATTACGCTATTATCGAAAACGCCGAATCTGCCGAATTAAAAGAATATATCGAGAACAATTTCGACGTTAATACGTATGCGAATATCCTATTTGTCCCCTACTCGGAAAGCAACGTGTCGGACTGGAATATGATAAACTCTCTTTACGGCGACAGTATCGGGTCCGTAACCTGTTTTGAACTCGACAGTCACGTATACGAAGTTTACGAATGGGAAAGTGAGAATATTTTACTTTCCGAATACGAAAGTAATTCCGACAGCGGAGCAAACAGCACGACCGTAAATCTTTTTATTGTTCAAACAAAATAATAGCAAAACAACGAAACACCCCATATAATGTACTAAATTCGACGTTATATGGAGTGTTTTTATGAAATTCAACAACAGATCTGTACGCACATTCCTTGCGGCCAATTCGGCGAACGGTTTTGTATCGTTTTTTGACGAACTTACGGAATACGAAAATACTTACGTAATCAAGGGCGGACCGGGAACAGGTAAAAGCAGTTTTATGAAAAAGATCTCGTCCGCAGCGCAATCGATAGATCTTCCGGTCGAATACGTTTTTTGTTCGTCCGACCCAAGCTCGCTTGACGCGATAGGCATAAAAGATATCCCTCTCGCTGTTCTTGACGGCACTCCTCCTCACACTGCGGAACCCAAATATCCGGGAGCTGCCGGAGGGATAATAAACGCGGGAGAATATTGGAACGAAGAAAAGATCAAAAACTATTCCGAAGATGTTTTTGAGTTAACAAACAACGTCTCAGACTGTTTTTCAAGCGCATATCGCCATTTGAAAGCAGCCGGTGCAATATACGAAGACATAGAAAAGATATCCGAAAAAGCGTTGAACACAGTAAAGTTACACAGCTTTACAGATAATCTGATCAAGAAAATCATCACGCAAAAAGTCAGGCACGGCGGCGAAATAAAGAAAAGATTCATTTCGGGCATAACACCCGACGGTATTATAACGTTTTACGATACGATATACGCTTTATGCGAGCGAGTAATAGTTGTAAAGGACAAATACTTGCTATCCGACAAGATCATTTCGAGATTTGCGAAGGCCGCAAAAGACGCAGGGTATACGGTCTATGATTTTCACGACCCGCTTTTGCCCCAAAAAACGGCTCACGTTGCCATTCCCGAAATAAGCACTGCTATCGTTTCAAACACGTTTATGACGCATTTTGAGGCTGCGAACGCAAAAGCCGTTAACATGAGCAGATTCATCGAAGATGTTGATACAAGATCGTTATCCGCAAACCAAAGATTGCTGACGCTGTGTTTAAAAACGGCGATAGCGTCGATAGCGAAAGCCAAAGCTTTTCATAATGATCTCGAAGACATATATATTTCGGCGATGGACTTCACGGCGCTTAACCAAAAAGCCAAAGATTTTGCGGAAAAATATATCAAAAGAAAGTGAACACACAATGGACGGAAACGATGTTAAATTCCAAATTGAACCGATAGCGTATATACACACGGATTTTCCCGAAAAGTTCGGGATACCGAGGCAAAGCACTTTGGTAGACGAACTTGAGGGAAAGATCGTTTTTGAAAAAAAGTACAGAAACAGCGAAGCCGTGCGCGGACTTGAGGAGTTTTCGCACATTTGGCTCATATGGCAGTTTTCGCAATCGGTTTCAAACGAATTTCGTCCGACTGTCCGTCCGCCGCGTTTGGGCGGAAACGAGCGTGTTGGCGTGTTTGCGACACGTTCGCCGTTCCGTCCGAACAGTATCGGGCTTTCTTGTGTTAAACTAAAACAAATAGACAAGAACGTCAAAGACGGGCCGATATTGATCGTTTCCGGAATAGATATGCTCGACGGGACGCCGATATTCGACATAAAGCCGTATATTCCCATAGCGGATATGCACCCCGACGCATCGGAGGGGTACACGTTAAAAACGAAAGAACATAAGCTCTGTGTCGAGTTTATTAACAGCACGGACGAGATTTTGCCGCCGCAGATACTGCCTGCGGTAAAAGGGATCCTCGAAAACGACCCTCGTCCGGGATACGACACCGACCCGAACAAGATATACGCCATTGCGTTCGCCGGGTTCGACATAAGTTTTACGGTAGACGACAAAACTGTATTTGTTGTTAACGTGAGATCTTAACTTATTCGTTTTCGGCGGCAGCTTCGAGCATGTTTTCGATAAAAATGCCGTAGCCGCGAGTAGGTTCGTTTATCATAACGTGGGTAACGGCGCCGATGAGTTTGCCGTTTTGAATGATCGGAGAGCCGCTCATGCCCTGAACGATGCCGCCGGTCACGGAAATCAGATCGTCGTCGGTTATGGATATGACCATATTTTTCACCGTACCGACGCCTGTTTTAAGGATCTTATCGATATTTATCTCAAACCGGCGCGGGCCTTGTTCGTCAATTGTACAAATAATAAAGGCGGCGCCCTCCTCAACTTCGCCTGACAAGCCTATGGGATATATTTCATCCGAAAACGAAGCATTGCCCGAAAGAGAGCCGAATATGCCCTCGTCGGTGTTTTTTTCCAAAGTACCTATCTTTTGCGCATCGATAAATATCCCTTTCAGTTCTCCGGGAGTTCCGGGTGTACCTTTAACAACGGAATATATTTCCGAAACGACGGCTTCGCCCTCTCGAATAGGCATCAATGCGCCCGTATCGGCGTCATAAACTCCATGGCCGAGACCGCCGAAAGTGCCTTTTACGGGGTCGATAAATGTCAGAGTACCGATACCTGCCGTGCCGTCTCGAACAAAACAACCGAGTTGGTAATCTCCGTTAATATTTATTTCGGGAACGACGGACAATATAAATTCCGTGTTTTTTCTTTTTATATTGAGTTTAACGGGTTCGCCTTTTCCGCCGCGGATCAATTGCGTAAATTCTTCCGTTGTTATACCCGATCTGCCGTTGACGGACAAGATCAGATCACCGACGCGCAGACCGCCGGAGAAAGCAGGTGTTTTATCCCCGTTTGATGTTTCAACAGGAGAAAAGCCGACGACGATAAGCCCGTCGTACATCATTTTAATACCGAACGCCTGACCGCCTGCGATAAGAGATTTTTCGGACAGGACTTCCACGGAAACGCTTCTGACGGGTATAATACCCATCAATTTAAAATCGACCGAGACATTCCCGTCCTCGTTGCGTATTTGAGTAGTCAGCGGATATGTTGCGTTAACGGTAAAGCTGTCTTTTTCGGAATCAAAAGTATAATATTTATCGGGCAGCTGTAAAGAATAATAAACTGTAAGCCCGATCAATATCATTGCGGACAAAGCAACGCACGCCGTCAGTCTTAAGAGCATCGGCGCACGTTTTAAAAATTTTCCTTTCAATGAAATTTACCCCGACAAAATAAAAGTTTATAGATCTATTTTGTCCGAAAATAAAACAATATTCAGAGAGAAAAGAAGTCAAAAAATGAAACACACTGTCATAACAGGTCACTACGGAACGGGAAAAACGAATATAGCCGTAAATCTTGCGCTTAATGCCGCCAAAAATTCTCAAAAAAAGATTTTTTTGATCGACGCGGACATTGTCAATCCATACTTTCGTTCTGCCGACAACGAAGATATCCTGCGTGCCGCAGGGGTAACTCTTATCGCACCGATGAGCGCAAACACCAACATTGATATTCCCGCCATGCCGGCAACGATCTTGCGGGTTTTCAACATCGATTGCGAGGTTATCTGGGACATAGGCGGCGACGATGCGGGCGCGGTGATCCTCGGCAGATACGCCGAAGATATACAAAAACAAGGCTACGAGATGCTTTACACGATAAATCTGTACAGACCGATGATGTCAAGCGCGGAAGAAATATCCGAGAACATACGGCTCACGGAAGCGGCGTCAAGGCTCAAAGTACACGCTTTGATAGACAACTCTAATCTCGGCAGCGAAACGACGGCGGCAGATATTGTTTTTGTTAAACAACAAGCAGGAGAAATTTCGGCTCTGACGGGTCTGCCGATAAAATTCAGAAGCGTTAACGAAAAACTGAGATCATTTTTTCCGAGCGACTTTCATATTAAGATCGTAACAAAAACCTTATGGTAAAAAAACGTCCTCCGCAATAAAAAGCGGAGGACATATTTGTTATTGGGATCATGCTTCGGCAGGAGCTGCGTTTTCGCCGAAAATGCCGTAAAACTCTTCGGAAGACATTTTTTCTTTTTCCATAAGGATTTGGGCTACCTGTTCAAGATAATGTCTGTTATCTTCAAGTATTTTCTTAGCCTTTTGGTAAGCTTTGTCGATGATCGATTTAACCTCTTTATCGATCTCGGACGCCGTTTCTTCGGAATAATTACGTTGAGAAGTGAAGTCTCTGCCGAGGAAAACCTCATCGTGACCGACAAAATCGATAGGACCGAGACGGTCTGACATACCGTATTTTGTTACCATTTTCTTTGCGATAGACGTTGCACGCTGAATATCGTTCGACGCGCCTGTTGAAATATCGTCGAGACAAAGAGCTTCGGCAACACGGCCGCCGAGGAGAGAAACTATTTCTTCGAACATTTCGTTCTTGGACATATAATTTTTATCTTCCTGCGGAAGCGAGAGTGTAAAACCGCCTGCCATACCTCTGGGTATGATGGAAATTTGATGGACTGGACCCTGAGATATTAAAACCTTATTGATGATGGCATGACCGCCCTCGTGATACGAAGTGAGACGTTTTTCCTTTTCGGTTACTATTCTCGATTTCTTTTCGACGCCGACGATGACTTTAAGGATAGCGTCTTCGACATCGGTCATTTGGATCTTATCGCGTTTTCTGCGAGCGGCAAGAAGCGCGCTTTCGTTTAAGATATTCTGCAGATCCGCAGGCGAGAAACCGGCTGTTGTTTTTGCGATAACGGAAAGATCGACATCTTCCGCCATAGGTTTGTTTTTGGCGTGGATCTTAAGGATCTCTTCGCGTGCTTTAACATCGGGAAGATTGATAACGATCTGTCTGTCGAAACGACCCGGACGCAAAAGAGCATTATCGAGGATATCGGGACGGTTTGTTGCCGCCATAACGATAACGCCTTCGTTTTCCTCAAAGCCGTCCATTTCAACCAGCAACTGATTGAGGGTTTGTTCACGTTCGTCGTGACCGCCGCCGAGGCCTGCGCCTCTTTGACGACCGACAGCGTCTATTTCATCTATAAACACTATACAGGGAGCGTTTTTCTTCGCCTGTTCAAATGTATCTCTGACACGTGAAGCACCGACGCCGACGTAAAGCTCGACAAAGTCGGAACCCGAAATTGAGAAGAACGGAACGCCGGCTTCGCCGGACGCTGCCTTTGCAAGGTAAGTTTTACCCGTACCCGGAGGGCCTACAAGGAGCAGACCTCTGGGGATATGTGCGCCCATATCGGTATATTTTTTGGGATTTTTAAGAAATTCGACGACTTCGGTCAATTCTTCTTTTTCTTCATCCGCGCCGGCAACATCGGCAAACGTGACCCTTTTCTTTTGTCCGTCATTCGTTTTAAGACGGGCTTTACCGAAAGACATGGCTTTGCCGCCGCCGTTCATTTGGTTCATCATAAAGAACCAGAAAAGCAGAATAACAACACCGAACAGCACATACGGCAGGAACGAGACCCAGAACGGGGTCGGCTCGGCAGGTGTAAGGTCGTAACCTACAAGATTGCCGCCTTCTTTTGAAAGATCTATATCGTCCGCAACGTCTTCAAGAAAAACGTATGGACTGTAAAGAGTAAACGAATATTTTTCCCCGGTAATGAGTTGGACATCGAGAACACTGTCGTTGATCTCGAAATAATAGACCTCGTCATTTTTAAAATGTTCCAACACCTGAGAATACTTTATTCTTTTTTCGCTCGTTCCGCTGAAAAGCAGGGATACCACGAGCAGCAAAACGAGGATCAGTGCGGCGTAAAAACCAAGACTTTTGAAATTTTTCAAGCTATTATCACTCCTATAAAAACGGATTTACGGCTCCAGAACGCCGATATACGGAAGATTTCTGTATTTTTCATCGTAATCCAGACCGTATCCGACGATAAATTCGTCGGGAACGACAAAGCCGCAATAATCGAGATCGACATCGGCAACTCTGCGATCGGGTTTATCGAGAAGAGTACAGATCTTAAGCGATTTCGGATTTCGCATTTTGAGGATCTCGATAAGTTTTGACAAAGTACGTCCGCTGTCGAGAATATCTTCAACTATCAAAAGATCGTAATCCTGAATGTTTATATCAAGGTCTTTTATTATCTTTATATTTCCGGAAGATGTTGTGGAAGAGCCGTAACTGGAAACGATCATAAAATCGATGGAAAGATCCACATCGATGTTTCTGATAAGATCGCTCATAAAAACGACCGAGCCTTTTAAGATCGATATCGCGATAAGATTTTTGTCTTTGCCGCGATAGTCGTCAGAAATTTGTTTACCGAGTTGCGCAACTCTGTTTTTGATTTCTTCTTCGGAAAGGAAAACTTTTACATCTTTCATTTTTATTTTCTCCCATTCAAACTTCAGTTTTATCTTTAATTGTTATTTCCCAAGCCTCCATGCCCAAAGTCGGTATAGCGGCTCCGCTTGCGCCGAAACCTCGAAGAAACAATATCTCGTCGTTTTCGTTTGTAACAAGCAACATATCTCCGCGTTTGTCGGCGGGTATTTTCTCGTCGATAAAAAGTGTGCGAACCGACTTTTGAGGACGACCGAAAAGGCTGACCTTATCCGACGGTTTTCTTGAACGCACAAAAAAAGGCGGTGTTGAAACAAAGCAGGACTTAACATTGTTTTTTTGAGCTACAGATTTTTTGATTTCTATAAAAAAAGAGCCGTATTCATTGTTGCCTTCAAAAACAGGGATCTTTTCCGATATTGTTTTAACGATCGGATCTTTTACGAATTTAAGCCGGTCGTAACCCAATACGGCATAATACCCTCCGGACAGAAGAATGCGGTCTGACGTACTTCCGAAATTAACTAAATGAATTATATCATTTGTTTGTGCAAATGTCAAGCCCGAAGACGTTGAAACGTCGGAAAAGACTTTTCTCAAAAGCCTTGAAATTACAGGTTTTTCGGCGCTCTTTAAAAAATTCAGAGGTAATTCGTTTTTCTGCCGATTTTCGCCGAACGATTCAAGAGCGTTTTCGACCGTTTTTTGAAAATATTCCTCATCGTCGTTTGCAACGGACGAAAGGCGATAAACGGCGTTGTCAAGCCTCGGATTGAGCTTTCGCATTTGAGGCAGGATATCGTTGCGGAGGATATTTCTTGTGCATATGCTTTCGAAATTGGTCTTATCGGTAACGAACGGGATCCCGTTTGTTTTACAATGCAGCTCGATATCGTTTTTTTCGCAGAAAAGAAGCGGACGAATAACGTTATCCTGCCTTGAAACGGGAAGTCCGGCAACTCCGTTAATACCAGAGCCTCGAATTATGTTCATAAAAAAAGATTCGGTAGCGTCGTTTTTGTTATGTGCCGTGGCGATATGCGAAAAGCCGTATTTGAGCCTTACATCGTCAAAAAAAGAATAGCGAACGTTTCTCGAATATTCCTCGACGGAAATGCCCGCAGGCTTTGTGTTCGGGATATCGGCATGTAAAATTTCGATAATAACACCAAAACGAGCGCAATAATCCTTCAAAAACGTTTCTTCGTCAGCAGACTCACTTCTAAGACCGTGATTTATGTGAGCAACAACGAACGGGACCGAAAGCTGTGCTCTTATAAAAAAGTCAAGAAGCGTCATCGAATCGGAGCCGCCCGATACGGCAAGCACAAGCCCGGAGCAAGCCTTCGGGATAAGAGCGTTTTGTTCGATGTTATTATATATAAGTTTGTCGATTTTATCCATTTGATTCATTTTTAGACAATGAGTGGAACGAAGTATGTGCGCCATCCCAATATATCTGAACTTTGCCGGTCTGACCGTGACGGTTCTTTTCTATAATAACATCACAGATGTTTTTCTGTTCGGACTCTTTATCGTAATAATCCGGTCTGCTGAGGAAGATTACGACGTCGGCGTCCTGTTCTATAGAACCGGAATCACGAAGGTCGGAAAGACGAGGTGTTTTATTACCGTCGGTACGCTGCTCTATGCTTCTTGAAAGCTGAGAAAGCAATATTACGGGAACTTTAAATTCCTTAGCGAGTATTTTCAACGAACGGGTGATCTCGGATATTTCGAGGACACGGTTGTCGATATGTTTTGATGAATTCATGAGCTGCAAATAGTCTATGACGATCAAACCGAGGTTCGGCACACGACGAAGTTTTGCTTTCATCTCGATAACGGTTATCATCGGCGTATCGTCGAAGTACATCTGAACGTTTTGCAGATCATCGTGCCAAAACTTAAACAGGTCCGACCACTGTTCGTCAGACAATGCGCCGGTACGAAGGACATAGTTATCCATACGCCGCTCCATTGAAAGAACGCGATGCGCAAGCTGTTCTTTCGACATTTCAAGCGAAAAGAACACAACGGATTTTTTAGGATTATATTTTGAAGAATTGGCTATATTATACGCAACATTCAGCGCAAACGATGTTTTGCCCATACCGGGACGACCGGCAATAATAACAAGGTCACTGTTGTTAAAACCGCCGAGAAAACTGTCAACAGCCGAGATCTCAAGCTTGATGGCGTCGTATTTCCCCGACGTGTCGTTTCGCTGATCCGCCCAACGTTCAAGCTCGCTTTTTACAACGGATTCAAGCTTGTAAAGGTTGGTGTTTTGACGTCCGTTCGTAATATCGTAAAAACTCTGTTCCGCAATATCGAGAACCTTGGGGACGTCTTCGCCGTTGTAACAAAGAGACGTCACGTCGTTGCAAACGTCGATTATCCTGCGAAGAGACGCTTTATCGGCAACTATGTTGATATAATAATTTATATCGTTTATCATTGAAGATGATTCCGCAAGCGAAAGAAGATATTGCTTATCGGTATCGTCTTCAAAATATCCTTTTTCCCGAAGTTTTTCCAAAAGCAGGATGCCTTCGATGGGAACTGTCATGTTAAACATTTCCGTCATCGTTTCGAATATTTCTCTGTGTTTTTGGAAATAAAAGCTGTCGGCTTTAAGCTGTTCAACGGCAGCCGAGATCTTATCGGGATCAAGAAGTATCGCGCCGAGAACTGCCTGCTCGGCTTCGATACTGTAAGGTTGTTTGCGTTCGTTTTCGTTAAAATCCATATTATTCTTCCGGTACTATATTAACGGTTACCTTTGCGGCGATCTCGGGATAGATCTTGACCTCGGCGGTATAAGTGCCGTATGTTTTTATATTGGCAATGCCGATCTTCTTTTTGTCAAACGACAGTCCGCTTTGTTTTGCGAGTGCTTCGGCTATTTCTTTTGATGTTATCGCACCGAACAACTTAGACTGGCTGCCTTTTGCCTTGATGGTCAAGGACATTGCTTCGAGAGTTTTTTTATCTTCTTCGGCTTTTGCTTTTTCCGCACTGCGCTTTTGAGCCTCTGCTTTATTGTGGATATCTACGGCGTTTTTATTAACAGCCGTCGCTTCAACAGCAAGTTTTTTCGGGAAAAGAAAATTTCTCGCATAACCGTCGCTGACTTTAACGGTTTGATTCTTCTTTCCGAGAGACTTTACGTCTTCAAGTAAAATTACTTCCATAGTATGCTCCTCCTTGGAGATTATTTATTATTTAATATCTATTTTGCCTTGTTCCTCGATATATTCGTCGATCACGTTCGTGAGCTTGATATACGCTTCTTTCACGCTTACGCCCTTAAGCTGCGTGCCTGCCATGCTTTGGTGACCGCCGCCGCCGAGCTTTTCCATGATCAGCTGTACGTTTATGTTACCGAACGAACGCGAGGATATGTTGGAAAAATCTCTTGTTTCAAATATCGTAAAAGCCGCCTGAACGCCTTCGATATTAAGCATTTCGTCGGCAGCCTGAGATGTTGCGATCTTAATATTGCCCTCCGATGCGGATTCAAACACCGAAATAGCGAAAAACGAACGATATATCTGCGTGTTTTTAACGATCTCGGCTCTGTCGCGATATGTTTCCATATCTGTTTGGAACATGAGTTTAACATTTACGGTGTTGGCGTCCATCGCCTTTAAGAATGCGGCAGCCTCAAACGTACACGTACCTGTCCTTACCGCAAAGTTTTTCGTATCGAGATATATGCCCGCGAGAAGAGCTTCCGCTTCGAGCGGTGACGGATTACAATCGCCGAGATACTCCATGATTTCCGTGATCATCTCGCAAGTGGAAGACGCGTACGGTTCGTGGAAAAAGAACGATGTGTCTTGAATAAAATCCGCCGCTTTTCTGTGATGGTCGATAACGGCTGTTTTACCGGCATACTTTAAAAGTTCGGGCATTTCGGTATAATTGCCTCTGTGAGTATCCACAACGACAAGCAGAGTGTTTAAATCGACCGTCATCATAGCGTCTTCTTTTGAAATAAACAGATCTTTATGCCTTTCCGACGCCGCAAGCCTGTCATACAGCGGCTCGGCAAGATTCGTTTCGGTATCGAGAACTATATAAGCTTTTTTATGTTTTGCCGCTGCGATACTGCATACGCCGACACACGCACCGAGACTGTCCATATCCGCAAATTTATGACCCATAACAATAACACGGTCTACGCTTTTTATAAGCTCCGCAAAAGACGAAGCGAGAACTCTCGAACGTATCTTTGTACGTGTATCGCTGACACGTGCATATCCGCCGAAGAACTCAAAGCCGCTCGGCTTGGATATAACAGCCTGATCGCCGCCCCTGCTGAGCGCCATATCGAGAGCTTTTCTTGCGGCATCCTCGCTTTCGGAAAGCGTACCTCTGTCTATGCCTATACCGATCGAAAGCGTCGGCGGTATGGAGCTGATAATGGGAAGATCGCGAACGATATCGAGAATGTCGAAACGTTCGGAACAGAACTGTTGAAGAAAACGATTTTCAAATATAAAGAAATATCTGTTTTTCTCCGTTTTTTTGATAATACCGTCCGTTTTTGCAGCCCACTGCATTACGGCATCGTCGATGGTTGCCACCGCAACGGAGCTTTCACCCTCACGTATGTTGCGAAAAAGCTCGTCATAGTTATCTATCATAAGATATGCCGCAACGGGCTTAAGAAGCTGCTGCTCACGCTTGAGCAAGACATAATCGGTGCGATCGAAGAAATAAAGGATATTCATTTTTCTGTCTTCACGCTCGTCTTTGTCAATATAAACGGAAAGCGTTTTTTCGCCTATATTAACTTCCGAAACTCCGATATCGGGAAGAGATCTGTTTATGGATTTAACATTGTGCAGCTCTGCCGCGAACGCTTCGCCCGCAAGATCGACAAACTTTTCGCTGTACCACAATATATCGCCTCTGTTATCGCAAATAATAACGGCAAGCGGGAATTCGCCCAGGCGTTTAACAGACTTGAGATCCATAACGGCAAGTGTGTTTTTCAATGTTTTTTTTACACTTCTCTTCGTTATTTGCGCATAGATCTCAAAACCTATTATGTACAATACCGAAACAAGCAGCATTATATGGCTCAGCATTCCCGGATGGTAGATACGAAAGAGAAGCGAAAACGCCGCAAGAATAATGTAGCTTATTCGCGAAGAAAGTGCCGTAATAATATATTTTCCGTTCATATCGTACCTCCTAAACACCTGAATTGCAAAGCCGTTCTCTTATGTTTAAATACGAATCCAAAAGACCGACCAAAGAAAGAATGGACGATATCCCGATAGGGATGATCGAACAAATAATAATTACCGCCATTATCACCCGTCTTAATATGACCGGTATGTTTTTAAACTCAAGGAAAAAGCCTACAAGAGAGATCCCGGCGTATGTCATTACGACAGACATTGCCGAATAGAAATTGACGAAAGCGACCAAAAATACGGAATCGGACGAGATAAGCGTAAGTAAGGTTGCGATAAAATATACGACCGCACCCGTTTTACTCACACGAAAATCTCCGAAGCCGCCCATAAAAGAAACATCTTGTTGAAACAAATCGAATGTGAATTTAAGAACAAAAAACGCAACGGTTGCCGACAACAAGAACCAACAGGCGATAATCGTCGGAGCATATGAGAAAATATCGGAAGAAAGCTCGGAAAAAGAATATGTATACAAATATTCCGAGAGTTGCCCCGAATCGGGAAAAACCAACTCGTAGAGAAAGTTCTCGATATAAGTGAGAACCGTATTTTGAATGTTTTCCGCAGCTGTTTGCAGAGAGATATCGGGATACGTAGAGTAAAAAGCGTAAAAGAAAAATACTATAACGCAAAATACAGAGCCTGTCAAAAGCGCCGTGGCTCCCGTTGAATTCAGATTGCTTTTTGTATGAACGGACTGCCCGACAGCCCAACCTACGGGGAAGAAAGTAAGCAAAGGCAAAAGGCTGATAACGGGATCTTTTGTTACCGCCAAACAAACGATATAAAACAGCACGATCACGCACTGCGAACATATGCGCGAGCTTTTTGTGTACGCAACGGCGTTTACAACGGCAAAAAGCGAAGTTGACACGATCAGCAGCGGTATCGCCATCGAGGGCAAAAATATTGCCGCAACGGTCAAGCCGACGACCGCAAGTGTTAAAATAACAGAATAAACGCATCTTTGCATGACCGACATCCTCCCGTTCAAAAAATTTCAAGCCTGTGTTTATTATTTATGATACAGTTTTTTCGTCTGGTATGCAGGCGTACAAGTAAGCCTGATACCGAGTTTTCTGTAAATATCGTCGTCAACGTGCGTAAGTATCACCGTTGAATGAGCTTCACAGCCGCGAAGACAATTGAGCTTATCTGCGGCACGTGCGGCATCGGGGTCCGTGGCGGCGCAAATAGAAAGTGCGATCAGTACCTCGTCGGAATGCAGTCTCGGATTTTTGTTGCCGAGAACGCCTGTTTTAAGCTTTTGAATCGGCTCTATAACGGACGGAGAAATAAGATGTTTTCCCCTTTCCATGCCGCACAGAGCTTTGACTGCGTTAAGTAGAGCCGCTGCGGACGGGCCGAGAAGCGCAGATGTTTTACCCGTAACGATACGTCCGTCGGGAAGCTCGATTGCAACGGCGGGGCTGTCCGTAAGAGCGGCACGTTCATCTGCAGCTGCGATAACTTTACGGTCCGCATCGCCTATGCCCGCCTGCTGCATGAGCATTTCTATTTTATTGACGGTAAAATCGTCCGTTCTGCCGTTTACACGGTCGCAAAGAGTTATATAATATCTGCGGATTATTTCCTGATTTGCGGCGGCTCTTACGACATTATCGTCCGTAATGCAAAAGCCTGCCATATTAACGCCCATATCTGTCGGTGATTTATAAGGACTTTCACCGTATATTTTTTCAAACATTGCGTTAAGAACAGGGAATATCTCGACGTCTCTGTTATAATTAACAGTCGTCGTTCCGTATGCTTCGAGATGATACGGGTCGATCATGTTAACATCGTTAAGATCCGCGGTGGCAGCCTCGTACGCAAGGTTTACGGGGTGTTTGAGCGGAATATTCCAGATAGGGAATGTTTCAAACTTGGCGTAACCGGCATTTATACCGCGAAGATGGTCATGATATATTTGCGAAAGACAAGTCGCCATTTTTCCGCTGCCGGGCCCCGGAGCGGTGATAACGACAAGCGGTCTTTGCGTTTCGATATATTCGTTTTTTCCGTATCCGTCCTCGCTTACGATATGTTTAACATTAAACGGGTAATCCTGTATTACATAATGACGATAGACCTTAAGACCGAGTTTTTCGAGCCTGTTTTTGAATGTTTTTGCGGCAGGCTGACCTGCGAACTGTGTTATAACAACGCTTCCGACAAAAAGGCCTCTTTCGCGGAAAGCGTCGATAAGACGAAGAACGTCCGTTTCGTATGTTATACCGTAATCTTTTCTGACTTTGTTTTTCTCTATATCCCCGGCGCTTATGCTTATAACTATTTCAACATCGTCGGCTATTTTTTGAAGCATTTGAAGCTTACTGTCCGGAGCAAAGCCCGGAAGAACGCGAGAGGCGTGATAGTCGTCGAAAAGCTTACCGCCGAACTCAAGGTAAAGCTTGCCGCCGAACTCGCCTATTCGTTTCATGATCTGTTCTGACTGTGTTTTTATATATTTTTCGTTGTCAAAACCCGTCTGCATAATGATAAATTGCCCCCTAATGCAGTTATGCGATTTTGTATATCCCTACTATTATATAACATTTGGAAACAAATGTAAATGGATAAAATTTAACAAATTTATGTATACATGCCCGACCTTTATGCGGCGATTTATCTGTAAAGCTTCGCAAGACCGCCCTCGCTCGTTTCTTTATAGTGAGAAGCAAGGTCAAGACCTGTTTCGTACATCGTTCTTACAACAAGGTCGAACGATATCTTTCTTGTATCGGTAAGGAAGTTTGCGAGACTTACCGCATTTATCGCACGCATTGCCGCAACGGCATTTCGTTCAATACACGGGATCTGAACAAGTCCGAATATAGGGTCGCACGTAAGACCGAGATGATGCTCCATTGCTATTTCCGCAGCGTATTCGACCTGTGCAAGCCCCATCTCGAATATCTCCGCGAGAGCTGCCGCCGCCATTGAACACGCACTGCCTATCTCAGCTTGACAGCCGCATTCCGCACCGGAAATCGACGCATTCGTTTTTATGAGATTTCCCATCACGCCTGCCGTTGCAAGAGCTTTTACGACAGCATCGTCGGGAAGACCGAGTTTTTCCTGTTCATACAGCAACACAGCCGGCAACACGCCCGCAGCCCCGCAGGTCGGAGCCGTAACTACCGTTGAGGCATAAGCATTCTGCTCGCTTACGGCAAAGGCATACGCACAAACTATGCGATTTTCTTTCGTTGCGGGACTTTCGTCCATATGTTTTTGATTGTAAAGGTATTTTGCTTTACGTTGAAGATTCAGACGTCCCGGGATCGTACCCTCGGCAGCCAAGCCCTCGTAGACGGTATTTTTCATTGTACGCCATATTTCGGACAGATAATCGAATATTCCGTCGTCTTCCATTTCAAGAACGTACTGCCACAGACGCATACGCCGAGCCGAGCAGTACTCGGATATTTCGGCGAAAGTGGTATGCTGATAAACAATCGGCGCCTCGACTGCGCTCTCGCCGTCAAAAAGAACGGTGCCGCCGCCGATACTCATAACACGTTTGGAGCCTATCTGCTCACCGTTTTTGAACACGATAAAATCCATCGTGTTGGGGTGAGGGATATCTGTTTTTTTGTCATCGAATATTATTTCCGTTTCAACAGGTTCGAGGGTCTGCGCAATAACGACGTCGGTTCGATGTCCTTTGCCCGTAAGAGCAAGCGAGCCGTACAAAACCACCTTAAACTTGTCCGCATCGGGATAGATGGTTTTTATACGTTTACAAGCGCGTTCGGGACCTATTGTATGCGAAGACGAAGGGCCTCTGCCGATTTTGTAAAGTTCCCTTAAAGAGGTCATTCCCTTGGATTTGCCGAGCTTGGGAGGATCGTTCTCAAAAAAACGCGAAATACCGTTTGACATAATATCATATCCTTAACTTTAAATATTTTCAAATTCGCTTACATCGACCTGTATAAGCTTCTTGTTCGGCGGATTCGGGATCAGATATTTTCCTTTTCGTTCCCTTATCGACGGCGTTTTGGCCGCACAAACACCGTACACGCTTTTAACACCGAACTTTTTAAGTATCTTTCCGACTGCGGAAAGAGTGGCGCCTGTTGTTGAAATATCGTCGATTAAAAAGACTGTTTTGCCTTTTAATTTTTCGCACGAGCTTTTATTGTTTACGGTAAACGACTTTTCGGCATTCTTTTTTCGCGCGATCCTGTCCCTGCATTTTGTTTGCGAAACGGCGGATCGTTTCTTACGGACAGCGTCTTTGACATAAGGGATACCGAGTATATGTGAAATGCGCTTTGCCAAAAATTCCGCCTGAACATATTCTCTGACGGTATCTTTAACGTTTCCGGGTACGGGTACTATAACAAAATCGTTTTTAAGATCAGCTCCGTTGCGGACAATAAAAGATTCGTTTTTTATCATATCCGCCATTTTGCGAGCATAGAAGATACCTGCGGAGCCGTCGTTTCTGTATTTAAAACGATGCAGACCGTGACGCGGAGGCCCGGAAAAGAGGTAACACGCTTTCATCATTTCGATATCGGAAACATAAAATATTTTATCCGAAATGTCTTCAAAACCGGGCAAACACTCGGCGCATATATCGTTTTCTTCAAATATATCGATCGGATTGCCGCAACCGGGACATCTGCGTGTTAAAACACTGTCGATAAAAACGGAAACGATATTTCTCATAGGCGGCCGAGTATCATATATTTCAATCCGCAATAACGCTTATCCGAAAATCTGTTTTCGGAGTTCTGGTTTTCGACCATCATTCTGATACGTTCGTACGAGCCGACAATAACGATCAGCTTTTTCGCCCTTGTTACCGCCGTGTAAAGCAGATTTCTCGTAAAAAGAGCATCGTAACCCTCAAGAATGGGCAAGATCACGGCATTCCATTCGCTGCCCTGACTTTTGTGAACGGTTATCGCGTATGCGAGGTCGAGATCTTCGAGTTCGTCGTTAACATACGTGACCTTTTTATCGTCGAACCTTACAACAACGCCCTCCCCGTCGTACAACACCTGTTCGATCCGTCCGATATCGCCGTTGAAAACGCCTTGATCGACCGTGCCGAGATCGCTTTCGTATGTTATATCGTAATTATTTTTTGTCTGCATAACTTTATCGCCCTCGCGGAAAACTATATTCCGAAAAGACATTTCGTTTCTCCCCGGCCTTGCGGGATTTGCGATCTGCTTGATCATCGCATTCAAGCTGACCGTTCCGCTGAGCGTTTTTTTAGTCGGACAAATTATTTGTATATCGCTCATCGGGTCGTATCCGTATGCTTTCGGAAGGCGAGAAGTGTAAAGCTCGGCAACTTTCATGGCAAGTTCTTCGGATGTTGACACAGGCAGAAAGAAAAAGTCGTGTTTTGTATCTCGACATTCGGGCATACGACCGTTGATGATATCGTGAGCGTTTGTAACAATAAGGCTTTCGCGTGACTGACGGAAGATCTCGTTGAGTTCAACAACGTCAACGGCGCCCGATGCGATAATATCGCGAAAAACGCAGCCGGGGCCTACGGGCGGCAGCTGATTTGCGTCGCCGACAAGGATTATACGTGTCGTGACAGGTGTGGCGTGCAGCAATGCGGAAAACAGAAACAGATCTATCATGGAGCTTTCATCGATGATAATAGCGTCGAAAGTGAGCGGATTTTCTCTGTTTTTTCCGAACATTTCCTTATCGCCCTTATTTCCGTATTCCAAAAGGCGGTGGATAGTTTTTGCTTCTTTGCCCGTAAGCTCTGTCATTCTTTTAGCGGCTCTGCCTGTGGGCGCCGCAAGAGCAAAAGTCATACCCTTTTGTTCAAAATTGTAAATAATGCCGTTAAGAGTTGTTGTTTTACCGGTACCGGGACCGCCCGTTAAGATCATTATTTGATGGCACAAGCTGTTTTTGACGGCGATCTTTTGGTTTTGGGCAAAACTTATTTCCAACGCATTTTCGGCGTTTTTTATATCGTTTTCAAAATTGCCCGGATATTCTCGCTGCAATTTGGAAGCGGTAACGACATAATCGCTTATAAAAGTTTCCGCGACATATGCGCTGTGAAGATATATCCCGTTTGTGTTCCCGATTTTCGCAACGGCGTTGAGAACATTTTCGGAAATAAGCGAATCTATCGTTTCATCAATAAGATCGGACGATGTTTCGAGCAGATTTTTAGAGGCGGCAATAAGTTTTTCACGGGGCTGAAAAGTATGTCCGTTACTGTAAAGATTATGGTTTAACACATACAGAATACCCGCACGTATACGATTCGGACTGTTTTCGTCATACTTCATTTTGCGCGCGATCTTGTCGGCTCTTTCAAAACCGAAGCCTTGTATCTCGCAAAGTCTGTACGGATTGAGCCTAACGAGATCGTAAGATATCGCGCCCCATTGCTTGTATATTTTAAAGGCGACGGTAGGTGTTATACCGAAACCCGCAAAATTCATCAGGATCGATTTTACACCCGTCAACGATTTCATTTGTTCGGATATTTTCGTTGCTCTGTCCAAAGATATGCCCTTTACGTGAGACACTCTTTCGGGATCGTTTTCGAGCACGTCGAGTGTTTCCGGTCCGAATGCATTCAACAAATTTTTTGCGGTGGACGCACGGATCCCTTTAATGATGCCGGACGACAAATATCTGTATATCGAAGTTTCGTCGGCAGGCAATCTGCTTGAAAAGCTTTCGACGGAAAACTGTCTGCCGTATGTCGAATGATTTATATAGTCGCCCTCGACCTCGATTTGTTCGCCCTCACCGATAAGCGGCATTGTTCCGACAATGGTCTGCATACCGTCTTTTGTTTCCAGAGAAAGAACGGTATACCCATTTTCGGAATTTTTGTATATTATACTATCAACAATGCCAACAAGCAACATACTTACAGTTTCCTTTTTTTGTGGGAATCGGAACCGATTTTGCGAAAGACACAAAACCGAAATTTATTTTCAAACTTAAATTTCCGCTTTATGATATTTTATCACATAGACAAGAAAAAATCAAGCCCTACCTTACAAAAAAGGCGTCAGATGTAAAACAGAAAAAGACGAAAAAGTAATTGAGTTCCGTCAAAGCGGAATTATCTCTGTTTTTAACGAAGAAGACCGATCACTCCGCGAGAGTTCATACCGCATCGACAATATCTTACAAAAAAACGGCGTCAAAGACGCCGTTTAAAGCAGATCAAACATATGAATTATCGATGTTGATAACGGAATAATAATCCTCGTTCAATTGCTTGATCTTATTTTCTATTTCGTTTTTTTTGCCGACCTGATCTTTGACATCATAAGGAACGACGAGATCGAATATCAAATTGGTATGTGTCGAGCCTTTGACCATACGAAAATCGTGTACGGAAAAACGTTCGTCCGCGGACTTTACGATCTGTATTACTTTTTCTTTAACAGACAGAACTTCGCTGTTATCGACCGCGATCGGATCCATATGTATAACAGCGTCGCACGAAAGCTCGGCGCATAATTTTCGTTCTATATTGTCGATCATATCGTGCATTTGCAACAGATCGGATTTTTCCGATATTTCGGCGTGAAGCGAGATCATTTTTCTGCCGGGGCCGTAATCGTGTACGATAAGGTCGTGAATGCCCAAAATTTTATCTTCGCCGTATGAATAAACGGTTTGCGTGATCTTATCGATGATCTCTTTGCTCGGAGGCATACCGAGGAGAGGATCCATTGTTTCTTTTGCGGATTTAAGCCCCGAAAACAGAACAAAGCCCGAAACGAGCAAGCCGCAGTAAGCATCGAGATTTATCGGTGTAAAAAGCGAAAGCACCATACAAGCAAGAACTACCGACGTTGCAACGCAGTCCGAAAGACTGTCGATGGCTGTGGCACGCATGGAAGTCGAAGATATTTTTTTGCCTATACCGAAATTATAAAAAGCCATATATGCTTTAACGATAACCGAGCAGCAAAGTATGATGACGGCTGTTATATTAAAGTTTGCGGCTTCGGCTCCGACGATCTTTTCAATCGACGTCGTCGCAAGCTCAAAACCGACGAGGATTATGATCATAGACACGATAAATCCCGAAACATACTCGATCCTTCCGTGCCCGAACGGGTGATCCTTATCCGGTTTTTGCCCTGCCATACGAAAGCCGATAAGCGTTATAACCGAAGAACCGGCATCGGTAAGATTGTTAAAAGCATCGGCGGTAACGGATATTGCGCCGCTTATCGTGCCGGCAACGAGCTTGAGCGTAAAAAGAATGATATTCAAAAATATGCCCGTTATACAGCAGAGTGTTCCGTATGCGGTACGAACGCTCGGAAGATCCGTATTGTTTCTGTCACGTATAAAAATTCTTGAAAGTAAACCGATCAAAATTGACCTCCTAAGATATATCGCCCAACATTTTTTCGAACTCGATTTCGTCGATGACGGTTACACCGAGTTGGCGTGCTTTTGTTAACTTTGAACCCGCATCTTCGCCGGCAAGGACATACGTTGTTTTCTTGGAAACGGACGAGCTTGTTTTTCCTCCGTATTTTTCGATCAATGCGGATGCCTCATCACGCGTGTACGTCGGAAGCGTTCCGGTAAGAACAAACGTCATGCCGCCGAAAATGTCCGAAACACGATCTGACTTGTACTCAAAATTAAGCCCCGAATCACGCAATTGAGAAATAAGCTCGAGATTTTTCGGGTTTTGGAAATATTCGATGATATATCTCGCCGTGACCGTTCCTATTTCGTCAACCGACAAAAGCTGTTCTTCCGTTGCGGCGATCAGCGAATCGAGCGTTTTAAACCTTTCGCTTAACAATTTCGCCGCTTTCGCGCCGACCTCACGTATGCCGAGCGCAAAAACAAGTCTGTCGAGATTGTTTGTTTTAGATTTTTCGATTGCGTTTTTTAAGTTTTCGGCACTTTTTTCTCCGAATCGGTCCATTTGCTTTATACGCTCAAAATCAAGGCTGTAAAGGTCCGCTGCGGACTTTATCAAGCCCTCCGATATAAAGCGTTCGACCTGCTGTTCTCCGCAGCCGTCGATATCCATAGCATCTTTCGAGACAAAATGTATGATATTTCTAACAAGCTGTGCGGAACATTCGACGTTTATGCAGCGAACGAAAGGACTGTCTTCGTCCGCAACGACAGGCTGTCCGCAAACGGGGCACAGATTGGGCATTTCAAAAGGCACACTATTTGACGGGCGTTTTGAAAAAACAACTTCCGACACCGCGGGGATTATATCCCCCGCTTTCATAACAACGACCGTGTCCCCAATTCGTATATCTTTTTCGGCGATATAGTCCTTGTTATGCAGCGTTGCTCGCGAAACGACGGAGCCTGCAAGCAAAACGGGTGTTAAAACGGCAAGAGGGGTAAGTACACCGGTCCTGCCTACGTTTATCTGAATGTCTTCGAGCAATGTTTCCTTTTTTTCGGGAGAATATTTAAACGCGATCTGCCATCTCGGAAATTTGACCGTACTTCCGAGCGTTTTCCGCTGTGACAAGTTGTTTACCTTTACAACCGCACCGTCGATATCGAACGGAAGATCTTTTCGTTTTTCGCCGAGCCGTGTTATTTCCGAAATAACGTCTTTGATATCGGAATACTTATTGTAATACGGGCTTGTGCAAAAACCGAGTGTTTTAAGGTAATTTAACGTTTCCGTATGAGTGGTTGGTACGAGGCCGTCGGATAATTGGAGATTAAACACGAAAATATCGAGATTTCGCTTTGCGGCGATACGGCTGTCGAGCTGACGTATAGAGCCGGCGGCTGCATTTCTCGGATTTGCGAAAAGATTTTCCCCGCTGTTTTCCCTTTCTTTGTTAAGAGCCTCAAACGACTTTTTCGGCATATATATTTCGCCTCTGACTATAATACGATGAGGATACGGTTCATTCAGTGTAAGGGGGATCGTCTTTACAGTCTTAAGATTTTCGGTAACATCTTCGCCGACGTTGCCGTCTCCACGTGTTGCGCCGCGAACAAATTTTCCGTCGATATATTCAAGTGCTACGGAAAGACCGTCGATCTTCAGTTCAACGGCATATTCCGTATTCGGGAACGACTGGCGTACTTTACGGTCAAAATCATATATTTCGTCAAAAGAGAAAGCGTCCTGCATACTGTCGAGCGGAACTTCATGACGTACTTCTTCAAAGCCTTTAAGGACAGCGTCGCCCACACGCAGCGACGGAGATTGCGGAGATCTGTATTCCGGATATTCGGTTTCGAGGCCGATAAGCTCTCTGTTCAACATATCATACTCGTAATCCGAAATTTCGGGAGCGTCGTCGGTATAGTATTTTTTCGCATAATAGTTTATCAACGAAACGAGTTCGTCCATACGTTCTTTTACATTCATTTTCAACTTTCTCCTAAAGGTATGCTTATATCGGCAAAATATTCCGGCACTGTCCCGACGATAACGGTTTCGGAGATAACGACGTTCATCGTCACGTTCGAAGAAAGAGTTTCTCCGGGCAGGATAACGTTCATACTTACCGTTATTTCAAGTATTATTCTGTGCAGAGTTTGATTTATACCGCCGTTTGTGAGTTTACTTTGCAAATTTGTCTTAACACTGCCTACCGGCACGGTTTTTACTGGGATATTCGGTCCGCGCCCCGAAAGAAAAGACCAACCCGTCAAATTGCCCATCGGGACCGACACTTCGCTCTCGGATATTCGGCCGATCTTATCCAGCACGGCAAGCGCAAGCGCCGATTTCAAACGGTTTGACGTTACGATATTTGTTTTGATAGCATTTATCCTACCGTCCTGATCTTTTTCAAAAGATATGATATCGTTAAGATCGTAACGTTCCGACGCCATTTCTTCTTCGATCGCTTCGCTTATTTTTTCGCTTGCGATAATTTCTATATTTGCAATCGCCATTGTCCTAAGAATGGGACGAACCGAACGTTCCGCAAAAAACAGCATAACGATTATCGACACGGAAACGATCGGTATAAGAAGTTTTTTCCCCGAAAAAAAAGTTTTTCTGCGCAACATATCACCCCGCATATAAAATAAGGGATACTACTTACAGTTATATGCGCAAAAATCAATATTGATTCAACAAAATACGTTGATCGACAGCTATCGGACTTCCGAGATCGTAAAGGGGAAGAGACGGGCAGAAAACGGTACTTTTCCCGTGTTGTTCAATAAAATCAATAATTTTATCTGCGTCGGGGCTACGGTATATATCTCCCGTAAAAACGACATTTTCGTTTAACACGACCGACGCTCCGCCTATAAAGCCGTTAGGATATCCGTCGAGAAATACGCCTTTGTTTGTAACATAAAGAACGTCCAGTCCTTCTTTTTCCGCCGCATTTTTTATCGAGACATCGGACGTGACAACCGCATTATCCGTAACCGGAACGACGCTGCACTTTGCGTAGCCCTGCGGCACATCAACGAGCTTTATGCCGCGTCTTACCGCTTCGTTTATAATTGCAGGCTCCGTATTTTTCACACGGCAAAACAATTTCGTTCCCACCAAGGCCGCATTGTATCGGCATTCGTGCGGATACGGGGACGACGGAGCGTCGCCTTTGATCAATCGGATATCGGACAATTTGTCAAACAAAAATTCGTAAATATGTTTTGAACATACCATCGTATCTCCAAACGAGAACACGGACAGATCGGTATGAAAAGCGACGCGCGGATCTATCGACGGAGCATCCGGCAAAAGAATAACGCAATCAAAGTACGAACGGATCTGCAAAGGCATTTTTTCTGATGTTAAAACTGTCATAATATTTAAAAATCGAAGCAATGCAAGATATGTGCTGATTTAAATCGAGAAAAAGCGGAATAATAAAAACGAGGTGATATAAGTGAACGGAATACCGTGTAATCGCGTCTGTGTCCATCAAACAGACGGATACTGTTCGATCGAACCGGGAATAAAAAGACATAACGGAACCGATATATGTGCGTTTTTAACAGAACGGAAAGTGCCGCTAAACGCTTTTGGTGTCAACCCCGAGAACCGTGACGATAAAGCTCGGAACGAAGCAAATCAAACGAAACATCTCTGATATTATAACATTCCGATACCTAAAAGTCAAGCATAGACGTTTTGACGGTTTTAACGAGAGAGTCGATAGCATTTCCGAAATTTGAATCTTACCGATGCCGCATAATACGCTCCTCGGTCGTATAAATAAGGCAGGGTATTGAGTTTTTTATACAACAAACGGATGATTTCTGATGAAATCATCCGTTCAATGTTAAAATAATAATCTATGCGGCAAATTACATAAGTTTTGCGCCGTTGATTTTAACACCGGGGCCCATAGTGGAAGCTACGACGCAGCTCTTAATATACTGACCTTTAGCGGCAGCGGGTTTAGCTTTGATAATAGCGCCCATAAGAGTATCGAAGTTTTCCTGAAGTTTTTCGGTACCGAAAGAAACTTTACCGATGGGGCAGTGAATAATATT
>CAYUWC010000013.1:0-34998 GCA_964448355.1 uncultured Oscillospiraceae bacterium | reverse complement strand
CAGATGGAGCTTGAATTTTTCTGTAAGCCCGGCACAGACCTCGAATGGTTCGATTACTGGCGTACACAGTGCCATAATTTCCTGCTCGGTCTCGGCATAAAGACGGAAAATCTTCGTCTGCGTGACCACGAACAGGAAGAGCTTTCGCACTATTCGCGCGCAACGACCGACTTTGAGTTCCTTTTCCCGTTCGGTTGGGGCGAGCTTTGGGGCATTGCCGACAGGACAGACTTCGACCTCACCGCTCACACTAAAGAATCGGGCGAAAACCTCGAATATTTTGATCAGGAAGCAAACGAGAGATATATCCCGTACGTTATCGAGCCGTCTCTCGGTGCCGACAGGGTCATGCTTGCGTTCCTTTGCGACGCTTACGACGAGGAGAATATTTCGACCGATCCTCAAAAGCCCGATGTTCGAACAGTCCTTCATCTGCATCCGGCGCTCGCGCCTGTTAAAGCAGCGGTCCTTCCGCTCTCCAAAAAGCTTAACGAGGGTGCGGAAAAAGTATTCGAAAGCCTCAGAAAATATTTTAACGTCGAATTTGACGACGCAGGCTCCATCGGCAAACGTTACAGACGTTTTGACGAGATCGGCACACCTTTCTGCATCACTTACGACTTCGATTCCGAAACCGACGGCTGCGTAACGGTCCGCGACCGCGATACAATGCAGCAGGAAAGGATCAAGATCGAAGACCTTAAGTCGTTTATTGACGGCAAACTCGAATTTTAGCGTATTACTTCTTCCTTTATTTTATTGAATTGGGAAAACGACGATATTGCGGTTTTAACACCCGATATCGCCGTTTTCTTTTACAGCATCGCAAATTGCGCAAACGCTGTTTCGTTATCAAAACAATGCGATTGTCGAAAAAGAACGCAATGTGCTCGAAAGAGTGCATTGTGCTTATTATAGTGCGTTAAGATCGAAAGAACACAATGTGCTTATTATACAGTGCATTAAGATCGAAAAGAGCGCAATGTTGATCATGATAGCATATTGAGATTGGAAGAATACAATGTGCTTATTATAGTGTACTAAGCTTATAAAGATTATAAAACGACCATAAAGATTGTAAAACAATCATAAGATTATAAAAGCATTCATAAGATTACGAAACGACCATAAGATTATAAAGCGACCACAAAGATCATAAAGCGATCTTTCGACTTGTTACAACACAAATATCGTAAGTTAATATTCGGGGTGAGATGTTAAACCGAAAAAAGGTTCACAGCCGATGAGATCAAGGTATAAACGGTGTATTTTGCGATTTTAAAGATCCCACCGTTGAAAAGTTGATCGATATATCAGCGAACATTTCAATGAGGGGCTTGATTTTTTTATTAGATTGGTGTATAATAGCTATTGAAAAGTAGTACGATAATACAGACAAGTTTTCAATGGAGGTTGAATATGGAAATCGAGCGAGATCGTTATTTAAAAAAAATAATTTCTTATATGTGGGACGGTCAGGTAAAAGTTATCACCGGCATTCGCAGATGCGGCAAATCCTATCTGCTTGGCAATTTGTTTAAAAAATATCTTCTCGGCGAGGGTGTTAATGAGGATCATATTCTGTCTATTGAGCTTGATTTAACAAAAGATATTCGTTATCGCAACCCTTTGGAGCTTGCTTTTTATGTTAGAAGTATTGTTGAAAACAGCAAAGAACAATACTATCTTTTTGTAGATGAGATACAGATGTCCGACGAAGTTGCAAATCCATACAATCCCGACGGGAAAAAGATCACTTTTTATGATGCTCTCAACGATTTGAAAACTCTGCCCAACTTGGATATTTATGTTACAGGCAGTAATTCCAAAATGTTGTCGTCAGATATACTGACTGAGTTTCGCGGACGCAGCGATGAGATCCGAGTGCATCCTCTTTCTTTTGCAGAATACTATTCGGCGGTCGGCGGCGATAAGCAGGACGCATTTGACGATTACGCTTTTTACGGCGGCATGCCGCTGATTCTGTCTCGACATACCGATACTGCAAAGATGGACTATTTAAAGGCGCTTTTTTCCGAGGTTTATATAAAGGACATCGTTGAACGTCAAAAGATCAAACGTGAGGATGTGCTGTCTGTCGTTATCGATCTGCTTTGTTCGTCTGTCGGTTCATTGACAAACCCGACAAAGGTCGCAGACGCCATCAATACCAAACAAAAGCGCAGCGGCGAGGATGTTGTTTCGATAAATACCGTAAAAGCCTATATGGATCACCTTGCGGATTCGTTCCTGTTTACGGAATGCAAACGTTGGGACGTGAAAGGCAAAAGCTATTTTGATTATCCAAACAAATATTACTGCGAAGATATCGGCTTGCGAAATGCCCGTATCGGGTTCCGACAGCAGGAAATGACGCATATTATGGAGAACATCATCTATAACGAACTGTTGATTCGAGGATGTGCTGTTGATATCGGGATCGTTTACGGCAACGAGAAAAATGCGAAAGGCAGGGTCGTTTCTGTAGCTCGCGAGATCGATTTTATTGCAAATTCCGGCGGGAAAAAAACATATATTCAGTCTGCCTATGCTCTCTCATCGGAGGAAAAAGCAATCACCGAAAACAAACCGTTATCGCTCACAGGAGATTTTTTTCCGAAGATCATCGTGCGGCATGACATCCGCAAACGTTGGTATGACGAGAACGGCGTTCTTAACATCGGGATTATCGACTTTCTGTTAGATGAGAACCTGATTTAACTATATTTTCTGTTTAAATAAAACCGCTTAACGTCAACGTTGAGCGGTCTTTACTATAATATTTTGTTAAATCATAATACGAACGAGCATCAATTTTTCAAACTACCGATGGGTATAACATAAACGCCGTCTCGGCGTCGGTATGCGTAATCTCCGGTTCCTGTTAAAACCATGAGAAACGACGGTTTGTTCATCTTGTCGGTGTCGATCTTCGATTCCATTGTAAGGAGGCTCTTTGCACCCTCCTCTATTTGATTGTCGCCGCCGAGCTTGATCTCGATAAGCCCGTATTTGCCGTTTCGCAGGTGAATGACTGCGTCGCACTCCTGTCCGTCTTTATCTCGATAGTGGTAAACCTCGCCGTTTAATGCGTCGGCAAACACTCTCAAGTCTCGAATACACAGTGTTTCAAACAGAAAACCGAAAGTTTTAAGGTCGTTTATAAGGTCATTCGGGCCGATGCCCAAAGCCGCAGCGGCGATGGACGGGTCTATATAATAACGCGTGTCGGACGAACGAATCGTCGTCTTTGAACGCAGATTCGGGTTCCAAGCAGGAATATCTTCAATTACAAAGATCTTTCGGAGCGCATTTGTATAGGAAGAAACAGTCTCGTCGCCGATCAGCGTTTCGTCGTTTGCCGCCACATCCCGCGCAAGCACGGTGTTTGGCACTTGTGTCCCCTGATTTCTCGCATAAGACCGCATAAAACGCTTTACTCGTTCGGGATTTTTCCGTACATTATCCGCACGGTTGATATCGGAATGTACAACAGCATCGTAATAATCCATTGCCTGGTCCAGAGCGATCTCGTCTCGCATATCCAGCGCTTGCGGCCAACCGCCTCGACAGATGAGAAAAGCCAAACGGTCAATGCTCAGTCTCGAATCCCCGTCAACTTCCGCAGTTCCGTCGAAAAGGGCTTTTAGGCTTACATCTCCGGTGGAATCACCCGATTCGTACAGGCTCATCGGTCTCATTGTCAGCCATGTAAATCGACCTGTCCCGGAGTGCGTGATCTGCTTTGTGTCTGCGGGAACAGCCGAACCTGTTAATACAAACTGCCCCGTCTCTGCACGATGATCAACTTCAAAACGAATGGCGTCCCACAGCTTCGGCGCAAGCTGCCACTCGTCAATTAATCTCGGCGTCTCACCTTTCAACAGCCTCTTGGGGTTCAACTGTGACATGGTGATATTCTGCTCTGTCTTTTCGGGATCGTCCATATACAAAATGCTCGCAGCGATCTGCTCGGCAGTCGTGGTTTTTCCGCACCATTTGGGTCCCGCAATCAGAACCGCACCTTTGCCCTCTAATTTGCGCTTTAATATATCATCGGCAATGCGTTTTCTGTAATTTTTCATTCGGAAAACCTCGTTTTTATTCGTATTTTCTTTATTATACACCAAAACCGAGAATTTTACAATAGTTTTCCGACGATCGGCGTAAAATCGTTCGGAAAATTGTCGGGAATTTAATCGGTAAGTCGTCGTAAATTTAATCGGCAAGTTGGCAAAAACAGTTTTTTTGTTTAACGGAAAAATATATTTGAAAAAAATGCTCAAAGTACTTGAAATTTAAAGTACTTTGTGCTATACTATAAAAAAGATGCAGGTATGATATTGATACCCATCTTGATTTTACTCAGATTTTACCTCCCATTAAATTTATTATGTGAATTGAAACGCCAGGGGCATATGCGTAAGCATATGCCCCTGGCGTTGTTAAACAAAAGGAATTATAGAAAATAGTTACCGTCGTTGTTAAACGAAAGGGATTGCCGGAAATATTTGCCGTGGGGTGTTAAGCAAAAGGAGTTACGAAAAATATTTAAGTGCAAACGATTATGAGCGTAAACTATCTCAAGCGCAAATGGATGCAACAGTAAACTATCGTAAGCGTAGACGATTATAAGAGTAAACAGTCGTGACCGTAAAGATCATGAGCATAAATTATCGTAACCGTAAATGTGACGGTTTTGATTTGCGCTTGATATACTTTGAAATACAAGTACTTTGAGAAAAAATTAAAAGATGTATTTGAAAAAATGCTCAAAGTACTTGAAATTTAAAGTACTTTGTGCTATACTGTAAAAAGATGAGAGATATAAACGAAAGTTGTGGTTACAGATATGGAACAATATATTCAACTGTTGAAGATGGGGTGTTTTAGCCGAGGAGATGTTGCCGATATCGTCGGAAATATTCGCACGGCTGACAGTGTGTTGTATTCTCACAAAAAGAGAGGGTTAATTGTGTCTGTTCGACGTGATCTTTATGCGGCGATAAGTCTTGAAACAAATCAGCCTGTATGCAGTCCGTACCAAATTGCCTGCAATATTTCGCCCGATTCCTATATTTCGCATCATTCCGCGTTTGAGTATTACGGAATGGCGAATCAGGTTTTTTCGGGAATTTATGTTTCTTCGAGTACAAAATTCAACGATTTTGAATTTGACGGAAAGCGTTATTCGAGAGTAATTTCAAAAACAAATGAGGGTGTTAAAAAAGTCGGTAAAATTCGCGTTACGGACATAGAGCGAACAATTGTTGACAGCATAAAAGACTTTGCCAAAATCGGAGGATTGGAAGAATTGCTTCGTTGTCTTGCGATGGTGACGTATGTTTCGCAAGATAAGCTTATTACGTATCTGGATATGTATGACAGTCGGTTTTTATGGCAAAAAAGCGGATATATTCTATCCTGTTATCCTAATATTAAACTCAGCAAGCAATTCTTTGAGAAATGCAAAGTAAACAGTCAAAAAAGTGTGCGGTATCTATATGAAGAATTGAAAAATGAGGATCATGTGTTTTCAAACGAATGGGGATTATATATTCCGAATAATTTTATGATGTTGACGAACGAAGGAGGAAAGGCTCTTGTTTGAGTATACAAAAACCGAACTTGCGAAAAAAGCAAACGAGTTGAATTTTGTACGAGATACACTTGAAAAGGTGTTGCGTTTGTCCGAAATACTGAACTATTTGAATACCAATCCTTTGACGAAAGAATATCTTGTGTTAAAAGGCGGTACGGCGATAAATTTAACGATATTTAATTTGCCGAGACTTTCCGTTGATATCGATCTTGATTTTGCTCGGAATCTTTCTCTCGACGATATGATGAGAACAAGAGAGCGCATTTGCGACGATATAAAGATCTATATGTCAACACAAGGGTATACGATCAGTCCGCGAAGCAAAGCGTATCACAGCCTTGATTCCTTTGTTTTTACATATACAAATCTCGGTGGTATGAACGACAATATAAAAATTGAGATCAACTATTCTCTCAGGGCACATATTTTTGAGCCTTGCTTACGAAAAATATCTGTACCGGGGGTAAATATCGATGTCTTGATCAAAACACTTTCTCCGATCGAGCTTTACGCCGCGAAGATAAATGCACTCATCGGACGTGCCGCAGCGAGAGATTTATACGATGTTTACAACATGATAAAGTTCGGATTGTTTGATGAAAGCGAATTAACGATTTTGCGTAAATGCGTTGTTTTTTACACCGCCGTTTCGCAGGACGAAGTTCCGATTGAATATGATTTTAGGCGTTTTAATGCGATTACAAGCCGTAAGATCAAAACAGATCTGTTACCGGTGATTCAAAAAGGAGAAATTTTTGAACTTGAAAATATAAAGACCTCAGTCGCCGAATTTTTAAAAGAGTTGTTGGTTCTTGAGGATAACGAGCGAAAATTCTTAGCTGAGTTTAAGGCGAGAAGATATTATCCGGAGCTTTTGTTTGACGACACAGATATTCTAAATCGGATCAAAGAGCACCCGATGGCTTTGTGGAAAATTCAAAATAAAGGTTGAAAACAGTAGAAATATTATTCCGAAAGTAACAGTAAAAACCGGGGCATATGCGTAAGCATATGCCCCGGACGTTGTTAAACGAAAGGGATTATAGAAAATAGTTACCGTCGTTGTTAAACAAAAGGAATTATAGAAAACAGTTGTCGTCGTTGTTAAACGAAAGGAATTGCCGGAAATATTTGTCGTGGGGTGTTAAGCAAAAATATTTATAAATTTGCATTTCGTAAACAGGAACGGAGCCGCAAGGTGAGCCGTAGAGCCTTTTACGGTGTTTATCGCAACTATATCTTTGCCGTGCGCTTTTGTAAAGTGATTATTTAACGACAAAATGGACGGGGAGGCCGTTTTTCATGGGGATACGGACTTCGCCGATGATAATGGGCTGCAGGTAGCGGAGCAGATCGTCGGTGACGTTGTTGCCGCGGCTGTTGATAAATTCGTCGGGGATGGTTTTTATTTTGTTTGCGACGTTTTCTACGGGGCAGAAGTTAACGGAGACGGAGTAAGAGCCGTCGGGATTGTTGTCGCGCATAAAGTAAGCAAAATCGCCGGAGATGCCGGATGCGGCGTGTTTTGCGCAGCTTGCGCCGATGAGGACGCTTTCCTCGATATCGGTCTTCGACAGGCAGTGGCCGGCGCAGCGTTGAGTGAGAGAAAGTTCCATCGAGCGGCATTTGCAGCCTATTTTGGCTCTGACGCACGATTCGAGTACGCGAGCGGCGCCTGCGAGGTATTTATGTCCGAAGATATCGACGGAGCCGCTTTGTTCGCTTTCGCCGACATATTTGCCGTCTTTTGTTTTGATGCCTTCGGACACTGCGATAACGACGTTCGGTTTTTTGTCGAGTTCTTTTTTAACGTCTTCGATAAACTCGTCAAAGTCGAATGTTGTTTCGGCAACGTAAACGAGGTCTGCGCAAGGTTGACCGGAAAGTCTCGGCAGAGCTGCCGCAGCGGCGAGCCAGCCTGCGTCTCTGCCCATTATTTCAACGATCGTGACGGCTTTGACAGTATATATCGAGCAGTCGCGTGCGATCTCCTGCACGGTGGTGGCGATATATTTTATCGCGGAGCCGTAGCCGGGGGTGTGGTCTGTTACAACAAGATCGTTATCGATGGTTTTCGGAACGCCCATGATGTAGATCTCGTAATTTGCCTGTTTTGCGTAAGCGGAAAGCTTACTTGCGGTGTCCATGGAATCGTTGCCGCCTATGTAAAGCACGTAGCGGATATCGTAGCGGCGGAATACCTCGAATATTTTGGGGTAAACGGGGTCGGAAAGGTCCTGCGGAAGTTTTTTTCTGCAAGAGCCGAGGGCTGCCGCAGGTGTACATTCAAGTGCGTAATAGTCGCTTTCGGTGACGACCGCGCCGTCCAGATCGACGACATTTCCGTTAATAATGCCCTCGATGCCGTTGCGCATACCGTATATGCGTTTAACATTATCGCATTTGCGCAGGCCTTTTATAACGCCCGACAATGTTGCGTTGATCGCCGCCGTGGGACCGCCGGACTGACCGATTATGGCGTTGCCGTTTACGGGAAGCTCTTTTTTATTTTCTTCAAGCATAGGGTTTTCCCTCCGATTTAGTCTTTATTTTTTTTATTTTTCAGTTTAACAATGATGACGGTGATCACTGCCGCCGCAATAAGTATCGCAAGCAGAACTTTACCTGCCGTGCCGATCGCCGATAGTACGGACAGCAGATACGAGATGTTGGAACCGAGAAGCAGTCCGAGCAGGTAATACACGGCGCAGGCGAAGACCGTAACGCACGTGATAAAAAAATGCGCTTTTGATTTTTTGATCTTTGCAAGCCCTATAACGATTATCGTTATACATTGCATAGACGGGATAAATCTGAGCAGAAAATATGAGCCGCAGCCGTATTTCTCGATAACATTACGTGCTTTGGCTTGGGTTTTTTCGTCGATCAGGTTGTTTATGAATTTTATTTTACGCACGCGGTCGCCGAGCATGTAAGTGATCGTGAACAAGCCCAGTGCACCTGCAACGGCTCCGATCGAGTACGCCGTAAAACCGAGAAAATCGTGAAAAACGTGTTGAGAAACAAGAATACCGAGGGCAACAAGGAGCGTATCGGACGGAACAGGCGGAAAAACGTATTGCAATATTGCCAAAGCGAACAGGATAATACACAGCAGCCATTCCGGAAAGCCCGAAGCCCAGGATAAGAGTTGGGATAGTGTTTGTTCCATAAAAATTAAAAATGTCGTAAATGACGGTTGCTTTGATTGTGGGGGGCAAGAGTTTGCATTGTTATTTAACATAGGGCGTATTGCCTGAGTTATAAAGCCGCAATAAAAGATGCGCTGCAAACGGTTTTGCACCGAAAAATACATTTAAGCTCATCGGCAGATATGTTAAAAAAAACGTATATTAAAGGTGGCATGGAAAACGTGCAGTAAAAGTGCCACGAACGTTTTTGAACGGGAAAATACGTTTAAATATCATACCCTGAAAAGCACTGTAAAAACGCACACCGAAAGATACGAAAAACGAATGGCGGAAGTGTTGTTAAACGGTTTTGCGCCGAAAATACGTTTAGGCTCATCGGCAGATATGTTAAAAACGTACATTAAGGGTGATACGAAAAACGTGCAGTAAAAGTGTCAAGAACGTTTTTGAACGGGAAGATACGAAAAAAATGTAAGATCAAAAGCGTTATAGGAGTTTTGCTTTTAAATGATAGATCGGCTGACCCATGGCGGTGAAGCGTTCTTCGTACTCTGTCATTGCGGGGTTGTAAATACCGCTTTCGTGGAGGTCTTCGGTGTAGTCGAAGATCTCGAAGCCGCTTTCGCGAAATTCTTCGACGGAGAATTGGAACAGGGGGTAGTTATCTGTTTTGAACGCAATGATACCGTCTTTTTTAAGGATCTTTTTGTATTTTTCGAGGTAGGCACGGTATGTGAGGCGTCTTTTGGCCGCTTTTTTCTTGGGCCAAGGGTCGGAAAAGTTCAGAAAGAGAGTATCGACGCTGTGTTCGGGGCAAAGCTCGGCGATATCGTCGGCGCTGCCGATTATGTATTTTATGTTATCAAGCTGTTTTGCGGCGCCTTTTTCGATAGCCATAACGATAATATCTTTCATTATTTCGACGGCGTAAAAAAGGCAGTTTTCTTTTTCCGCGACTTCGACGGCGAACTTGCCTTTGCCGCAGCCGAGTTCGAGGTAGACGGGTCTGTCGTTGTTTTCGGGTAATGTTATTTTATCGACGATATAGTCCGAACAGCGTTCGAGGCGTACATCGCAGTTTTTTTTCTTTCTTGCACGCATATTAGTCACCGTAGCTTTCAAAAATGATCAGATATATTTAAAGTGAACGAGTAAGATCGCAACGTCCGCAGGTGAGACGCCGGATATACGGCCTGCCTGACCGATGTTTGCCGGTTTAACGGCGTTGAGTTTTTGCCTTGCTTCGAGCCTTAGCCCGGAAAGTGTTGAATAATCGAAATCGTCCGGCAGACGTTTTTGCTCCAATTTTTTGAACTGCTCGACCTGTTCGGTCTGGCGTTTGATATAGCCGTCGTATTTAACGCTAATATCGACCTCTTCTTTTACCGAAGCGGGAAGATCGGGTCTGTTTTTATCGACGGAGGCGAGCGATTCGTAGTTTAGTTCGGGCCGTCTTAAAAGATCCGCGACGGAAATGCCCGTTGCGACGGCTGACGAGCCGTGGGACCGCAAAAACGACAAAAGCTCGGAGCCGGGCGAGAGATACGTTTTTTCGACACGGTCGATCTCGTTGCGGATAAGTTCCCATTTTTTGTTAAAACGCTGCCAACGTTCGTCGCCGATAAGGCCGATCTTGCGGCCGTAAGGTGTTAAACGAAAATCGGCATTATCCTGCCGCAGAAGCAGCCTGTATTCGGAGCGGGATGTCATGATCCGGTACGGCTCACGTGTGCCTTTTGTGACGAGATCGTCGATAAGCGTGCCGATATAGCTTGTACTTCTGTCGAGAATAAGGGGTTCTTCGCCTTTGAGACGCAGAGCGGCGTTGATGCCGGCGATAAGACCCTGAGCGGCGGCTTCTTCGTAGCCCGAAGTTCCGTTAAACTGGCCTGCACCGTAGAGATTTTTTATTTTTTTAAATTCGAGCGTCGATCTGAGTTCGAGCGGATCGGTGCAGTCGTATTCGATAGCGTAGCCTATGCGCATTATCTCGGCGTGTTCAAACCCGACGAGAGTATGTATCATTTCGATCTGAACATCTTCGGGAAGAGACGATGACATACCCTGAAGATACATTTCCTCTGTATCCTTGCCCGTGGGTTCGAGGAAGAGCTGGTGGCGTTCCTTATCGGCAAAGCGGACGATCTTGTCTTCGATCGACGGGCAGTAACGAGGGCCGATGCCGTGGATATTGCCCGAGTAGAGGGGAGATCTGTGCAGATTTCGGCGAATAACGTCGTGTGTTTGCGCATTTGTGTAAACAAGCCAGCACGGCTCGGTGTTATCGCCGATATATTTATCTTCGTTGTCGAACGACATGGGAACGATCTTTTCGTCTCCGTCCTGCCGTTCGAGCTTTGAAAGATCGACGGATCTGCGGTTTATTCGAGACGGAGTGCCGGTTTTGAAGCGCATCATCGAAATGCCTTTGTTCTCGATGCTTTTTGTTAATTTGGAAGCGGCGAACATACCGTCGGGACCGCCTGTGTAGGAATAGTCTCCGACGATGATCCTGCCGTTAAGGTAAGTGCCGGTGCAGATTATCGCGGCTTTGACGGGGTAGACCGCACCGAGGTGAGTCACAACGCCGGACACTGCGCCGTTTCCCGTTAAAATATCGACGATCTCGGCTTGTTTTAACGTAAGACCCGATTGCCGTTCGAGCACGTGCTTCATAACCTTTTGGTACTCTCGTCTGTCGGCCTGTATGCGCAGCGAATGAACCGCAGGGCCTTTACCGAGGTTTAACATACGGCTTTGCAGGAATATTTTATCCGCGCTTTTTGCCATTTCGCCGCCGAGCGCGTCTATTTCACGGACGAGATGACCTTTTGCCGTGCCGCCGATAGAGGGGTTGCAAGGCATATTTGCGATCGCATCCATATTTATCGTAAAAAGAACGGTTTTCATGCCGAGACGTGCGCAGGCGAGTGCGGCCTCGACCCCTGCATGACCTGCGCCGATAACAGCCACGTCGTACTCTGCGGCGTTATACGATGTGTTTGTGGAATTATTGTTTGAACAGCTCAATTTTTCAGCCTTCTGTTTCAGTTATTTTTTTGATGAATCCGAATTTGTTTCCGCGTTTAACACGTGCGATACCCTCGGAAAAATCGTATGCTTTGTCAAAATCGAACGATACGGCGGTATCGCCCGTTGTTGAAATATAGCCCCATTTGCCCGTTATGTTTTCAACAGCGGCGTAGCCTTCGGAAAAATCACGTGCGGACGTGTAAACGGGTTCGGCGATATAGCTGCCCGTACCGTCGATAAAGCCGAACATCAAAGCCGTGCCGCCGAGAATGCCGACTTTAGCCGCACCGTCGGAAAAATCATATGCACGCTGATAGTCAAAGCCCGTCAATTTCTCGCCGGAGGACGTGATATAGCCGTATTTGGAGCCGTTTGTTACAACACAATAGCCGCCGCTGAAATCGTTAACTTCTTTCCATTGCGGTTCGATAACGTATTCGCCGCTCTTGTCGATAAAGCCCCAGAGCCTGTCTTCGTTCATTATCGCGCAAAGACCTTCCGAGAAGTCGGAGCCGTCGTCGTACTGTTCTTCAAGCACGAAATTGCCCGAAATATCGATATATCCGCTGAGGTATTGCGTAAACACCTCCGCAACGCCGTCCGAAAAATCGGAAGCACCGCCCCATGTAAAATCGCCGAGGAGCGTGCCGTCGGATCTGACGTAAGCGAAATAATTGTCTATTTCAACAACTGCGGCGCCGTTGCAAAACGGGCGAACGATGTCGAACGTGGGTTCGTAAAGCCAATCGCCGTTTTTGTCGATAATGCCGTATTTGTAGTTTACACACACGGAAGCGAAGCCCTCGGAAAATTTGTTCGCAGCTTCGAAATCGCCGGATATGACGACATTGCCGGACTTATCTATGTAATTCCACGCATAGCCTGTCTGCACGGCGCAAAGATCTTCGGAAAAATCGCCCGTACTGTCGTAAACGCAGGCGATGACAAGTTCGCCGTCGGTGTTGATAAAGCCCCATTTGCCGTCTTTTTTAACAGCGCAAAGCCCGTCGGAAAAATCATTGGCGTCGTCCCATTCAAACTCGCCGATAAGGACAAAACCGTCCGAGTTAAGCTCGTACGAACAAGAGCAAACCGTAAATGTAACAAAAAGTGCGATGATAAGCGCAAAAACAAATTTTTTCATTTAAATCTCCGTTTTGTTGTTATTTCATTATGTTAACGAGAGTGCCCACACCCTCTGTTTTTACTTGTATAACGTCGCCTCGTGAAAGAGGTCCTGCGTATTTACGCGCGCCGATAAGGATAATGTCGCCCTTTTCGAGCGTGCGTTCGTGCGATATCGCACTCAAAAGCTCTTGCGGAAAACACTCGACGGCGCAGGTTTGCGTGAGTTTGCCGTTGATAAACGTTTCTGTCGAAAAGTTGTTAAACTCCGTTTCCGCATACGGGCCTACGGCGCAGCGTACTTCACTGCCGGTGCGCTCTTTTTTCGCTTCGGGGTCCCATATGGCGACGGAAAGACAGCACGTAAAGCCGAATATATATTCATCGGCGTTTTTTGCCGAAATGTTTTTACATTGCTTGCCGACGATCAGCGCAAGATTGCCGCCGCAACATAAAGCTTCGCCGTCGGGCGCTTTCGGTACGGCGTCGTACATGGAAAGAACGGCGCGCGGTGTGGTGTTAAAAACAATATTATTATCGAGTGTTATTATATTAGATACGGCGGTCGGAGGCAAGATACGTATTGTTTTAAGGTCGAAACGCTCGTCGGAAGTGTTAAAACAATCATCCGTAAGCCATATCGGGCACGTTTCGTCGTTCGTATCGAGTCTGCCGAAGCGTATTTTGTTGTCCTCTGTTAAAAATCTGAGATATTTCATGAGGTAGAGGTCCTTTTTACGTTTGAATAAGGTCGAGATCGTTTTTTCGGCATTCGTCGATCACGGCGTCGGTAATAAAGCCTGAGCGAGGAGGAAAAAACAGGTTGTCGGCAAAAGTGCCGTAAAAGCGGATGAATTGCGGAAAGTAACGGTCCAGCACGGAGGCGAAGATCGGTTTTTGTTCGCCCGAAAGCCGTAAAAAAGGCTCGCAGACCGCAAATTTTGCACCTGCGTCGGCAGCTTTTTTAACAAGTCGGCGCAGACCGCACGCAGCATCGGTCAAGTAGGGGATCACGGGGGTCAACATTATTCCGCAGCGTATCCCGGAGGACGAGAGCCTGTTTATCATTTCGAACCGAAAAGAAGAAGAGACTGTCTGAGGTTCAAAGGCTTGACACAAGCCGTCTTCGCAAAATATCGGGATAACGACCTGTGCCGACGATCTTGCCGCTATAGTCGCGATCAAGCCTGCGTCACGCAATACTATATCACTTTTTGTGATGACTGTGATACCGCATTTAAGGTCGTACATCAGCTCGAGCATACGTTCCGTCAAGCGCAGGCTCGATTCGCACGGCGGGTAACAAAGTCCGTTAAGGCCGAAGCAGACGTGCGATGTTGACCGCGCGGCAAGAACGATCTGTTTTTCGAGTTCGTATTTTGACGTGAACGGCTCGGCGCTGATAGGCAGGAGAATATCTTTTTCCGTTAAAGCGCATTTGTACGGCGAACAGAGTATGTCCGCACCGAACGGATTTTTTTGTTTTAACAAAGTAACTGCGGACATATTCATACTGCTACCTTAGAGTATAGCATACTTTCCCTCCGATTTCAATAAAAATTATGAAAATTAGAAATAATGTTCCAAAAATTGCGTATAATTCGTCTTGACGTTTCGTGAAATTAGTGGTATAGTAAATACAACAATCTTCCTTTATATATACAAATGTAGATTTGCGCAGATCCTAAACAATGATCCAGAGCCGAAAGCAGCGATAATGTATGTCCCGAATAACGACGATGAAGTTTCGGAATAGCGACGGTGTAACTTCGGAACAGAGATAATTCAGAACGGGAGCAGCGATAATGTATGTTCCGAATAATGACGATGAAGTCTCGGGATAGCGACGGTGCGGCTTCGGAATAACGAGGATGCAACTTCGGTATAACGGTCTGTGTTAAATAAAGAGCATGAAACTCTCTGCTGGATATTTGTACTCAAACCGCCGCAAAAGAGGCGGAGGCGTATTGTTAAAGTTATATTTCCCGGACGAACGCAGGATTATTCCGTGCGCCGAAAAAATCGGAGAATATTATCGGGAGGAAGATGTGAGCAAGTCGTTAATGAGCAGGTCGTTAATGAGCAAGTCGTTAATGAGCAAGTCATTAAACAAAAACGAAAGCAGACAAACCTATGATAAGAACGATAACGAGCGTAAAAAATCCGCTGATCATTCAAACGGCGGACCTTAAAAACAACGCCACGGCAAGCGAATTTTTGCTTGAGGGCGATAAATTCATAAACGATACGGATCCGTCGGATATTTTACGCATATTTTCCACGGACGCCGAAATATGCAGACGATTCGAAGCTACGGTGCGGGATGTTTACGAAGTGTCTCAAAACGTGCTTGCGAAGCTTTCGGGCGAAAGTTCGAGATCGAGGCTTATAGCCGTTGTTAAAAAAAGAAACGTATCTCGCCCCGAAAAGCTGTTGCTGCTTGACGGGATACAGGATCCGGGCAATGTCGGAACGATGATACGGACGGCGTTTGCGTTCGGCTTTGGCGTTATATGCGGCGACGGGACGGCAAACCCGTATATGCCGAAGGTCGTAAGATCGACAGCCGGTGCGGTATGCGCAACGTATATCGAACGTGCGACGTTATCGGAATATATACCGTTGTTAAAAAAAGACGGATTTACCGTTTGCGGTTCGGCTCTTGACGAAAAAGCACGATCCGTTGAATATTCGGACGGAAAGATCGCTCTCGTTATAGGCTGTGAGGGCAGAGGAATGTCGCAAACTGTCGCCGAGCTTTGCGACAGAACGTATTATATCCCCATATCGAATGTCGAATCGCTCAATGCAGCCGTTGCGGCGGGGATACTTATGTTTGCGGTAACTAACAAAAACGGCGTTCGCTGATTTAATGCGTAAACGTTTAAAGTAAAAAACAAATAAATCATAAAAATCAATTGACGGAGAGGGATCGGAATATGAGTGACAGTGAACGCTTATACGCGGTATGGATGTTGTCGGCGGTAAACGGCTCGTTATCTTTTGTGTACAAGGCATTGCGTTATTTTACCACTGCCGGGGAAGTTTATCGTTGCAACGAGAAGATGTTCGGACCGAATTTTACGGCGCAGGATATAGAGCCGTTTTTGAATAAAGATCTTTCCAAAGCGAAGAGCATTGTCGAATATTGCGATATAAAGGGTATACAGATCATCCCGTTTTCTTCGCCGGAATATCCGCGTGGGTTTCGCGATCTCAAAAACGCGCCGTGCGCGTTGTTTGTTAAAGGCAAAATACCCGACCTCAAAGATCATGCGTTTTTGGGCATGGTCGGAACGAGAAAGGCGACCGAAGTCGGCCAAAAGACAGCTTCAACGATCGCATACGAGGTGTCTTCGGCAGATGTCGTTGTCGTAAGCGGTCTTGCGGAGGGGATCGACACGTATTCGCATAAAGGCTCGCTTTTTTGCGGAAAACCGACGGTTGCGATCATTGCGGGAGATGTTGAACATATTTATCCGAAAGCAAACAAAGAGCTTTACGAGCGCATTACGAATAACGGAGCAGTCATTTCGGAGACTTTACCCGGAACGCCCCTACGCGATTTTATGTTTCCGACGCGAAACAGATTGATAAGCGCGCTTTCCGACGCGGTATTGGTTGTGGAATCGGGCGAACAGGGCGGTTCGCTTATAACGGCAGATTATTGCATATCGCAGGGTAAGCCTCTGCTTGCGATCCCCGGCTCGATATACGATCCGATGGCGAAAGGTACGAACAATCTCATCAAAAAAGGCGCAACGCTCGTAACGTCGTCGGACGATATACTCAAGGTGTTAAACAAACAGTACAACAACAAGCTCTCCATAAAAAAACGGTCGGCGACATCGAATCCGATGCTTTTAAAGCCGACGAACAAAGAAACGACGACGGTGAGCGTTGAAACAACAAAGCCGAAACGGACGTCCGCAAAAAAGAATAAAGAACCCGAGATCCAAACAAACGACAGATTTGCCGCCGAAGCGAGAAATGCGTTTAAATTGGCGGATCTTTCGGAAAACGAGCGGAAAGTGTTCGGTGTTATCGCCGATAAAGGGCCGTGTGCGCTCGATGTGATATGTCAATCTTGCGGTTTAACGTTTAACGAGACGGTCGTTATCGTTTCAAACCTTGAGCTTGAGGATCTTATAAAAGAAGTAGGTTATAATAATTATATCGTTCGTTAACAAAAATACAAAAGGGGTCCTTTGTGACCGCAGCCGTAAAAACGGCAGAATGGAGAAAACAAATGGCAAAAAAAAGTATCGACGGTGAGCAGCTTTCCGCCGCAGAAAAGACGAAAAAGCCTGCGGCGAAAAAGAAGACGGGTTCGGCTGTTAAACCGACGAAAAGTCTGATCATAATCGAATCCCCGAACAAAATAAAATCGATAAAAAAGATACTCGGTTCAAAATACGAAGTTCTTTCGTCGAAAGGGCATATAAGGGATCTTCCGATGTCTCGGCTCGGTGTTAAAGTGGAAGAAGGGTTCGAGCCGGAGTATATCGTGTCGCGAAAAGACGGCAAATCCGCCGTGTTAAAAGAGCTTCGCGCCGCTGCAGCGTCAAGCAAGCGAGTTTATCTTGCGACCGACCCCGACCGTGAGGGTGAGGCGATAGCGTGGCATCTTGCCGAGCTTTTAAATCTCGATCCGAACGACAATATAAGAGTTACGTTCAACGAAGTGACGAAATCCGCCGTTAATGCGGGCGTTGCAAACCCGACTTGCATAAACATGAACCGTGTTTCCGCACAGCAGGCGAGACGTGTTCTTGACCGAATAGTCGGTTACAAGTTAAGCCCGTTTCTCTGGAAAAAGGTCAAGGCGGGGCTTTCGGCGGGCCGTGTTCAATCGGTCGCAACAAAGCTTATAGTTGATCGTGAGCGTGAAATAGAGGCATTCGACCCGGAAGAATACTGGACGTTGGAGGCTGTGTTCGCAAAAGCGTCAAAAGAATGGACTGCGAATTTTTACGGTACGGAAGAGGGTAAAATGCCCATTTCGAGCAAAGAAGAAATGGACGCATTGCTTGCGGACATAGACGGTTCGGAGTACAGGGTCGATTCCGTAAAGAAGACAGAGCGTGTTCGTCAGCCGAATCCGCCGTTTACGACGTCATCGCTTCAACAGGAGGCGTCGTCTCGCCTTAATATTCGTCCCCAGCGTGCAATGAGTATCGCCCAGAGCCTTTACGAGGGCGTTGAAGTTAAGGGCAGGGGTGCTGTCGGTCTTATAACGTATATGAGAACGGACTCTTTGCGTATATCCGACGAGGCACGCATTGCCGCAGAGGGATATATAAAACAGACTTACGGTGAAAATTATTATCCGCCGCAGCCGCGTGTGTTTAAAACACGTGCAACGGCTCAGGATGCGCACGAAGCCATCAGACCGACCGATGTTACGTTAACACCGGCTGTTCTGCGTGAAAGCTTGACATCCGAGCAGTATCGTATATACAAAATGATATGGGAGCGCTTCGTCGCGTCGCAAATGGCGGCGGCTGTTTATCAGGGCACGAGTGCGGATATTTTAACGGACGGTCGCAACAGCGGCAAAACGTACGTTTTCCGTGCGTCGGATTCAAAGCTCGTATTTCCCGGATTTACGGCTGTGTACAATTACGGTGACGACGAAAAATCCGCAAGACGTTTGCCGGAGCTTGCGGTCGGCAACAAGCCGAAGCTTCGCGAGCTTAAGCCGGAGCAGAAATTCACGCAGCCGCCCTCACGATACACGGAAGGCTCGCTTGTTAAAGCGCTTGAAGAATACGGCATAGGCAGACCTTCGACGTTTGCGACGATAGTAAGCACCATAATAGAGCGGCATTACGTCGAAAAAGACGGCAAAACGCTCCGTCCCACGACGTTGGGCAATATAACGACAGACGTTTTAACGGAAAATTTCAGCAATATAGTCGATATCGCATTTACAGCCGGAATGGAAAGCGAGCTTGACGAGATCGAAGAGGGCAACAAGACATATATCGACACGATGAACGATTTTTACGGCAGTTTTGCCGCCGAGCTTGAGGAAGCCGAAAAGAAGCTTGACGGCGTAAAAGTTAAGGTCCCCGACGAGGAAAGCGACGTTATATGCGATAAATGCGGCGCAAGAATGGTGTATAAGGTAAGTCGTTTCGGACGTTTTCTTGCCTGCCCGAATTATCCCGAATGTAAAAACACGAAATCGATAATTGTCGAAACAGACGGTCTGTGCCCGGTTTGCGGCGGAAAGATCATCATTCGGCGTTCAAAAGCGGGCAAAACGTATTATGCCTGCGAACGTGGCGGCGACTGCGGTTTTATGACGTGGGATATGCCGACAAAAGAAAAATGCCCGAATTGCGGTTCGACATTGTTCAGAAAATTCAATCGACTGTACTGTCAAAAAGACGGCTGCGGTTACGAGGGCAAGGTCGACAGGAAGCAATCGGAAGATAAAGGAACGGAAAACAAGTGAGTTTATCCGACAAAAAAACGGTATTTATTTCCGGCGGAGCAAAGGGTATAGGCGCTGCCTGTGCCGAAGCGTTCGCAAAAAAGGGATATAATATCGCGATAAATTACAAAACGAGTAAAGCCGCCGCTTTGCGTTTAAAAGAAAAATCGGAAATGTCGGGTGCCGAGGTGCTTCTGCTTTGCGGAGATTGCACAGACGAGTACCGTGTTAAAGAAATGGTAGCATTGACGATAAAACAATTCGGTCGTATAGATGTGCTTATCAACAATGCGGGTATCGCGCTCATAAAGCTGTTTACGGAAACGACGCAGGAGGATTGGGACGGTGTTATGTCGAACAATCTGAAAAGCGCGTATCTTTGCTCAAAAGCGGTCTGTCGAAACATGATAGATAACGGCGGCGGCGCGATCGTTAACATATCGTCGATATGGGGGCTTACCGGCTCGTCGTGCGAGGTTGCGTATTCGGCGTCGAAAGCCGGCGTTATAGGTATGACGAAAGCGTTGAGCAAAGAGCTGTCGCTGTCGAACATACGTGTAAACTGCGTTTGTCCGGGCGTTATAGATACGGATATGAACGCAGAGCTTGGTGAAGATGTTATCAACGAGCTTATATCCGAAATCCCATTGCAAAGGCTCGGATCGCCGAAAGATGTTGCCGATGCCGTCGTGTTTTTTGCGGAAGCGGAATATATAACGGGGCAGATACTGACGGTTGACGGCGGTATGATTGTTTAACAAAAGCAATTCCTAAGGAGAAAATTTGTGGAAAAAATAACGGTAAACGTTGTCGGTGCCGGGCTTGCGGGCTGCGAAGCTGCGTGGCAGGCAGCCGAAAGAGGCGCGCACGTGCGTTTGTTTGAAATGAAGCCGCAAAAAAAAATACCGGCTCACGGCTCCGATGATTTTTGCGAGCTGTGCTGTTCAAACTCGTTCCGTGCGGAGGGGTTGTCGAACGCAATAGGTCTTTTAAAAGAAGAGCTGCGCGCGATGGGCTCGCTTGTTATGCGCTGCGCTGACGCAACGAGAGTTCCCGCCGGCGGTGCGCTTGCGGTTGACAGAGACGCATTTCCGAAAGCGGTAACGGAGCATATAAAAAAACATCCGAATATCGAGATAACGGAGCGTGAAGTGACGTCCCTTGATTTTGACGGTCCGACGATCATTGCGTCCGGGCCTTTAACATCGCAGCCGCTTGCGCAGGCGATAGCCGAGTTTTTCGGTTCGGACGGATTGTATTTTTTCGACGCTGCGGCGCCGATAGTCTCGGCGGACAGTATAGATATGTCAAAAGCGTATCTTGCGTCACGATACGGAAAGGGTACACCGGATTATATAAACTGTCCGATGAGCGAGGATGAATATAACGCATTTTACAACGAGCTTATATCCGCACAGACGGTAGAGCTTCGTGATTTTGAAAACAACGTGTTCGAGGGCTGTATGCCTGTTGAGGTAATGGCGGCACGAGGCAGAGACACGCTTTTGTTCGGTCCGCTCAAACCCGTTGGGCTGCCCGACCCGAAAACGGGAAAAACGCCGTACGCAGTCGTTCAATTGCGAAAAGACAATGCGGAATCGTCGATGTATAATATCGTCGGATTTCAAACACACTTGAAATTCCCGGAGCAGCGCCGTGTTTTTTCGATGATACCGGGGCTTGAAAATGCGGAGTTTGTGCGCTACGGTGTTATGCACAGAAACACGTATATCGATTCTCCTCGCCATCTCACGGCGACATACGAGACAAAAAAGCGAAAAGGTCTGTATTTTGCGGGACAAATGACGGGTGTTGAGGGATATATTGAAAGTTGTTCGTCGGGATTTGTTGCCGGGATCAACGCAGTGCGAAAAGAACCGTATGTTTTCGATCCGAAGACCGCCATAGGTGCGCTCGCGCATTACATAAGCAATGAGACGGTCACGGAATTTCAGCCGATGAACGTTAATTTCGGGATATTTCCTCCGCTTGAGTTTACGGGCAAAAAGCCGAAAAAGGCGGACAGAAAAGAAATGTATTCCGCAAGGGCGATGCAGATAATAAAAGACAGTGAGTTTTGTAAAAAGGGATGATAAAATATGAAAATTATAGCGGATGTTATGGGTGCGGACAATTCCCCCGACGTAATGATCGTTTCGGCGGTACGTGCCGTAAAAGAGCTTTCCGTCGAGATGATACTTGTCGGCGATGAAACCGAGATAAGGCGTGTCATGTCGCAAAAAGGTCTTTCAGACGAGGGCATAAGCATAGTTAATGCCGAAGATGTTATAACAATGCATGACGAACCGATATCCATACGCAAAAAGCCGAACTCATCGCTTGCGGTCGCGCTCGATCTTCTCAAAAACGGCGAAGGCGACGCTCTTGTTTCCGCCGGAAATTCAGGTGCGCTGCTTGTTGGGGCGACGCTGTTCGTTCGCTGCATAAAGGGTATTCGCCGTGCTGCGATGGCGCCCGTAATGCCTGTTAAAAACGGTATGCTAATGATAGTCGATTCGGGAGCGAACACGGAATGCAAGCCCGAAATGCTCGAACAGTTCGCCGTTATGGGTTCGATATATATGAAAAACGTTCTCGGACTTAAATCTCCGCGCGTAGGCCTTGCCAATAACGGTGCGGAGGAAACAAAGGGCACGGAGCTTTATGTTGAAACGCACAAGTTGTTAAAAGAGAACAAAAAGATAAATTTTGTCGGCAACGTAGAGGGCAGAGGCATACCGATGGGCGAATGTGACGTTGCGGTATGCGACGGATTTACCGGTAATCTTATACTTAAAACTTACGAGGGCTGCGGCAAGATGTTTGCGGGCGAGATCAAGGATATGTTCAAAAAGAACATTATCACAAAGCTTGGTGCGCTTTTTGTAATGGGCGGATTGAACGATCTTAAAAAGCGCATGGATTACAAAGAGATCGGCGGTGCCGTGGTGCTGGGCATAAGCAAGCCCGTTATAAAGGCGCACGGTTCGTCGGACGAAAAGGCGTTTTTCGGTGCGATACGTCAAGCCGTTAATTTTGTTTCGACAAACGTAATATCTCAGATCGCCGAAGAAATGGCGAAAGAATAAAGCGGAGCGAGAAGGACGGTTAAAATTATGACAGAGCTTGATATCCTGGAACGATTAAAGCCGGTTCTTGCCGATATTTTCGATGTTGACGAGAGCGAGATAACGCCGTCGACGGAATTGTTCGACGAGCTTGGCGCCGATGAATACGATATGATCGAGCTTGCAATGATAATCGAGGAAGAATTTGAAAAAAGCGTAAAATTGCCGAAAAAAGGCCCGATGACCGTTGCAGTGCTCACGGAAAAGATAAAAAATAAAGAAAGGAGTTGTTGACCCGAAAATGAAAAATTTACTTAATGAGGAGTATGAAGAAAAAGTCGCACTTCTCGAACAGAAGATAGGCTATGTGTTTAACGATAAAAGGCTTGCCGCGGATGCGATAACGCATTCTTCGTATTACAACGAGCATAAGCACGACAGCAGGTCGAACGAGCGTCTCGAATTTTTGGGTGATTCGGTGCTTTCGATAATAACCTGCGATTATCTTTACGGACATATTTACGAAGCCGAGGGTGTTTTAACAAAACTCAAAGCCGCGCTTGTTTGCGAAGATTCGCTGTATGTGTTTGCAAAAAACAAGGATATCGGCGAATGTCTGCTTTTCGGCAAAGGCGAGCGTAATATAGGAGTGTCACGCAAATCAACGCTTGCGGACGCCGTGGAGGCTGTTCTCGGCGCAATATATCTCGACAGCGGTATGGACGCCGCACGTGAGTTTATTCTGCCGTTTATCGCAGCATCTGCGGAGGAATCGGATGTTTTGCACGACTGGAAAACGACATTGCAGGAGATCGTTCAAAAAAACAAGGGCGAGATCCTTTCTTACGAGATCGTCGAGCAGATCGGACCGCCGCACGATCGACGCTATGTCTGCCATGTAAAAATAAATTCCAACGTCATCTCCGAAGGCTCCGGCACTTCCAAGAAAAAAGCCGAACAGGAAGCCGCCAAAGCCGCGTTGGAACTTATGGGCGTTAAACTTACGGGCGTTAAATAATGATCGGTTTTGATACAAACGCTCGGTTTTGATAATAATCTCGGCTTAAATTTACAAAAGCGGTTTTAATATAAGCTCGGCTTGAATATGCAAATTCGGTTTTGTTACTAAGTTTGACCAAGCTCGGCTTGAATTTACAAAGAAAGATGGTTTTAAAATGAAACGTTTATTTTTATTGATACTTTGTCTTTGCCTTTTAACGGCTTGCACACCTGCGGACACCGCAAACGATAACGACGAAATCGACGATGTTAACAACGAAAACGTCGAAACAGGAAACGACAACGAAAGCTCCCTTGCGGGCGGTACGGTAACGATCGCAAATCCGTTTGTTTATTACGAAACGGCAGCCGAAGTCGGAGACGTTTCGGGTATTTATCTTAACATACCCGAAAATGCGGAAAATGCCGGTTTTGCGGTTATTTCCGGAACGATCGCACAGGCTACGTTTTCGCTCGATTCGTCCGAGTTTACGTTGCGTGCGTCGAAAGAGCTTTATTCAACGGCTCTTCACGGTATTTACGACGAGGCGGACGTTACGGAAAACACAACGCTCGATAACGGTATTTCCGTTAAATATTCGAGTTTTTCCGGCAAGTACACTGCGTGCGAATGGGAAAAAGACGGAGTGTATTACAGTTTGTTAAAAACAGGCGCTGCGGACTGTGCGGAAATGATCGAAGTCGTTTTGTCGTCGGCAAAATAGCGTGAAAATCCGGTGATTCAAAAGCAGAAAGAACATCAGTTTCGGTGCGATTGTTAAAAAAGCGTCAGTCTCGGTACGGTTGCCGCAAAGGCGTTAGGTGCGGGGTGTTTGTCGTAAAACATTAGTCGTAAGGCGTATGTTTTAAAACAACTCGGTGAATTTTATAAATTTTTGTGCCGCCGCTAAAGTGACGGAATGGAGATCGGTATGAAGCAAAAAAAACACGCCACTATTCCTGTTTTTGTGCCGCATTATGCGTGTAAAAACGACTGTGTGTTTTGCGATCAGCGTAAAATATCGGGTCAACAAAAACCGCCGGACGATCTGGAAAGTTTTCTGTACTCGGCGGCGGAGGGGATACGCGGAAGATTTGAGACGGTCGATATAGCGTTTTTCGGCGGAAGTTTTACGGGTATAGAAGAGCCGCTTATGCGGACGTATCTTGCTGCAGCCGCAAAAACGCGTGAGAAGTTCCCGGAGATCACGGGGATACGTTTGTCAACGCGTCCCGATTATATTAACGAGCATATTCTCGATGTGCTTGCGCAGTACGGTGTTACAACGATCGAGCTTGGGGCGCAGAGCATGGATGCGGCGGTCTTGGAGCGTTCCGGAAGAGGGCACTCTCCGCAGGCGACCGTAAAGGCGAGCGTAATGATAAAGCAGAGAGGTTTCGACCTTGTTTTACAAACGATGACGGGGCTTCCCGGCGACGATCGGCAAAAGGATATGTACACCGCAAAAAAAATAGCCGAGCTTTGCCCGAACGCCGTAAGGATATATCCGTGCGTCGTGCTGCGGGGAACAAAGCTCGAACAGATGGCGGCAGAGGGTGTGTACACGCCGCAAACGGTCGAACAAGCTGTTGAGATATGCGCGGAGCTGATAATGTTTTACGAAAAAAACGGCATAGACGTCATACGTGTGGGGCTGCATTCGTCCGATCTTGCAAACAGCGACAGCGTTGTTTCGGGTGCGTTCCATTCGGCGTTCGGCGAGCTTTGCGAGAGCGAGATAATATATAAAGAGCTGCGCGCGAAAATCGTTAAAAACGGCATACGTTCGGGAGTTTTTGTCTTTGCGGCGGATCGCGCGGACGTGTCGAAAATCGTAGGACAAAAACGGAAAAACATTATCAGGCTCGAAAAAGAGTTTGATATCAAAATAAAGATAATTCAACAATAAACGGCAATAAATAAAAACAATAAAGAAGATAAATCATTATGAGCAAACCCATCGTTGCGGCGCAGTGTTACACGATAGCTCCGCATATGCAAACAGACGAGGATTTCGTCGTGTCGATGAAAAAGATAAAAGAAATAGGCTACGAAGTCGTTCAGCTTTCGGGGCATACGAAGGTCAGCCCGTCTGTCGTTGCAAAAACGTTAAAAGAGCTTGATTTGCGGTGTTGCGTGACGCATACGCCGTTCGACAAAATTGTCGACGATTTCGACAATGTCGTATCCGAGCATAAGCAGTGGGGCTGCAGCGTTATAGGCACCGGCAGTATGCCGGGCAAATATCCGCAGACGCTTGAGGGATTTTGTTCGTTTGCGAAAAAAGCAAACGAGATAGGCGACAGGCTTGCTTTTTACGGTATGAAGTTTGCGTATCACAACCATTCGTTCGAGTTCAAAAAAGTGGACGGCGATACGAGAGGTATGGATATATTGCTTGACGAGTTTAACGAAAACGTAGAGCTTATCCCCGATTATTTTTGGCTTCAACACGCGGGAGTAAACGTATATTCGTGGCTGTACTGTCTTAAGGGACGCACTTCCGTGGTGCATTTTAAAGATTACCGTATAAATCCCGAAAACAACGCGCCCGATTTTGCCGAGATAGGCAGCGGAAATATGGATTACGAGGCGCTTGTTAAAATAACGGAAGATATCGGCGCGAAATATGCGGCGGTCGAGCAGGATACCTGTCCCGGCGACAGGTTTGAAAGCCTTAAGAAGAGTTTTGTTTATTTAACGCAAAAACTCGGTCTGCCGACGAAATAAAAGGGGAGGGGACGGCTTATGTACGAATTTGTCCTTTCCGCATTCGGCGACGAGATAGCGCCGGATATCGAAACACAGCTGCAAGTCCTCGAACGTTTCGGGATAAAAAACATAGAGCTCAGGAATATAAACAGTGTTAACATCTCGTCGTGGGAGCCGAAAAAATTCCGTGAGATCGCCGATTTTATCAAAGACAGGGGGTTTGGTGTTTCGTCGCTCGGATCTCCTATCGGAAAAATAAAAATAACGGACGATTTTGCGCCGCATCTTGATAAATTCAAAAACACGGTCGAGCTTGCGACGATAGCACAGACGAAGTATATACGGATGTTCAGTTTTTACGTTGAAAAAGACCGTTTTTCGGAGTGTCGGGACGAAGTGCTTAAACGCTGGAATATGTTTGTCGAGGCGGCAAAAGGCAGCGGTGTTACGCTGCTTCACGAGAACGAGCACGGGATATACGGTCAAAGCCCCGAAAATTGTGCGGAGATTATAAAAATGTTGAACACGGATAATGTAAAAGCCGTTTTCGATCCCGCAAATTTCGCAATCGACGGATACGATACCGTAAAAGCGTTCGAGCTTTTAAAAGACGATTCCGTATATTTTCATATAAAAGATGCCGTTGCGTCGTGCCGAAGGGTCGTTCCGGCGGGCGAAGGCGAGGGTAATGTTAAATATATTATCGAACAGCTTATGCTGCGAGGATATAAAGGGTTTCTTTCGCTCGAACCGCATCTTGCGACGGGAGATATAGCCGTCGGCGGTGAAGAACGGTTCGCAACGGCGTATCGTGCGTTAAAAAAAGTGATCGCGGAGGCGGAAGATGTTCAGCTAAAAAAATAAAACGGCGGTTTTGCTTGGCGGCGCGGGCATACTCGGCTCGGAAATGGCACGAGGCTTGGCGGAAGCCGGCGCAAACATTGCCGTTTGCGATATTTTTAAAACAAAGGCGGAAGATTTGGCTTTTGGGATAAGCGAAAAATACGGTGTTAAAGCAAAAGGATATTTTGTCGATGCAACGGACAAAAGCTCTCTCGAATCATGTAAAGACAGTATAGTATCGTCTCTCGGCGCGGTCGATATACTTGTTAACGCTGTCGGAGGCAACAGACCCGCAGCCACGACGAACGACGAGACGGATTTTTTCGGGCTTGACAGCAAAGCCGTCGGAGACGTTTTGACGTTTAATTTTATGGGCGGTGCGGTATTGCCGTGCCAAGTGTTCGGGCGTGAGCTTGTTAAAGGCGAAAACGGCGGCGTTATAATCAACATATCGTCCATGAACGCATATCGTCCTTTAACACGTATTCCGGGGTACAGTGCCGCAAAAGCCGCAGTATCGAACTTTACGCAGTGGCTTGCGGTCGATATGGCGCAAAAATACGGCGAAAAAATACGTGTTAACGCGATAGCTCCGGGGTTTTTCCTTACCGACCAGAACAGATTTTTGCTTACGGACGAATCTGACGGTTCGCTTACAAAGCGCGGCGAGCAGATCATTTCGCACACACCGATGGGCAGGTTCGGCGAGCCGAGCGATCTTGTCGGAACGCTCGTATGGCTTTGCAGCGACGCATCTCGGTTCGTTACGGGCATAGTCGTCCCGGTAGACGGCGGTTTTTCGGCGTATTCGGGCGTTTAATCGTCTAATGTTAAAAGAAACAAAAGAAAAGGAGTTTTTTTATGAATCTGATCATTGTCGGCTTGATATTTATACTGTTCAGGTACGATTATGCGTTTTTCAGCCAAAATGTCGATGCTACGATCGTTATCGACGTTTTGCCGGACTTTGCGGGGTATATGCTTATTTGGTTCGGGCTTGAAAAAACGCAGGATGTTAACAGATGGTTTAAGGAAAGTCATACAACGGCAACGGGCATGATGGTCGTATCGTTTATTTCTCTGGTATCGTCATTGAGTTTTCTGTTGGAGCCGCTGCTTAATTCTCCCGACGGGCAGATATTCTCGATGTTCTTTTCTCTCGTTAATCTTATAGTAAGCAAAGCGGGCAGCCTGATTTTTGCGTTAACAATGGTGTTTATGTTTATTTTTTCGTCGGCACTCGGTTATTCGATGCAGTCGCAGGACAGAGGTTTTTTGTGCGCTGTCATGTATTTTTTCAGCATAGCGTACACAGTGCTTGCGATCGCATATGCGGTAAATCAGTTTATCAATCTTCCGTTCTCGCTTGATTGGATAAGCGTGCCGGTAGGTATTGTTTTTATTATCTCCTCATATTTTATAATGGAAAAGATAGACGAACTCAGATAAAACCCCTTCCCGTGCCCATATCAGGGAAGAGGGCTTGCGTCTTTGCAGGCGATGAGGTATTCTTCGAGCACCTTGTTTTCGATATACGTTCTCAACTCGGACGTTATGGGGTGTACGATATCGCAAAACGTTCCGTCGTTTAAACGGCGTGAAGGCATTGCGATAAATGTTTTGCCGTCGTTTTGTATTACTTTAACATCGTGAACGACGAACTCGTTGTCGAACGTTAAAGAACAAACGGCTTTCATTTTTTCGCGGGCGTAAAGTCTGCGGATCTTTATATCTGTTATTTTCATCGGTATATCTCCGTTTTTTTGTATATTATCCGAAGAAGATAACGAAAATATACATAAAAAACAATAATTTTTACGGAAAGGGAGCTTTCTATTTTGAATATAGGATCGTACGATAAATATTTCCTTTCGGGTATCGGCGGCTCGTCGATGAACAGTCTGGCTCAGATACTCAAGCTGCTCGGAAAAGAAGTTTGCGGCTCGGATGTACGTTCGTCATCTTCGACGGACCGACTTATCGAAAAGGGGATTCGTGTTAACATAGGTCAGTGTGCCGATAATATTTTAACGGAGCGACCGCAGGTCGTTGTTAAAACAGACGCGGTATCTGACGACAATCCTGAAATAAAAACGGCTGCCGAGCTCGGTATCCCGATATTTCGCCGTGCGGAGCTGTTGGGAGCGTTGCTTGACGGGTTTGAACACACTGTAGGTGTTGCCGGTACGCACGGAAAAACAACGACAAGCTCGATGATAACGTCTGTTTTTCTCGCATCGGGAACGGATTTTTCGGCTGTTTTGGGCGGTAACATGAAACAGCTCGGATCGGGATATACGATCGGAAATACAAACTCGGTATGTGTGTTTGAAAGCTGCGAATATAAAGAATCGTATCTTCATTTCAGATCGGACGTATCGGTGGTGTTGAACATTGCCGAGGATCATATGGAGTATTTTAAAACGCATGAAAATCTCGTTAAGTCGTTCAAAAAGTATTTGAAAAACACAAAGCCCGGTGGGACTGTTGTTTACAACGCGGAGGACGCGGCGTCTCTCGACATGATAGACGGGTATGACGGAAATTCGGTTTCGTTCGGTCTTGAAAAAGGCAGGTTCCACGCCGGAAACGTTAAACTCGACAAAGGCTGCGGTTCTTTCGAGCTTTACGACGGAGAAAATCTTCTCGGCAACGTTAAACTGGCGGTGCCGGGGCTGCATAATGTTAAAAACGCGATAGCGGCAGCAGCTGCATGCACGATATACGGTCTTGATGCGGACACCGTGGTGCGCGGACTTTGTCTTTACACGGGTGCGGAGCGTCGGTTCGAGTATCATTGCGTTGTGAACGGTGCGGTCGTTGCGGACGATTACGGGCATCATCCGGATGCGTACAAGGTCACGTTCGATACCGCGCGGAGCATAGGGTTTAAACGTATCATCGCCATTCATCAGCCGCATACGTTTTCGAGAACGAAGATGCTCATGGACGAATTTGTTTCGGTCCTGTCAACGGTCGATCACGTTCTCGTCGCTCCGATATATGCGGCACGGGAAACGAACGATATGTATAATATCTATGCCGAAGACGTCGTTGCAAGGCTTCCGAACGCGGAATACTGCGAATCGTTTGAACGCATAGCCGACAGGGTCTTTCAGATGGCGCAAGAGGGTGATCTGTTTATAACACTCGGCTGCGGCGATATATATAAAGCCGCTCTTCTGATCTCCGAACGTGCAAAACAAACGAACTCGTGACGTTTCTCGTCACCTGTCGCAAAACGTTGAGACAGCCTTGTTTGAGGCGATTTGTGACGGCGAGAGGGCAAAATGTTGTCGAAATCAGTTTTGAATTGTGACTAAAATCCGAATCTTCGGATGTGCCAAAATTTTTGTACAAATTGTACAACACAAAAACGTTAAAAATAAAGGCTTGACACTATATGTTGATTTTTAAAAGAAATTTGCGCTTTTAAAAACTATATATAGTGTTTTTCTTGTAATGCGAGTATTACAGTGTCAAAAAAACGATGGGTAAAAGTTACTAAAAATTGGTGTTTAAAAAATGGGTTTATGGTTAAGTTGCACAAATCGGACTTAAAAAGGGAAAAAAGGATTTCGGTTGAGGGCGGAAAACTTCTTGACAAGACCGTTTGAAAGTATTATAATTATCAGACAAGAAGCTGTAAAAGCGGCCGTGCGGGCGGTTTTTAACAAGCAATCTATTAAGGAAGGTGTTTTGCAGTGCGCATTCGCAAACTGAAATCTTTAGCGATGATCCTTGCTGTTGTTATGACGGTGCAGATATTCCCCGTTATGGCGTTGGCAAATTCGGGAATCGTTGAAGAAACCGGTGTTTCGGTATTTGTGCCTGTATACAAGAGCGGTTCTTACGGTGAATACCTTCAGAACTATATGAAGACGGCTGTTGCCGACAAATCCATTGAGATTGACGTAACTCAGTACGAAGATATCAACGGTGATGTTGAAGTCAAAACCGTCGAAGGTCGTTCAAATGTTGTTGTAACGACAGAGCTCAGCGAAATACAGTATACAGTCAACGTCGATAAGACCGGTATGTATTCCATATGTGTAGACTATTATCCGATAGACGGTAAAGGTGCCGCTATCGAAAGAGGTGTTCTCATTGACGGTGAATATCTCTTTACGGAAGCACGTTCTACAGCACTCGACAGAATTTACGTTGACGATGTCGATGATCCCGACGATCACGACAATTACTTCATTCAAGACGAATCCGGAAACCAGCTTCGTCCCTCTCAGGTAGAATCCCCCAGATGGATTGACGGTGCTTTCCTCAGAGACTCTTCCGGTTCTTACGACGGTGCTCTCCAGTTCTATTTTGAAAAGGGCGAGCATACGATTACGTTCGTTTCCGTCCGTGAGCCTCTCGCAATTTCCGGCCTCAGACTTTCCGGTTCATCCAGCTATCAGGATTACGATGATGCGATGGCGAAGTATGCTTATCTTGACCAGAGCGGTTCAGAACTTATCGCTAAGGTCGAGTGTGAATATCCTTCCGCAAAATCCGATGCTACTCTTTTTGCCGGTACGGACAGAGCTTCCCCATCCACGTCCCCCGCAAGCTCCGGCACTATTAAGATGAATATGCTCGGCAGCACATCCGGTAGCTCGACTTGGAAAACCGCAGGCCAGTGGGTCGAATATACTGTAAACGTTCCCGAAGAAGGAATGTACAAGATCGCTATCCGTGCTCGTCAGAACGCATCGAGCGGTTCGTTCTCTTCCAGAGAGATCACCGTTAACGGCGAACTTCCCTACGAGCAGGCTGCAGCCGTTCGTGTAAACTACAATTCCGGTTGGCAGATGATACAACCCAAAGACGAATATAACAACGATCTTCTTTTCCATTTTAACGAAGGCGAAAACACTATTCGTATCAAAGCTGTTCTCGGCGATATGGCAGATATCATCAATGCGGTCGAAGCGGTAATCACAAAGCTTAATGCCGACTACCGTCGTATCGTTATGATAACAGGTCAGTCCCCCGACCAATACAGGGACTATGACTTTGAAGACGAGATCCCCGAAACGATCTCCGACCTTAAAGCTCAAGCCGACACTATCAAAAAGATCCATGACGAGCTTGTATCCATTCTCGGCGAACGCGGTGAACAGACCTCCACGCTTGAGACTGTATACATGCAGCTTTACGATATGTACGAAGATCCCGATTCCATCGCAAAGGAATTTTCTTCGTTCAAAAACAATATAGGTAACCTCGGTTCTTGGCTCCTTACCGCGCGTGAGCAGCCCCTTGAGATAGACTATATCCTTGTTTCCGAAAGTAACTACAAAGTCCCCGCAGCAGAAAGCAATTTCTTTGCAGGTATCGTTCATCAGGTAGTTATGTTCTTCTCGTCGTTCTTTACGGATGTTAACGCTATCTCCGCAACAAGCGGCGAAACTTACGAAAAGAACGTCACCGTATGGATGGCGGGCGTTACCTCCGCAAGAGACTATGCGCAGGTAGTTCGTCAGCTCGTTGACAGAAGCTTTATTCCCGACTACGGTATTAACGTCGATCTCGAACTTGTTCCCTCCGGTGCTCTGTTGCCGTCTGTACTTGCCGGCAAAGGTCCGGATGTCGCAATGAACCAGGATGCAGAAACAGTTGTTAACTATGCGGCCCGTAACGCACTGCAGGAACTTGATATATTTGACGATTTTGAAGAAGTCTGTGAATCTTTCCTCCCCTCCGCGATCGTTCCCACAACGCTCGACTGGGGCGACGGAACGGTATCTCATTACGGCTTGCCCGAAACACAGACGTTCCTTGTTTTGTTCTATCGTTCCGATATCCTCGAAGAGTACAATCTCACTCTTCCCGACACATGGGACGATGTTTACGACCTTATAGCAGTCCTTCAGAAGAGATACATGGACTTCTCTCCGCCCTCTTTTGAAACATTGCTTTACCAGAACGGCGGTACACTTTACAACGACGGCGGCAAAACAACCGCTCTCGATACCGAAGTTGCTATCGAATCGTTCATTCAGTGGACCGACCTTTACACAAGCTATAAGCTGCCTGTAGAGTCCAACTTCGCAAACAGATTCAGATTTGCGGAAATGCCTTTCGGTCTTCAGACTTATGATTTCTACAACCAGATCTCCGTCTTCGCACCCGAGATCAAAGGTTTGTGGTCTTTCGCTCTCGTACCCGGTACAGAGAGAGAAGACGGCACGATAGATCGTTCCGTTGTTTCTTCCGCCGTTTCCGTCGTAATGATGGCTGCTGCGAAAGATAAAGAAGCTTCGTGGGAATACATGAAGTGGTGGACCGGCGCCGAAGCTCAGGTTGACTACGGTCGCGAAGTAGAATCCATCATGGGTACCGCTGCACGTTACACAACCGCCAACACCGAAGCTCTTCAGAGAATGCCTTGGAGAGCAGATGAACGTGCTGTTCTTATGGAACAGAGAGAACACGTTGTCGGTTATCCTCAGGTTCCCGGTTCGTACGCTCTTACACGTAACCTTAACTTCGCGTTCTTAAACGTTGTTAACAATTCGGCAGACCCGAGAGAAACTCTTCTCGACTATGTTAAAACAATCAACGACGAACTTCGTTATAAACGTGAAGAACTCGGATTTGCGGTTGATTGATAAGGAAGGAGGAAATATCAATGAAAAACAAAGGCAGCTCCCTTGCAAAAAAGAAAAAGTTTGAGAACCTTGACCTTATTGTGTTCCTCGGTCCGTTCCTTGTAACTTTTTTCACATTTACGGTTCTCCCCGTATTTGTATCGTTGTTCATAAGCTTGACAAACTTTAATATGTTGGAAGTTCCCGATTTTGTCGGACTTGCAAACTATGAAAAGCTGTTTCTTAACGACGATATCTTCGCTCTCGCAGTTCAAAATACATTTATTTTGGCTCTCATTACCGGCCCTGTAAGCTATATTATATGTTTCGGTCTTGCATGGCTCATCAATGAAGTTCCCGCAAAGCCCCGTGCGTTCCTGACACTTTTGTTCTACGCTCCGTCTCTTTCAGGCGGTTTCGGTTTTGTTTGGCAACTTCTCTTTTCGGGCGACCGCTACGGTTACATAAACGGTCTTTTGCTCGATCTCGGTATCATTACAGACCCGATCCTGTTCCTTCAAGATCCCGATTATATGTTCGGCGTATGTATTGTAATCGTTCTTTGGCAGGCTCTCGGTACAACATTCCTTACCTTTATCGCAGGTCTTCAGACGGTTGACCGTTCTCTTTACGAAGCAGCTGCGGTTGACGGTATTAAAAACAGATGGCAGGAGCTTTACTTCGTAACGCTTCCGTCCATGAAAGGTCAGTTGATGTTCGGTGCTATTCTCAGCGTTTCCGGATCGTTCGGTATCGGCGGTATCATTACCTCGGTATTCGGTTTCCCGACAACGGACTATGCATTGCACACGATCATGCATCACCTCGACGACTATGGCGGAACACGTTTCGAAATGGGCTATGCGTGTGCTATTGCAACGCTCCTGTTTATAATTTCATTCGTTGCGAATAAACTGTTCCAGTTTGTAATCGCACGTCTCGGTAAATAATTGAGGAAAAGGAGGTTTTATTATGGCAGAAAGAATCGATGATGAAGTTCAGGTTGTTTACAAAAATCCAAAACCCCTTTTCGGTATTATAAAGCGCAGACCGAAGTACGATGAAAACGGACATCTTATCTATTATAAGAAAAAGAAACTTTTCAAGTATAACAGGGTCAACAGATCGTTCAGCGGCGACCTTGCGATGTTTATTTTCCTGCTTATCGCAGGTGCGTTCATGGCTTTCCCGCTTGTATACGCAATATCGCAGTCGCTCAAACCGCTCCACGAACTGTGGCTTTTCCCGCCGAACCTCATAGTTAAAAACCCGACCTTCAAAAACTACATAGACCTTTTTAACATTATGTCTAACTCTCTTGTTCCGATGTCCAAATATCTGTTCAACACGATATTTATCACGGTCGTCGGTACACCATTCAGAGTTATCTCCGCTTCGATGCGTGCTTATCCCGTAACACAGCGTCAGTGT
>CAYUWC010000012.1:0-37765 GCA_964448355.1 uncultured Oscillospiraceae bacterium | reverse complement strand
CACTCGATATGACACGAAGTGTCTCGATATGTCGCTTTGCGACGAGAACTTATATTGACAAGAGGAAAAATGGAACAGAATAAAAATCAATTAAGAGAAGAATCTATAGAATTTGCGATAGCGGTTTCGGATGTGTGCGATTATATAAAGGGGTGCGGCGTGTATGTAAATCAACTTTTACGTTCCTCTTCTTCAATTGGCGCAAATATACATGAAGCAAAGTATGCACAAAGCAGGGCGGATTTTATACACAAACTTGAAATTGCATTAAAAGAAAGTTCAGAAACAGATTATTGGATTGAACTTATATACAGAAAAAACAAAATCAGTGAGGAAACATATAAAAAAATAAAGAACGACTGCGGTGTTATTCGAAGAAAGTTAATAGCGTCAATAACAACAGCAAAGAAAAATCAAGAAAACAGCGATAGCTGAAGTATCACAGAATTGCTTTACAGCTCGTGAATAGCCCCATGCGGTGCATGAATTGCCTTACGGCATGAATCGCATTATAAGATGCGATTCAAATCATGTTGCGAAAGCAACAAATCATGGCGCAGCCAAATCATGACCACTGAGTTGTCAAATCATTTGAACGAATTGCCTTACGGCATGAATTAAGTGCTTTGCCCTCATAGTGTGCAAATTGACCTTCCGGCAGAATTTTCACTGTTAAAACACGTGAAATTGCAAATACAGATAAATAAAATCGAGACCTGAGCCGCTTTTAACTGCGGAAAATTTAAGGTTTCACAGAGGAGAAACTATGATAGAAACGATCAAAAAATTATGTAAGCGTTATTTTATAACGGCAATGTCCTATATGGCTCTCGGACTGTTTTCGTCATTGATAATCGGACTGATAATAGGTCAGATCGCAAAGATCCCGTATTGCGATTTTTTGTTGCCTATTTCCGATATGCTTTCGGCGTCGTCGCCGGTTATTGGTGCCGCGATCGGCGCCGCAATAGGCTACAGCTTGAGTAAAGACAAGCCGCTTGTGGTGTTCTCTTCCGCTGTTGTGGGCGCAATAGGCTACAGCGGTTCGGGCGGCCCTGTCGGCGCATATGTTGCAACGATAGTCGGCGCGGAGATAGGCTCGCTCCTGTCCGGAAAAACAAAAATAGATATAATCGTAAGCCCCCTGACGACAATTATCCCCGGCGGTCTTGTCGGTATATTCGTCGCACCTTACATAAATCAGTTCATGCAATGGCTCGGCAGTGTTATTAACAGCGCAACGGAGCTTGCGCCCGTTCCCATGGGCATTGCGATATCCGTTATTGTCGGTCTTGCTTTAACAGCTCCGATAAGTTCCGCAGCTCTTTGTATAATGATAAATATCGACGGAATAGCGGCAGGTGCCGCTTGTGTCGGCTGTTGCTGCCAAATGGTCGGTTTCGCCGTCGCTTCTTACAAAGATAACGGTTTCGGCGGTCTTATTTCCCAGGGCATAGGCACTTCAATGCTCCAGTTCGGCAATATCGTCCGTCATCCTCAAATATGGCTTGCGCCGACGCTCGCATCCGCAGTCCTCGGTCCGATATCAACAGCTGTTTTGGGTATGACAAACACCGCTTCCGGCGCGGGCATGGGCACGAGCGGCTTTGTCGGTCAATTCGGCGCTTTTTCGGCGATGAGCGAAAGCTTCGGTACCGTTATGTCTCTTGTGTATATCCTCGTTATGCATTTCATCCTTCCGGCTGTTCTTACTCTGTTGTTCGACGCCGCTTTCCACAAACTCGGCTGGGTCAAAAAAGGGTATATGAAGCTGAATTATTAAAACTTCGGTTTTGTTTTAACATACCGCATAAATCGATAAATTTTTCCGGACATACGGCTTTTGTTCGTATGTCCTCTTTTTATGCTTCGGTTTCAAAAAAATGTTAAAAAGTTTGCATTGCAAAAGGTTGAGAAAAACGTAAAAATATGCTATATTGTATTATGAAATATTTTCCGGCAACACTTTAAGAAAAGGACGTGCGATATGAGCGGTAAAAATAAACAAAACGCATATTTTATTGTTGCCGTTTTCTCGGTCGTCACGTTTGTTTTGTTGTTGATATTCGGTGTTTGCGCTCAAAACGGTGCGCTTTACGGTTCCGTTAGTGCTTCTGCCGATACCGCTTCGTACGGCTCCGTTATTTTTAACGAATTGCTGCTTTCAAACGATAATTTCTATCAGGACAAAAACGGGGAATTTTACGATTACGTCGAGTTTAAAAACACGTCCGACCGCACTGTCGATCTGACCGATTGGTATATTGTCGAATCGTCAAACTCCGAGCAGTGGTATTTCCCGAGCGGTACGCAAATCGAGCCGAACGGTTTTATTATAGTCTTTTTCTGCGGCGAAAAAAAGGACGGGCTTTACTGCTCGATGCGCCTTGCAAAAAAGGGCAGAGAAGTGTTTACACTGTATAATTCCGAAAATACCGTGATAGACAGAGTTATCACTGTCGAGACCGAGCGTAATCTCGTTTATGAACGCACACCTACGGGGTCCTGGCAAAAAAATGCGGAACCGTCGCCTATGTACCCAAATACGGACGAAGGCAAGGCTTTGTTTAAAGCGTCGCGCGTAAGAAAAAACGATCCCGTTAAAATAACGGAGATCATGGCGCAAAATCTGTTTACTTTAACAGATTCCGACGGAGATTATTCCGATTACATAGAAATTACGAATTTCGGCACGGAAACCGTCGATCTTTCGGGCTATTCGATATCCGACGACAGCTCCAAACCTCGAAAATGGGTGTTCCCGTCGGTAAAATTAAAAAGCGGCGAAAGCATTATCGTTTTTGCTTCCGGCAAAAACAGGACGTCCCCCGGCGCAGAGCTTCATCTTTCGTTTAAGCTTGCCGCAGACGGACAGACGGTGTATTTGCGCGACGAGCTCGGTGTTTTGATAGACGAAATTTCGTATACCGATCTTTCAAACGGGCAGGTCATTGTAAGATCCGAACGCACGGCAGAACCCGAAATTTGCAGAACACCGTCGCCGATGTATATCGATATCGACGAATATTCAATGCAAAACGATAAATCAAAAGAACTTCTTATCAACGAAGTTATGGTGTTAAACGACAGTTACGTCGTTCAAAACGGCGAATATTTCGACTGGATAGAGATAAAAAACAATTCCTCGCACGCCATAGACCTGTCAAACTATTATCTTACAAAAAACAAGTCCGTTCCCGACAGATGGCAATTCCCGACGATCGTTCTTCAGCCGGGCGAGTATATACTCGTTTTTGCGTCGGGAGATACGGAAAAATCCACAAAAACGTTTGTTCACTGCAGCTTTAAGCTTAATTCGGATTACGAAGAATTGTATTTGTTCAAAAAAAGCGGTGACGATTTTTCCGTTGCGGACGGTGTTGTTTTAACAGATATCCCGTACGGGATGTCGTACGGACGTTCTTCTTCCAAAGGCGGATTTGTTTATATATCACAGCCCACTCCCGGCGCCGAAAATGCCGACGGCTTAAGATATATTTCATCGTCTCCTATCCCGTCCGCAGAGGGCGGAATTTATAACGGAATATCTTCTTTGTCGGTCGTTCTTGACGGAACGGGAGATATTTATTTCACTCTTGACGGTTCCGTACCGACGGAAGCAAGCGAGCGTTATACCGAGCCGATCGTTTTAACGTCAACAAGCGTTATTCGTTGCGTAAACAAAGAAAACGGTAAATATGTAAGTCCCGTGCGTACCGAAAGTTATATAATCAACGAAAATCATTCTCTTCCCGTTATTTCCGTGGCGTCCGATCCCGACGGGCTTTGGAGCGAACAAAACGGTATTTGTTATCGCGGCGAACCCGATGAAGACGGCTCGTATCCGAAAACGGCGAATATTTGGCAGAACTGGGAAAGAGCCTGTTCGGTCGAACTATTCGACGGCATATGGGGTTTTTCTGCCGATTGCGGCATAAAGCTTTTCGGTCAGTCAAATCGCGAATATCCAAAGCAATCTTTTCAGCTTAAATTTCGTGCCAAGTACGGAAAATCGGATCTGTATTGCTCTTTGTTTGACAATGTGCCCGAAATAACGTGCTTTAAAAGCCTTGTTTTGCGGTCGGGATCTCAGGATTACCGACGTACCGTTTTCAGGGACGAGTTGTGTACGTCCCTTGCAGCCGATATGGAGCTGCTCGTTCAGGGCTATAAGGCGTGCGTTCTTTACATAAACGGCGAATACTACGGCATTTATTATATACGTGAAAAAATAGACGAAAATTTCGTTGCGTCGCATATCGGCGTTTCTTCCGAAAGCGTCGATTTGCTCGTCGGTAACGGCGGTGTGATTTACGGCAGCAACGACGATTGGTACAGCTTGCTGTGGTACGTTCAGCATTACGATTTGTCCGTTACGTCAAATTACGAATATGTAAAAAAACGCATGGACGTGGAAAGCTTTGCGGATTTTATAATTGCGCAGGCCTTTTTCGGAAATCGTGATTCCGGCAATATAAAGTTTTACCGCAGCAGTCAGACCGATAACAAATGGCGTTGGATCCTTTACGATCTCGATTACGGTATGACGGAAGACCTCGATTACGGGCTTTGGTTTATTATCGATCCCGAGGGTACGGGCTATGCGCATAAGTATAACACAAAAATGATCAACGCTTTGCTTAAAAATGCCGAATTTACGGATATGTTTTTAACACGCTTCGCGTATCATCTCGATAATACTTTTGAACAATCGCGCGTCGTGTCTTACATTGACGCTTTTCGCTCTCTTATCGAAAGCGAGATACGACGTAATATAGAAAAATGGGGCAACAGCTATAATTCGTGGAGTTGGCAGACAAAGGTCGCGGAATATTTTGTTACGAACAAAAACGATTCCGGGCTTACACGCAAAGAACAGCTCGTTGCGGAAATACAAGCTCTTTTTTCTTTGACGGATAAGGCTGTTGAATATTATTTTTACATGACGGACGAACAGCGCGACGAATACGATCTGTCGGTCGAGCTTGGTCTTGTCGAAGACGCGGAAGCGGTGTTTGTTTACACGCATCCCGCAGACAGTGTTATAACGGAGGTCGCATAATGAGACATGAGCTTAAATATCTTGTTTCCGAACCGTCGGCTCGAATTTTAAAGAGTGTTTTAAACGCCTCGCTTCGTTTCGACCCGCATTATCCGAACGGGGCTTATTCCGTTTGCAGTCTGTATTTCGACGATCTGTCGCAATCCGCGTATACGGAAAAAACGGACGGAACCCCGGAACGAGAAAAATTTCGTATCAGGCTTTATGATTCCGACGATTCGTATATCGTTCTCGAAAAAAAATACAAAAAAAACGATTTGGTCGATAAAAGGTCGTTTTTGCTGGATCGTGCAGCTGCAAATGCGCTTATCGGCGGCGAATATATCGAAGGCAACGACAGCCTTTTAAAAGAATTTATCGCCAAACGTACGTCCGAAGGGCTTTGCCCGTCGATGGTCGTTAAATACGAGCGTACGGCATTCGTTTTTCCGTTCGAAAATACGAGAATAACGATCGACGAATCCGTTCGATTTTCGCAAAACACAGCTTCTCTGTTCGATCCCGACGCTTCGTTTATCCCGTTGCCGAACGAAGCGAAAACGATCGTTGAAATCAAATACGACAATGCTTTTCCGTCGTTTCTCGTGCCGATCCTGTCTTCGGTGCCGACGGAACGAACGGCGTTTTCAAAATATGCACTGACTGTCGGTGCAATGAATGGGAGTTATATATGAGTTTTTCGGATATGATCAAAAACAGCGTTCTCAACGAGTTTTCGGGCGAACTTTCTTTACAGAGGGTCATCGTTTCGATCCTGCTCGCTTTTGCGATCGCATTGTTTATCTTTTTTATTTACAAGATCACGTTCCGCGGCGTTGTGTTTAACAAAAGTTTCGCTCTGTCCCTCGTTCTTCTTTCCGTCGTTACGTCTGCGATAATAATGACCGTAACGTCAAATCTCGCACTGTCTCTGGGTATGGTTGGCGCGTTGTCGATCGTGCGGTTTCGAACAGCCGTCAAAGACCCTGTCGATACGATATTTATGTTCTGGGCAGTGTGCGCAGGTATTATGACGGGCGCAGGACTGATGTTTTGGTCGCTTTTTGCGAACGTGCTGATGGGGCTTTTGTATCTTGCGCTGTGCTTCTTCGGCAAAAAAAGCGCAAGCTCTCAGTATCTTTTTACCGTCCGCTATTCAGCGGAGGCGGCATCTGATGTTAAACAGCTGATGCGTAATTTGCCGAAATACAAAATAAGAGCGAAAGTTTCGGGCAAACAGTATACCGAGATATCCGCAGACGTTCGTTTAAAGAATAAGGATATGGATATTATAGATTCGTTCCGCAAGATACCGGGCGTTATCGATGCGTCTGCTATCGAATATCAGTGATCGAAACAAAGCAAACGATCGATACTTAAATTTTTATTATGTTTAAAAAAAATAATATATTGGAGAAATGATCATGAACGCAGTAATAACAGTAACAGGAAAAGACACAGTCGGTATCATTGCGAAAATAAGCAATCTTTGTGCCGACGCAAACGCAAATATTCGAGATATAACACAAAAAGTCTTCGGCGATATGTTTGTTATGACAATGCTTATCCAGACAGACGGCTTGAATATAAAGTTTGCCGATTTTGTCGATAAAATGAATGAACTGGGTCAAAAAGAAAATCTCGTTATCCATACCATGCACGAAGATATCTTTAACGCTATGCATAATATATGATTTTTATCTTGATTATCGTTTAACCCAAAAACCACTTCTTTATTTTCTATCGGAAGGAATTATTATGATCAACGACAGTAAAATTCTCGAAACAATAAATATGATAACACAGGAACATCTCGACGTTCGTACGATAACAATGGGTATATCTCTTCATTCCTGTATCGATGACGACGTAAAAAAATGTTGTTCCAAAATATACGATAAAATATGCAAAAAAGCCGAGCATTTGGTCGAAACGGGCGAAAGCATCGAAAAGGAATACGGGATCCCCATTATCAACAAACGTATCTCCGTTACTCCTATCGCAGTCGTAGCTTCCGCTGCGGTCGGCGAAAACGAAAACTTCGACTGCACTCCCTTTGCCGAAGTGCTTCAGAACGTCGCAAATACCTGCGGCGTCAACTTCGTGGGCGGTTATTCCGCACTCGTTCAAAAAGGATTTTCCGTAAGCGACAAGGCGCTTATAAATTCTATCCCGAACGCTCTTGCTTCAACAAGCAACGTTTGCTCGTCCGTTAACATCGCCTCGACAAAAGCGGGTATCAACATGGACGCTGTCGCTTTGATGGGCAAAACAATAAAGCGTCTTGCGTATTTAACAAAAGACAGCGATTCCATCGGCTGCGCAAAACTTGTCGTTTTTGCAAACGTTCCCGAGGATAACCCGTTTATGGCAGGCGCATTCCACGGTTCCGGTGAGGGCGAATGTATGATAAATGTCGGCGTATCCGGTCCCGGCGTTGTTAAAAAAGCACTCGAAAAATGTTCGGGAGACCTTACCGAAGTTGCCGAAACCATTAAAAAGACAGCTTTTAAAATAACAAGAATGGGGCAGCTCGTCGCGACCGAAGCGTCAAAACGCCTCGGCGTTCCGTTCGGAATAGTCGATTTGTCTTTGGCTCCGACGCCCGCAATAGGAGATTCCGTCGCTTACATTTTGGAGGAAATGGGCCTTGAAAGCTGCGGTGCTTGCGGTACAACAGCCGCTTTGGCTCTGCTTAACGATGCCGTTAAAAAGGGCGGCGTAATGGCGTCGTCTCACGTAGGCGGTCTTTCCGGCGCATTTATTCCCGTTTCCGAAGACGCAGGTATGATCGCCGCCGCAAGAAGCGGTGCGCTTTGTCTCGAAAAACTTGAGGCGATGACAGCTGTTTGCTCCGTCGGTCTTGATATGATAGCTGTCCCCGGAGATACGCCCGAAGCGGTTATTTCCGCACTTATCGCCGATGAAGCGGCAATAGGCGTTGTTAACTCAAAAACAACCGCGGTACGTGTTATTCCCGCTTACGGCAAAACAGTCGGCGATACGGTCGAGTTCGGCGGCCTTTTGGGTGAGGCTCCGATAATGAACATCAGCAAATACTCTCCCGAAAAATTTATTTCACGCGGCGGACGTATCCCGGCTCCGATCCAAAGCCTGAAAAACTGATAATGCTATAGTCCTCAATTTGAATAAAACAGTTGGTCTAACGCAACAGTCCCTCGCCTTTATGGCGAGGGACTGTTGCGTTAAACGGTCATTTCCTCCTTTAACTTTTCAAGAATTTTCTTTTCAAGCCGCGAAATGTACGATTGGGATATTCCGAGCATATCCGCTACTTCTTTTTGCGTATATTCGCGTTTTGTGCCGACAAGTCCGAACCGCAAACACATTATTTTTCGTTCACGCTCGCTCAAGCCTGACAACGCTTTTCGTAACTGCTCTATTTCCGCCTCCGTTTCTATGTTTTTGGATATTTCGTTTGCGTCCGTGCCGAGAATATCCGAAAGCAGCAGCTCATTTCCGTCCCAGTCCACGTTCAACGGCTCTTCGATCGAGATCTCGTTTTTTATACCGTTGTTCTTTCGTAAATACATCAATATCTCGTTTTCGATGCAACGGGACGAATATGTCGCAAGCTTTATGTTTTTGTCCGAACGAAAGGTGTTCACCGCCTTTATAAGCCCGATCGTACCTATGGATATCAGATCTTCGAGATTGATTCCTGTGTTTTCGAATTTTTTCGCTATGTAAACAACAAGCCGCAAATTATGCTCTATCAGCTCGTTTTTTGCCTGTTCGTCGCCGTTTGAAAGAAGAAGTATCAGTTCGTTTTCCTGCTCCGGCGGCAGCGGTGCCGGCAGCGTGTCCGAACCGTTGACGTAATATATGTCGTTGCACAAAAAGATCGATAATATTTTTAAAAGATCCATTTCAAAGCCTTCCTTTTTTTTATTGTCCGATGATCGCATTAAATTCATCGCCGAGCTTAGTATCGCTTACGGCTATCAACATACGCCTCGTTTCTCCGTCTATTTTTACGGAATCCGGGCGGAAAGCGTATAATATGCCGCTTTTTCCGTCGGCTGTTCTGTAAGGAATGATACGTATGCGCGTGTTTTTATACAGATCGTCCGTCACGTTTTTTATAATGCTCTTTTCCGCGATCATAACGGGATCTCCGGTTATAGAGTCTTTTAACATATTTCCGCTGTCTTTAAAACAGCGCAGCTTTACCGTTTTGCCCGCCAAAGATACTTCACAGTCGCAAAAAGCGCGCGAAGGCTTTCTCGATGTCGATATGCGACCTGCGATATTTGCCGCAAGAAGAAGGAAAAGTGCGGAAATAATAACGGTCGGTACCGGTATGTTAAAATATATCTCGTTGTTTTGTATGTATATGCTGCTTTCGCAAAACGGTAAAGCCTGTACCGACATTAAAACGGCAAGATAGCCGAAATAGCAAAACAAGAAAATGCACGTATGTTTTAACAGCGCACGCAACGATCTTGTTTTAAACGCCACCGCCGAAACGAGTATCGCAACGGTCGTTTTTGTTACCGTACATACGAAAAAACCGAGCGATGGCAGGCAAACCGTCAACCCGTAGCCCGAAACGATCAGGTCTGCCGCGGCAAATCTGCCGAACGATGTTTTCGCTCCCGTCAGCTTTGCCGATGCGAAAAGTATGGCGCCGTTCATTATCAGGTTTACAAACAGCAAGATGTCTATGTATACGGTTATTTGCTCCGAAATGCCCTGTTGAAATTCAGATACGTACATTTCTTCCTCCGATGTTTCGTTCTGAAGCCAGTATACCACGTTTCGGTCTGTTTTTTTGTCATATAAAGAGCATAAAAAAAGGTTTCCTTTCGTGCGAAAAGAGTATGTTTCGCAGAAAAGAAACCTTTTAGCTTTATATTTTACTTTGTTTTCATCGTAAGAGAAATCCTCTTCTTTGCGGGATCAACGCCCAAAACTCGGACTTTTACGATATCTCCCACTTTAACGACCTCGGACGGGTGTTTGATATATCTGTCGGCAACTTGCGAAATATGCACAAGACCGTCTTGATGTACGCCTATATCGACAAATACCCCGAAATCGATAACATTTCGCACCGTTCCGGTAAATTCCATGCCCTCTTTGAGATCTTTTATATCCATAACGTCCGAACGCAACAACGGCGGCGGCAGCTCGTCTCGGATATCTCTGCCGGGCTTGAGGATCTCGGTGAGAATATCGTTTAACGTCGGAAGTCCGATACCGCAGTCGGCTGCGGCTTTTTGTTTGCCGTACTTGTCAAGCTTTAATGTTAAAAGCGAAAGATTTCCGTCCGTAACGTCCTTTGGTGTATATCCGAACAGACTAAGCAGCTTTTCCGCCGCATTGTAGGATTCGGGGTGAACAGCCGTGTTATCGAGCGGATTTTGCGCGTTCGGTATACGCAGAAAGCCTGCGCATTGTTCAAACGCTTTCGGACCGAGCTTTTTGACTTTCAGAAAATCCTTTCTTGAACGGAATGCACCGTTTTCGTCTCTGTAAGCCACTATGTTTTTTGCGATCGCAGAATTGATTCCCGCAACGTACGAAAGCAGCGACGGAGATGCCGTGTTGATATCAACACCGACCGAGTTTACGCAATCTTCAACAACGCCCGAAAGTGCTGAATCGAGCCTTGCCTGAGGCATATCGTGCTGATATTGACCGACACCGATGCTTTTCGGGTCTATTTTTACAAGCTCCGCAAGCGGGTCCTGAAGCCTTCTTCCTATTGAAACAGCCGAACGCAGCGAAACGTCAAATTCAGGAAATTCTTCCGCGCCGAGCTTCGATGCCGAATAAACGGATGCACCGGCTTCGTTAACGACCATATAAGTTACTTTTTTGTCGAGATTACGTATCGTATCGGCAATAAATATCTCTGTTTCTTTCGACGCCGTACCGTTGCCGATGGAAATGCAGTCAACGTCAAACTTCTTTATGTAAAACTTTATCTTTTCGGCAGCCTGCTCGACTTTGCTTTGCGGCGGGGTAGGGTAGATAACGTCTGTCATAAGAACTTTGCCGTTTTCGTCTATGGCGCAGATCTTGCAGCCCGTTCTGTACGCAGGGTCGACCGCAAGCACCGTTTTACCTTTTACGGGCGGCTGCATGAGCAAGGGCTTGAGATTTAATCCGAACATCTTTATTGCCTGCTCGTCGGCTTTTTCCGTAAGCCCGTTTCTCGTCTCACGTTCGACGGACGGAAAGATAAGTCTGTTATAACTGTCTTCTATCGCATTCTTTACAAAATCGGAAGATATCGAGCCGGGTTTAACATACATATCGTTGATAGTTTTCAACGCAAGGTCTTCGGCAATGCTTACCGACACATTGAGCCATTCTTCGCTTTCGCCTCTGTTGATCGCCAATATTCTGTGGCTCGGAACTGATTTTACAGGCTCGGAATAGTCATAATACATCGTGTATACAGAATCTCCCTCGTTTGCCTGTTTGGAAGAAAGCACGGCTTGTTTTTGTATAAGCTCTTTTAATTGCTTTCTCACTTCCGGGTCGTCGGAAATTATCTCGGCGATTATATCCGAAGCTCCCGCAAGTGCGTCCTGTTCGGTTTGAACACCTTTTTCTTCGTCGATATATTCGGACGCAAGCTCTAAAAGAGTTCCGTTTGTTACCGTTTGAGAAAGCAACAGCGTCGCCAGAGGCTCAAGCCCCTTTTCTTTGGCGATGGAGGCTTTTGTTCTTCTCTTTTGTTTGTACGGACGGTATATGTCTTCAACAGCCGCCAACGTCTCTGCGGCATTGAGAGCGGCGGATATCTCGTCCGTCATTTTGTCCTGCGCGGTAATGCTTTCGCGAACTTCTTCTTTTCTCTTTTCGAGATTTCGCAAATATTCAAGTCTGTCTGCGATCTCTCGGAGGACCTGGTCGTCGCATGAGCCTGTCATTTCTTTTCTGTAACGTGCAATGAACGGTATCGTGTTTCCGTCATCGATGAGAGATATGATATTTTCGAGATGATCTTTTCTGACTTTAAATTCGGAACAGAGCATTTCATTTATGTTCATTTTTTTTGTTCTTTCCTTTCTTTTGAGGTATATATTGCCTCGAAAAAACAATAATATCTTATGTCGTATTTACTGTCTTTATCTTAATTTTACAACACTTTTATTATACAACAATACGGTAAAAATTTCAAGAGGTTGGAGTATGAACATAAAGAAAATTTTCGTAAGCTCCCTGCGAACGGCGGAAAGATCTCGTATGCCCGTTGTTCGTTCCAATATGCACACCGTTCGTTTGGCAGCGGTATCTCTCGGCAATTTTTTTGAGGGTAACGCTTTTAAACGGCTCGGATCCGATAACGGAAATATCAGGATATACGAGCTTGCAACGGACTATTTCAGTTTCGGCACGCACGAACCCGGGATTGAGGCGTATGAACGGTATCTGCGCTCCGTTGCCGCGTCGAACGATCTTACGGGCGACGAGATCGCGGCTGTTAACGAAATGTTCAAGCTTGCGGCGTTGGAAAAACTCTCGTATGCCTGCAAACAGTATGATTCCGAACGAGATACCGCCGCAAACGAACGAAATGCCGCAATATTTATTTCTCACCTGAATTTTTTAGAGAAATACGACGGCGGAGATCTTTATGCAAAACTCAGTCATAACGAAAGGATATTCAAACGCGATAAAACATATCACGTCCTTGACAGAGAGACAAAAAACATATATCGCCACAGACTGTCCGTTATGGCAAAAAAACAAGGCGTTGGCGAAACGGAGCTTGCGGAGGAAATATATAAAAAAACAACGGTGTCCGTCGGCAAACGCGCTCACATCGGTTATTGGTTGTTCGACAAAAAACATGACCGCTTTTATATCCCGCTTTTGTTTATCGCATCCGCAATAGCGGCGATTGCGGCAGGTGTGTTGACAGGTTCGGTTCTCGCTGCCGTTTTGTCGTACTTACCGCTGTTTGAGATCGTTAAGATCGTAGTTGACAGATCGATCGGCTCCGTTCGTCGGGCGGAATATGTGCCGAGACTGGAAAAATGCGAAAAAAAGACGCTTGTCACTATTGTTACGTTTATTTCCTCGCCGTCGGATGCCGATAAATATGCCGAACGTTTAAAACAGCTTTATTACACAAACAAAAGCACTAACGCAAATATCTTGTTCGGTTTTCTTGCCGATCTTCCCGAATCGCCCGAACCGAACGACCATAACGACGCAAAGATCACGGAGCATATAAAAGTCCTTATCTCAAAATTAAATGCCGAGTACGAAAACGTCTTTTTTGCCGCAGTCAGAAAACGCTCGTATAACAGCGAAACCGGCAAATATTCCGGATATGAACGAAAACGTGGCGCAATATGTGATTTTCTTTCGTCTGTTAAACAACACGAAAAAGATCGATTTCTGTTCATATCCGAAAACGTGTTCGATGCGAAATATTTTGTCTCTCTCGACAGTGATACCGTACCCGAACCCGAAAGCATAGCAAAGCTGATATGCGTTCTCGATCATCCGAATGCCGAGCCTGTTTATAACAGCGAAATGACTGCGGTCATTGACGGTTATGCCGTTGCGGTGCCGAGGATCGATATATCTCTCAAAAGTGCGGTGGCAAACGGTTTTACACGTGTTATTTCATGCTTCGGAGGCACCGAAGTCTATGAAAACGTTTCGTTCGACCTTTATCAAAATATATTCGGAGAAGGTATTTTCTCGGGCAAAGGCGCCGTTAATATCGATGCTTTTAACAAGATAGTCGGTTCTCTTTTCGGCGATAACAGGGTGTTGAGTCACGATATATTGGAGGGTTGTTTTCTTCGCACGGTCAGTGTGTCGGACGCGGTTTTCGGCGATTCCGTTCCGAAAAATATCGTTTCTTATTTAAAACGATCTCATCGTTGGATACGCGGCGATTGGCAAAATATCCGATGGTTAAAAAACGATATAATCACAAAAAACGAAATAACGATCAAAAATCCGCTCGGTTTATACAGTAAATTTAAGCTTTTGGATAATTTGCGGCGCTCCGTTTTTTCGTTAAGCGTAATGCTTCTTTTGTTTTTCGCACTTGCCGAAAATAACGTTTTTCTCGCTTTGACGGCGGTTGCGGCAGTCTTTGCGGCGCCGATCGTCGATCTGTTTTTCGGTATGGGAGATCTTCGCAAAGGCCGTTATGTTCGCCATAAAACAGCACGCGCGGTGTCGGGCACGGAATCGTTTTTATTCTCGTTTTTGAATTTTATGTGCCTGCCTTCGTTTGCTTATAACGCGCTTGACGCTGTCGTCCGCGCTTTGTACAGAAGCTTTGTCAGCGGAAAAAAACTTTTGGAATGGACGACGGCCGACGCATCGGACAAAAAATCGAAGGGAACATTTTACGAAACGTTTTTTTCGATGCTTGCACAATCTGTCGGGATCGTTTTTTTCTTACGAGCGTTGTTTGTTCCGTTCGCTGTTCTCTGGGTTTTTGCACCTGCGGTAATGTTTGTTTTGTTTCGAGATGTTAAAAAAGAACGCAAAGTTCTTTATTCGGATTTTTTTACGGAGTGCATGGCGGATATATGGAAATATTTCGAGACGTTTTTAAACGAAAAAAACAACTATCTTCCTCCCGATAATTTTCAACAGGCACCCGTAAAAATATGCGCACAACGAACGTCTCCGACAAATATCGGTCTGTCGCTTTTATGCACCGTCGGCGCACGCGATATGGGCTTTATAAGCGCCGAAAAAATGTTTTTTTTGTTGGACAGACAGATTTCGTCGATCGAAAGCCTCGAACGGTCTCACGGGCATTTCCTCAATTGGTATGAGACAACAACTAAAAAGGCGCTTCGGCCTCGTTTTATATCCACTGTCGATAACGGTAATCTCGCCGTTTGCCTTTATACGCTGAAAAACGCACTTCTCTCTTTCGGCGGCAAGGCTGCAAGAGAGCTTGCAAATCGTGTTGAAAACATACTTGCGCAGACTGATTTTGCGTTTTTGTACGATAAAAAAAGACAGCTTTTCAGAATAGGTTACGATGTTGAAAATTTGCGGTTTACGGATTCGCATTACGATCTTTATGCTTCGGAATCTCGATTGACAAGCTATTTTTCGGTGGCAAACGGGACTGTTCCGAAAAAGCATTGGGCAACGCTGGATCGCTTTTACACTCGCAAAAAAGGCTATCTCGGCGTAAAAAGCTGGAGCGGTACGATGTTTGAATATTTTCTGCCGCATATATTTCTGCCCGTGTACGAATGCTCGCTTGACGAAGAAATGCTTCGTTTTGCGTTTGACTGCCAAAAGTCCGCCGCTCCGAAAGGGATACCGTGGGGCGTGTCGGAAAGTGCGTATTATGCGTTCGACCGTGAATTGAATTATCAATATAAAGCATTCGGAGTTCGTGACCTTGCCGTCAAACATTTTGCGAACGGTGTGTGCGACAGCGTTGTAAGCCCGTATTCGTCTTTTATCGCACTGCCTGTCGCCGATGCGTTAACTGTTAAAAAAAATCTTGAATTGTTTTCGCAACTCGGCGCAAAGTGCGAGTACGGATTTTACGATGCGGTAGATTATATGTCGTTTTCGGACAAATCGAACCGTTCCGTTATAATGAACAGCATGGTCCATCACCTCGGAATGTCGTTTCTTGCCTGCGAAAATTATTTGAAAAACAATATCGTCTCCCGTAGGTTTATGGACGAGCGTATGAGCGCTTTTTCGAGCCTTTTGCAACAACGTCCGCCTGCGGCGATCGTTCATTACGGGGCTTACACCTCCGAACAGCGATCGAAAAACGACCGTTATCGTCCTCGTGTCGAAGACCATATCCCAACGTCCGAAAAAGAACCGATATTAAAAAGCGTAACGGGCGGCGGCTTGTCGGATATTATTACGGATTCAGGGAACGGATATATTTCGTTTGACGGAAAAAGCATAACAAAAATGCGGGATATGACGGTCTTTCCCAAAGGTATTTTCGCGCTGTTGAAAACAGGTTCAAAGATCATTCCGTTCACGTTTGCGCCGCTGTTCGACCGTAAAATACAGTACAAAACTTTTTTCGAGGACGGAAAATGCGTTTTTTTCGGTAAAACAAAAAATACGGAAACACGCCAAAGCATTACCGTCGATGCGCTGTATCCGTGCGAAATACGGGAATATTCGATAAAAAACAATGTCACGCCCGATACCGACACGGAATTTCTCCTTTATTTGGAGCCTGTCCTTGCCGACAGCCTTGCGGAACGTGCGCACCCCGCGTTCTCGTCATTGTTTACCGAAGCCTTTTACGATAAGCAGAATCGTACCGTTTATATACACCGAAGACCGCGAAACGGCGTAAGCGGAAGCTCCGATCTGTGGCTTGCGGTCAGCTGTGATATCGAGTTTGAGTTTGAGCTTTCGCGTTTTAACGTTTTAAAAAGAGGCGTCGCGGAGCGTTCGTTAAACGATGCGTTCGCTTTGCCGTTTTCAAACAGCACAAACGGACCGGTTGATGCCTGTGTTGCGATACGTTCAAAGATCAAAAGAAGCAAACAGACCTCTTTTCGGGTATTCTTTGCCGTCGGGCACTCAAAAACGGAAACAGCGTCTCTTATTTTAAGAGCCAAAGATCGGCCGTTTTCGTTTTTTGCCGAACGAAACGCAGCCGAAACTATGCGTTCTTACAGTGCTATCGGAGCGAAAAAAGAGGATATACGCCTTTTTGAACTGATATTTTCACGTTTGTTTTCTTCAAAAAAACACTATTTCGGCGCGTTGGGCGGCGGTATCGACGTGCTTTGGAAATACGGCGTTTCTGGCGACTTCCCGATCATTCTTGTTAAAACGGACGAAGAAAACACCGAAAAATGCGATGCATTCGTCAAAGCTTTTATTTTGCTGAAAAATGCGGACGTGCCGTGCGAGCTTGTCATCTGCTTTTCGGAGGGCGGCAGCTACGAACGACGTATATGGACCGGTTTGCGCGCATATTTTCGTGCATTGGGACGAGAAGACTTAATAGACAGGCGCAACGGCGCATTTCTTGCGAATATCGTCGATATATCCGATTTTAACACATTTCGCTCCGTTGCGGATTTTTATATCGATCTTTCAAAAAACAATGCGATCCGTCCGCTCAGGCAAAAACCGCCGTCTTTGCAGTCTATAGCCGTTGAACCGAAAAAACTTAAATATGTTAAAAAGCTCGGACTCGGCGGTTTTACGGAAAACGGATACGGTATCGACGATAAATCGGCGTTCCCGTATCGTCCGGCGTGGAGCCATGTTCTTTCGAACCCTGTGTTCGGAACTGTTTTAACGGAAAGCGATCTCGGTTTTACGTTTGCGCGCAACGCCGCGCTCAATAAGCTCACGCCATGGTCGGGCGATCCCGTTTGCGGTTGCGAGGGAGAGAAGCTTTTTGCGGTCGATAACGGAAAAATAATCGACCTTGTGTCCTATGCGTCCGTGAAATTTATGTACGGAAGCGCGGAATATCTTTCAAAAACGGGAAATACGGAGTTTTCGGTGAAAATATTCGTGCCGCAGAATATTTCCGCAAAGATCTTTTTGATATCGGTAAAAAACAGCGGAGGACCGAAAAAGATCTGTTTTTACCCCGATATTATTATGAATGATACGGAAAACAAAGGCGCTGTTTTTTGCGAACGTACGCCCAAAACATTGTTTTACACGAATCCGTACAATAATAATTTCCCCGGAGGCTGTGCATTCGTTTCTGGCGAACATACGGACGAAAACGGCGTATTTTTCAATGTTAAACAAGGCGAACAAAAAACATCGTTTTTCGTTTTGGGATATGAAAAAAACAAAGCCTGCGCAATGTCGTTATCGTCAACTCTCGATATTTACGCGATATATTCCGAGGCGGAAAAGATCGAACAGACAAAATGTTGTATCAATATAAAAACGCCGAACGAAAATCTCGATTTGTTTTACAATAATTTTCTGCTCTATCAGACAGTTCATTCGAGATTATACGCAAAAAGCGGTTTTTATCAGTGCGGAGGTGCGTTCGGATTCAGAGATCAGTTGCAGGATTGCATTTGCGTTTCGTCCGTTTTTCCTCAGCTTCTCAAACGTCAAATAATCCGTGCCGCATCGCATCAGTTTGCGGACGGGGACGTGCTACACTGGTGGCATTCTTTCCCGTCGGGCGATAGGGGAACAAGGACAAGATTCTCGGACGATCTGCTGTGGCTTCCGTATGCGGTTTGCGAATATGTAAAAAAAACAGGCAAAACGGATATATTGAAATGCAAAGCGGAGTATATTGTTGGACGCCAACTTGATGACGGCGAGAACGAAGCGTATATCGATGTTCAAAATTCGGGGATCGTCGATACTGTGTTCGGACATTGTGTTCGAGCGATCAAAAAAGCCTGCACTTGCGGCCATCACGGTCTTGTTCTTTTCGGTTGCGGAGACTGGAACGACGGAATGAACGGACTTTACGGCGGCGAAAGTATGTTTACGACAATGTTTGCGATAATCGTGCTTGAACGTTTTGCCGCGATTTGCGATTTGATCGGTGAAAACGATATTCGTGATCTTTGCATAAAAAAAGCAGCCGAATATCGTGCTGCGACGGAAAAGTACGGTTACGAAAACGACAGATTCGTTCGCGGCTTTTTCAAGGACGGTACGCCTTTAGGCTCCGAAAAAAACATCGATTGCAAAATCGACCTTTTACCGCAGAGCTTTGCCGCGATCGCAGGCGGCTTTGATGAGAAAAAAGTCAAGCTCGCCCTCGAAACTGCGGAAAAATATCTTGTTGACAGAAAAAACAAGATCGTAAAGCTCTTTTCGCCTCCGTTTTACGGCGGTCCGGAAAATCCGGGATATATCAAAGGGTATGTGCCCGGTGTTCGAGAAAACGGAGGACAGTATACCCACGCCGCCGTTTGGTTTTCTTTGGCACATTACAAGGTCGGGGATGCCGAAAAAGGCTTTGAGCTTTTGGACATGCTCAATCCGGTCGGTCATACGGAAACGCTGCCCGATGTTAAAACATATCGCGGTGAACCGTATGTTTTATCTGCGGATGTGTATTCAAATCCGTCACACGTCGGCATGGCGGGCTGGAGCCAATATACGGGCGCCGCAGGTTGGTTTTTTAAGGTGATGACCGAGGAACTGCTCGGTATTAAGCGCAAAAACAACGTGCTTTATATCGAGCCGTCGCTGCCTCGATCGTGGAACGGCTACGGCGCACAGATGGATATTGACGGTACACGTATAGCGTTGACCGTTGAAAAAGACGGCGATCGTTTAACAGTGGACGGCAAAGCCTGCGAATTTGTTCCGCTCGACGGAAAACGACATACCGTATCTCTTACGTCGAACAAAGATCAAAAATAAATGAATATCCGGAAAGATCATGCTTTCCGGATATTTTGCAATTATTGCTTTTCTTCGACGGATACCCATATTTCGCAGGTATAATCGTCGGTTTGAGTATCTGCGGACGGGTATACTTCTATTTCCGTTCCGCCGGGACGGTATTTGCTTGCCGGGAAAAATTCCGTGCAAATGTATTTGTACACTTTTTGAAACGCTTGCGGCATTTTCCCCGTGCATTTAAACACAGCATATGTTTGAGCGGGAACCGTCTTTACCGCAAGATCGGTCTCGTCTACGGGCAAACCGTTATAATGCGCTCCGATACCGTAAGGAAAATCGTCTGTTTTTGTGTCGGGATATGCGTCAAAGCTTATCCCGATAATGCAGTTTTGAAAAACATTGTTTTTCGGTATGTACTTGCAAATCGATGCGATCGTGCCGTTTTGTTGACATTCCGTCCAAAATTCGGATATTTGCCTCGATGTGATCTCGTGAGCTTTCGGGAATCGTTTTTGTTTTAATATAACATCAAACGCTTCTTTCTTCTCGATCCTGTAATCCATAATTGTGCCTCCCTGTAAAATAAGTTTTACGGAAAGTTTTGAAAAGGACTTCAGTTTTGCGCCGTGTTTTGCTTGAGACGGCGTTACTCCGTGAAAACGCGTGAACGCGCGTGTAAAACTTTCGGGCGAATCATATCCGTATTTCATTGCAACGTCGATAACTTTTGCGGACTTTGTCGCAAGCTCGCTGCCGGCAAGCGACAGCCTGCGAAAACGTATGTAATCTCCCAAACTGTAACCGCATATCGCACTGAAAATGCGCTGAAAATGAAAGCTTGAAGAATATGCGCTTTTCGCCGTCTCGTCATAATCGATAGGCTCGCATATGTTTTCCTCCACGTGATCGATCGCATTTTGTATTCCGGATATCCAATCCATTGCCTTCCCTCTTTCCGACAATGTTATTATACAGGATCTCGGCTCAGTTTTCCTGATTTTCTGTGCTGTCTTGTGTCAGTTTTGAGTTGTTGTTAACATCGCAAAGCTCCGCGCCGCAGCGGCAGATAAGAGATATTATGATAAACATTACGCCCAAACCGACCGATTCGGACGTGTCAAGCTCTATCGATACTGTAATGTCCGTTAAAACGGCAGCCATGATCTCCTGAAAGATAGCTGCGATAATATTTGTGCCTATCGGAATACAGATCGTTAAAATGCCGAGCCTTAAAAGCTCGCGCGCTCTTTCGGTATTGAAAGGTGTGCCGTCGGCAAGCTCCCCTTTAAAATAATGTTCCGCGAATTTTGCAAGCACCGCTTCGCTTGCGCATAAGAGCATGCAAACAGCCATCGTCGTGTAAAATGTTTCGATCGTCATGTCGGCTTCGACTTCGATTATGTTTTTTAACGATAAACCGTTTATTTCCAATATCGTTTCACCTGCGGAAAAACCGATAATGCCGAGTATACAGCCGCAAAAACCGACTATGCAGCATATAAACACGATCTTACTCAATATTTTTCCTGCCTTTGATATAAATTGCAGTGTTTGTAACGTTTTCATTCCTTTTTCTCCTTTTTATTGTTTGATCGTCAGATTGCCGCTCGTGCTTGTAACGGAAATATCGCACAGGCCGTTCCCGAACGTGTAAACGTTTCCGTCACGTTTAAAACTCAATGCCGTGTGCAGATCTCCGCTCACGGGCGAATATTGAATCTTTGCCCCGTCGCTTGGAAGCGTTAATACGGTGCTTCCGCTTGCGGTCGATATATATATATTCGTTTTGTCAACGATCTCTATCTTTATTGAGCCGCTTGTTGTTTTGATATCCGCTTTTTCGGAAGACATACAGTCGATCTCGATATTTCCCGAAGTCGTAGCCCCGTCGATATTTTCGGAAGACAGTTTTGAAATATGTATTTCCCCCGACGTGCTGCCGATCTTAACATTCTCGGCTTGTATGTTCTCAGATGACGAACTTCCGCTCGTTGTCTGTATTTCAACGTCGTTTGCCGAGATCGTGCCGGTTTTGACCGAACCGCTGCTTGTTGTTATTCTCAAAGAATCCGCAGTCGCTTCGGCAATATGTATGCCTCCCGAAGATGCGTCGCAGACTATCGTATTCGCAATAATGTTCGAAACATCTATTCCTCCCGAACTGCAGCTTAACACAATGTCTTTTGCTTGTATCGTGCCGAGCGCCGTATCTCCCGAAAATGCCGAAATATTGATGCTTTCCTGATTCAGCGATTCCGCGGTTATCTCTCCCGATGTTACAAACGCCGAAACCGATATCTCTTTCGGGATCTCGACCGTCAGCTTTTTATCTTCGGGACCTACGTCTATCGTGGCACCCGATTCGCAAAATTGAATCATTAAAACGCCGTCTTCAATCAGATAATGAACTTCCGCCTCCGGAGACAGTTCGCTTTTGTTTTGTTCTTTTACGTTCAGAATACCATCGTCCGATTCGATTATATTAACGCTTCCCGTCCGCCAATGTATCTCGACGGAATTGACGCTTTTTGCGTCGTATGTAAACGAACCCGCACTGTACTTTTCGGCATTTTGGTATTGTTCACCCGTTACGTGGCTGCCGAAAAATGAGTCGCTTATTTTGTAGCAACCGACAAACGAAGCCGTTGCAATCGCAAAAAACAACAGTAAACAGGTGAATTTGATTTTTTTCGACATAATTTCTCTCCTTTTTTTGTTACAGCTCTACGAATATTTTGGCGCCCGAACGCATTATCCATTTCAGCAGTGCCATGTTTAACGCCGACAGTATTAAGCAGACCGAAATGATGTATACCAATGCGCTTATAACATTGCAAAGCAATATATATCCCACCGCCAACACCATAATTGACGCCCAAGCTCCGAACAATGTTATCATTACGGGCATACTTTGTTTTATCGGGACAACTTCGTTCGTCCACTCGGTGTTCGGCATCTTTAAGTTGAGCGCAAGACCCGATGCCGCCGTAAAAACAACGAACAAAAAAATCGTGATCGGTGTTAAGATCATAAACGGCAATGTCGGGCGTATAAGCACGCAGACGCTTATAACACACGTCATTGCGGGCACTATCGTAAGCACGACGTGCGCTTTCAGCTTGGCTGCGAGTATGTCCTTTGCCGATACCGGAAGCGTCTGCGTGAGCCAAAGACTTTTCCCTTCGAGCGAAACGGACGGTGCGGAAATAATATTCATCGAACAAAGTATACAGATCGCACCAATCGCGACCAACGCTCGGTCAGGGGCAGAGAGCTGGTCCGACAGCGGTATTATATCGCTTGATTTTACGGCGAGCATTATTGCGGCGAGCGGCATTATAATAATACCGAGACCGCAGTTTAACATATAGTTCGCGCTGCCGACGAACCGTTGAAGTTCTTTTTTTAACAATGCCGAAGCGATCGAAGACTGTCGCACGCTCTTTTTCCTGTATTTTTTCTTTGCGGTACCGCGGTCTGTCGTTGCGAGCTTTAAAAAGCTGTGAGACAATACAAGATATGTTAATGCAAATATCACTGCGTTAACGGCGATGAATATAAGGGTCGATATTATATTCCCCTCTGCGCCAAGCCCCATTTGATAGAGCGGATAAAAGATCGTTTTCATCAAGTTGCCGATCTTTTCCGGTTCGACGATTATCGATTGCAGGATTTCGTACGATCTGCCGTAAACGTAATAGTAAAGCGCGATAAACAATATCGATGCGAGAACGATAACAAAATTTTTGTGTTTCAACCGTTTTGCGATTGTTGCAACAACAAAACCGAGTATCGCCGAAAGCACCAAAACGGCAATCGACAGAACAAACGGTATAAGTAAGACCGAAACACAGCCGACTATCGTTAACGGCGCGGAGATAAACCACACGATCACCGCAGGGATCATTACGATAAGTTCGTACATAAGCCCCATTGCGTATACGCCCGCAAGCCTTGCAAACAGTATCGTGTTTATCGGGATCGGCATTGACAGGAGCATATTGTTGTCTTTTGCGGTGTAGAGCGTGCCGTATGTGTTAAACACGCTTCCGAATACGGCAAGCCCTACAGCGACGATAGCCATTATGCACCAGTAAAGCCAACCCATTCCCGCATCCGTAAGCGGTGCGCACATGGATAATGCCGTTTGGAAAAATACAAAGCCGAGAAAAACAAAAAGCCCCACGTAAAGCAGCAAAAATCCGATAATGCCCTTTTTATCTCGCGTTTTGCCGCTTTTTTTATCTCTGTATATCCAGGAAAAAACTTCCAGCATCTGTTTTTTTAACAGTACACTTAACATTTTTCTCCCTCCAGCTCCAAAAAGACGTTTTCCAAGCCGGCATTTCCTATAACTTGCTCCATCGTTCCGGAACGTATCAGTTTTCCCTGCTTTATTATCGCGACTTTATCGCATAATTTTTCCGCTGTTTCGAGAACGTGCGTCGAGAAAAATATTGCGCAGCCGTTGTTGCACATTTCACGCATATAATTTTTCAAAAGATGTGATGCCGTCGGGTCAAGGCCCACGAACGGTTCGTCCATGATTATCAGTTTTGGTTTGTGCAGCAATGCGGAAACGATCGCGATCTTTTGTTTCATACCGTGAGAATAAGACGATATCGGCTGTGCAAGATCCGCCGATAAACCGAATGCGTCCGTCAACTCTCCGATACGTTTGCGTCTCTTGTCCGCGTCAACGCCGAAAACATCCGCGATGAAATTCAAAAACCGTATCCCCGTCATAAATTCGTACAGATCGGGATTATCCGGTATGTATGCGATCTTTTTTTTACAAGCGATCGGATCGGTTTTTAACGATACGCCGTCTATCGTTATTTCTCCGCCGTCGAATTTTAAAATGCCGCAGCAGGATTTGAGCGTTGTTGTTTTACCTGCGCCGTTATGGCCGATAAAACCGTATATCTCGCCCGGCAGAATATGCAAAGACAGATCGTCAACGGCTTTTTTGTCTCCGTAAATCTTTGTTAAGTGCTCGATTTTAAGCATTTTCTCTCCTCTTTCCGTTTTTGGTTTATTTATCTCTTTTTCGGGACGTTTTTTTCGGGCAGTTCGTCGTTTATCGTCTCGAAAAGTTCTTTTAAAAAAAGTTTGTCGTCTGTGTCCTGTATAACGATCATTTCTTTTGCGCCTTTATACGGAGGCTCGTAAATTGCGTTCGGGAGCATTTTTACGGCAGACGGCACCGGCTTTACCAAAAGCCTGTTATCGCAAATATATGCTGCGATCTTTTCGCGATGATATACGATATATTCGCCCATCATTTGCCTGTAAGTTATTCCTTCTATGTCCGAAAGCTGATCGGATATATAGTTAAAGTAATCTTTACTCGTCGCCATCGCAATACTCCTCGGACTTTACGAACGTCAGTATCGCCCGAAATTCCGTCGATAACATTCGGCTCAACTCTTGTTTTGAAAATTTACATATGCCCATGGCGCAAAGTGTTCCTATACCGAATGTGTATATCCATACGTTTTCAAACAATATCTTGGCTTTTGCGGTGTTTAACGCATAGTCGTTTTTTATCGTTTCCACCGCTTCTTCCGCCGTTGTGCCGAGCTGCGCCACAATATCGTCAAACGAAACCGCATTGAGATTTTCGTGCATAAACAACAACCGGTATAGATTCGGCTCGTTTATTGCAAACATGATCGTATTCATGCCGATCTGCTTGAATTTCGGGATATTTCCCGATGTTTTATCGGCATACGTTTCAAATTTTGCCATTGCGGCTTTTCTGACTTCGTTTTGCAGCTCCTCCATATTTTTGAACACAGTGAATATCGGACGCGCGGAACTGTTTAACACATTCCCTATCTCTCTCGCCGTCAATGCGCTCGCACCTTTTTTTGACACTATTTCCAGAGCCGCGGCTGTTATTTCTTCTCTTGTAAATTTCGGACTCGGCGGCACGTTGATCCTCCCTTTTTTTTGTTTTAAAACAAATGTTTTACATCGTCTGTTTTAGATTATACCACGTTTATTCGGATTTGTCAATAGGTAAATAAAATAAATATTATTTAACATTTAAAGCCGTTAAATTTTTAACGATTGTAAAGCCGTTAAATTTTTAATAATGGTGTATTGACAAACGGTAAAAAGAAGTGTATAATTATTATTGTGAGATAATAGTGGTATCGGCGACGTCTTCGGGCATATATATCGGTTTAATAAACGGTTTTGTACCGAAAAATCGGCTGTAAAAATGAAAGGCGTCTTGATGTTGAACGGCATTGAGAGGTCTTTATCTTTTTTTTCGTATGTCTCACCGTAATTTATGTTATCAATAAATTTACTATAAGATTGCCGCAGATGTCATGTACGTGCGGCAGAATGGAGCTTGTTATGTCAAATTGTGCAATTGTCGGAATCAACTGGGGCGATGAAGGAAAAGGCAGAATGGTTGACCTTTTGACCGAAGATTATGATGTTGTTGTAAGATATCAGGGAGGCGGAAATGCCGGTCATACCGTTATTAACAAATACGGAAAATTCGCTTTGCATTTGTTGCCGTCCGGAATATTCAGATCGGGCGTTGTTAACATACTCGGCAACGGTGTCGCTCTCGACCCCGAAAATCTTTGGACGGAAATGTGCGAGGTTATGGACAAGGGCGTTGCTCTTACTCCCGATAACCTCAAGATCAGCGACCGTGCATCGCTTTTGCTGCCTTGGCACAGGGATCTCGATTCTTTGGAAGAAGCAAGACTTGCGGATAAGAAATTCGGTTCCACCAAACAAGGCATAGCTCCGTTCTATTCGGATAAATATCAGAAAAAAACCGTACTTGCGGGCGAGCTTTTCTATCCCGACCATCTTCGCGCTCATCTTGCGGATCTTCTCGAATGGAAAAATCTTACCATCACAAATGTTTATAACGCAAAACCCTATACGATGGAAATGCTCGAAGATTGGCTTAATAATGCGTGCGAAAAGATCAAACCTTATGTTTGTGATACCGGCTCGTTCTTAAAAGAAGCGCAAAAAGAAAACAAAAATATACTTTTCGAAGCACAGCTCGGTTCTCTTCGTGATCTCGATTACGGTATTCACCCATACACAACGTCGTCCAACACCATCGCCGCATACGCTCCGATCGGATCCGGACTTCCGTCTGCCAAAACGGATAAAGTCGTCGGCGTTGTAAAAGCATATTCCACGTGTGTCGGCGAAGGACCTTTTGTATGCGAAATGTTCGGTGACGAAGCGGAAGAACTGCGTAAAGCAGGCTTTGAGTACGGTGCAAAAACAGGCAGACCCCGTCGTGTCGGTCCTATCGATATCGTTGCCACACGTTACGGCGTTGAGGTTCAGGCGGCAACGGAGATCGCCCTTACAAAGCTCGACGTTCTTTCTTATCTCGACAAGATCCCCGTATGCACAAGATATATTTCCGACGGAAAACCGACCGATCGTTTCCCGTTCCCCGTCGCCCTCGACGAAGCAAAGCCCGAAATCGAGTATTTTGACGGTTGGAAATGCGATATATCAAACGTTCGCAAATGGGAAGATCTTCCCAAAGCAGCACAGGATTATGTTCTGTTTATAGAAAAACAAATAGGCTGTCCCATTACTTATGTGTCCGTCGGACCGGAACGCGACAGTATAATCGTAAGAAAATAAACGTTTTCATACCGATGTGATCAAACGAAAGGAATGTGCTTTGTCGTGCGGATAAAAAACCTGTTTTTGTCCGATCCGCACCGTAACACATTCCTTTTTTACAGAGTTAAATCGGTTTATGTTAAACCGAAAGAAAGGAAGCTTTTGTCGAAAGCTGTAAAGTAAAAATAATGACGAAATATATCTTTGTGACGGGCGGCGTCGTTTCCGGGCTCGGAAAAGGAATAACCGCCGCTTCTTTGGGCAGATTGCTTAAATCAAGAGGTCTGCGCGTCGCCGCACAAAAACTCGATCCGTATATAGATGTCGATCCCGGAACGATGAGCCCGTATCAGCACGGCGAAGTTTACGTAACGGAAGACGGAGCGGAAACGGATCTCGACCTGGGGCACTACGAACGATTTATAGACGAGGATCTTAACAAATACTCGAATCTTACCTCCGGTAAGGTTTATTGGAATGTTCTTAACAAAGAACGCAACGGGGAATATCTCGGTTCGACGGTTCAGGTCATTCCGCATATAACAAACGAAATAAAAGATTTTGTTTACAATGTCGGCAAAAAAACGGATGCCGATATCGTAATAACGGAGATCGGCGGAACTATCGGCGATATCGAATCGCAACCGTTTTTGGAAGCCGTTCGCCAAATATCTCTCGAAGTGGGACATGAAAACAGTTTGTTTATCCATGTCACTCTCGTTCCGTATCTTCGCGCGTCCGACGAACATAAATCAAAGCCTACGCAGCATTCCGTCAAAGAATTGCAGGGAATGGGGATTAATCCCAATATCATAGTTTTGAGAAGCGACGAACCGATCGAAAGCTCGATCTTTAAAAAGATCGCTCTGTTTTGCAATGTTAAAAACGATTGCGTAATAGAAAACATAACATTGCCAAACCTTTACGAAGCACCGCTTATGCTCGAAAAAGCGAATTTTTCATCCGTTGTTTGCCGAGAGCTTAACATCGAAGCTCCATTGCCCGATCTTACAGAATGGGAAAATCTTGTCAAACACATAAAAACAAGGGAATTTACCGTCAAGATCGGCCTTGTAGGAAAATACGTAGCTCTCCACGATGCGTATTTGTCCGTTGCGGAGGCTCTCAGACACGCGGGTTATTATCATAACACGCATATAAAAATAGAGTGGATCGATTCAGAAACTCTCGATTCGTCGAACTACGAAGAAATCCTTTCGGGGCTTGACGGCATCATAGTCCCCGGCGGCTTCGGTATTCGAGGCACGGAAGGCATGATACTTGCGGCGAAATACGCACGCGAAAATTATCTGCCGTTTTTCGGTATTTGCCTTGGAATGCAGATAACCGTTATCGAGTTTGCGAGAAACGTCGCAGGCCTTTACGATGCAAATTCCGCCGAGTTTGACAAACAATGCGCCGATAAAGTCATCAATCTGATATCAGGGCAGGACGGCGATAAAAATCAGGGCGGAACGCTTCGTCTCGGCGCATATCCGTGCGTTCTCAAGCACGGTTCGGTCGCCGAACAGTGCTACGGCTGCGCACTTGTTAACGAAAGACACAGACACAGATACGAGTTTAACAACGATTATCGCGAGCTTCTTTCAAGTCACGGACTTGTTTTCAGCGGCACATCGCCCGACGGCAGACTTGTTGAAGCGGTCGAACTTTCCGACAGACCGTTCTATTTGGGCGTTCAGTATCACCCGGAGTTTAAAAGCAGACCAAACAAACCTCATCCGCTGTTCCGAGGTTTTGTAGGTGCGGTGTTCGATCATTACGAAAAAAACAAAAACCGATAATAGTCGCAAAAAATCTTTCATATTTGGTGCAAACGCAAAATCAAGCATATAATTGTAATTCCCCTCGCAAATCATTGAATTTTACGCCTTTTGTGTTGTACTGTATACGTATGTTTTGCCCAAATGCAGCTATCGAAAAGTTCGGTTTAACACATATGTCCCCTGTCCGATCGCGGAGCAGGGGACTTTTGTGCTTTCGGGGCTGATCTTTCTTTACGGAAAACTTGAAAACGATGCCATGATTTAAAAAATTTAAAATTTTACTATTGATTTTTTTTTGCCCGTATAGTATAATTAAAAGATGAAGAAAAAAGCGGATATTTGTACCTAAAAGACGAAAATACGAAGTATGTGTCGATCTGGTTCCGCTTGTTGTATGGTATCGAAAATAATAAAAAGGGAATAAATGATATGAAAAAATTATTGTTGGGAAACGAAGCCGTCGCCAGAGGCCTTTACGAGCACGGCTGCCGTGTCGTTTCGTCTTATCCCGGAACACCGTCTACCGAAATAACCGAATTTGCCGCAACTTATAACGAGATCTACGCCGAATGGGCACCGAACGAAAAAGTCGCGCTCGAAACAGCCGTCGGCGCTTCTTTCGGCGGAGCGAGAGCATTTGCCGCAATGAAGCACGTTGGACTGAACGTTGCTGCAGATCCGCTTTTTACGTCTTCTTACACGGGTGTTAACGCCGGTCTTGTTATTGCCGTAGCGGACGACCCGGGAATGCATTCGTCGCAAAACGAACAGGATTCGCGCAATTATGCCGTTGCAGCCAAGATCCCGATGCTCGAACCCTCCGATTCTTCCGAGTGCCGCGATTTTATCGGTACGGCGTATGAGCTTTCGGAGCGTTTCGATACTCCCGTTTTGCTCAGGCTCACAACAAGGATCGCGCATTCGCAAAGCCTTGTCGAATTGTTCGAACGTAAAGATACAAAGATAAAACCGTTTGAAAAAAATCCCTCAAAATATGTTATGACGCCGGCAAACGCCGTTCCTAAACATATTTTCGTTGAAAAACGCACTCGCGACCTTTGCGAATGGGCGGAAACGTGCGGTATTAACAAGATCGAACATAACAACTCTTCCATAGGCGTTATTTCTTCGGGTGCCTGCTACGAATACGCAAAAGAAGCTCTCGGCGGCAACGCATCGTATCTCAAACTCGGCGTCGTCAACCCCCTGCCCGTAAAGCTTATATCCGATTTTTGTTCAACATACGAAAAAGTATATGTTATCGAAGAACTCGACCCGATTATAGAAAATCACTGCAAAGCGCACGGTTTTAACGTTATCGGCAAAGATATTTTCCCGCTTTGCGGCGAGATCGATTCGAATATGATAAAAGAAAAAATACTCGGCAACAAAACGGATCTCGGTCCGTCCGTTCCCGATCTTCCCTCACGTCCTCCCGTAATGTGTTCGGGCTGTCCGCACAGAGGTTTGTTTTACGTGCTCAAAAAGCTCGGTGTGTTTGTCAACGGCGATATCGGCTGCTATACTCTCGGCGGCGCATCTCCTCTTAACGCGATAGACACGACCGTCTGTATGGGCTTTTCGGTATCCGGTCTTCACGGCTTTTTAAAGGCTAACGGTGAAAACACGAAGTCGGTTGCCGTTATCGGAGACTCGACGTTTATTCATTCCGGAATAACGGGCCTTATCAATATGGCGTACAACCGGTCCTCCGGCACGGTCATTGTATTGGATAATTCAATTACTGGTATGACAGGTCATCAACAAAACCCGTCTACCGGGATCACCTTAAAAGGCGATATGACAACGTCCGTGGATATCGAAGCTCTTTGCAAGGCGATCGGTATAAACAGAGTTAAAGTTGTTGATCCGCAGCAAATAGACGAAGTTGAGCGGATCGTAAAAGAAGAGCTTGCGGCAGACGAACCGAGCGTTATTATCGCAAGACGTCCTTGTATCATGATCAAAAAAGCCGTTATCAAGCCTCCGTACAGAATTGACCCCGACAAATGCAAAAAATGCAAAATGTGCATGAAGATCGGCTGTCCGAGTTTGTCGGTCGATATGCGTTCGGGCGTTGTATCCGTCGATAAAACGCTTTGTGTAGGCTGCGGACTTTGTAAAAATCTATGCAAATTCGATGCAATATGCGAGGAATGACGTGAAAAAAATTTTGTTTGCGATATCAACGATCCTGTTGTGTCTGGTTTGTGCGTGCTCTCGGGAAGTCGTTCCCGAATACGATGCGAGCGTTAACATCGATATCGAAGATGTTAAACAGGTTTATCCGTCGATTAGCGATGTCCCCGTTATTTATATCGATGTCGATCGCGATCTTTGGCTTGTTAACAGAGAGGAATATGTCGGCGCCGTAGTGACCATACCCGATTCCGGCATAATCGAGGTCGACGCCAAAATAAAGGGTAGGGGAAACGCTTCTTGGCTGTTACCTCAAAAACCGTACAACATCAAATTCTATTCAAAAACCGATCTGTTCGGCATGGGCGAAGCGAAAAAATGGGTCCTGATAACGTTATATTACGATAAAACACTTTTGCGCAATTATCTTACGCTCAATCTCGCAAAAATCGTCTCGTCGGGTCCCGAAATGGACTGTATGTTTGTTGACGTTGTGATAAACGGAGAATATAACGGCCTTTATCTTTTGACCGAAAAAATCGAGGACGGCAAAAACCGCGTCGATATAAGCAAGAAAAACGGCGATGTTTTGTTCGAGATCGAACAACCCTATCGGCACGACAACAAATGCGATAACTGTATTCAGCTCAAAAGCGGTACGCATTTAACGTTCAAAGATCCCGACGTCGAAGATCTAACGGCTGACGAGTTGAGCGAAAAACTTTCGCAAATGCGGGATTTCTTCGATAAAGCCGACGACGCGATAAGATCTAAAAATTACGATAAATTCTCGGAATATATAGACGTTGATTCGTTTATAAGTTGGTATATAGTAAACGAGTTCGTCAAAAACTACGATTCGCAGTTCGTTACGAGCTGTTACTGCTATGTTAAAGACGGCAAGCTTTACATGGGTCCGTGTTGGGACTACGATACGTGTATGGGCAATCAAGACGTCGCAACGTGTCTTTCCGCAGAGGGGTATCATGTCTCAATGGCGCCGTGGTATCATTCGCTGTTAAAAAACGATACATTCTTCGAGCTTTTGTGCAAGCGTTGGCAGAAGCTGTCTTCTCAAGGCGTTTTCGACGATTTGTTGACGTTTGTGGACGAACAAACGGCGTACTTGTCTTCAGCTGCCGCCGCACATTTCGAATGCTGGCCCGATTCGTTGCAGGTCAAAGATCTGCGAGGCGGAAAGTCTTTGTTTACGTACGAAGAAGAAGTGGAATATCTCAAAAATTGGATACGTCAGCGCGTCGAATGGCTCGACAAAAATTGGGGCTGACCCGGATATATTAAAGAATGATTTTAGCTAAAACTTTTGTTATATGAGGAACAAAAATGAAAACGACAAATATAATGATCGTCGGTGTCGGTGGACAGGGCACTTTGCTCGCAAGCAGACTTCTCGGCCATATTCTGCCCAGCATGGGGTATGATGTTAAAATATCGGAAGTTCACGGTATGTCTCAACGAGGGGGCTCCGTGGTAACGTTTGTTCGCTACGGCGACAGCGTGGCGTCTCCCATAATCGAAAAAGGCGAAGCCGATTATATAATAGCGTTCGAACAGCTCGAAGCGGCAAGATGGCTTCCGTATCTGAAAAAGGGCGGCAAACTGATAACAAGCACGCAAAAGATCGATCCCATGCCAGTTATAACGGGAACTTGCGAATATCCCGACGCACTGCCCGAAAAAATCAAAGACCTGGGCGTGGATATACTGTACACGGACGTTCTTTCGTTAGCCGAAAGAGCAGGCAGTTCAAAGGCAGTAAACGTAGTATTGTTGGGTGTGTTCGCAAAAATGGTAGGTGTAGCTCCGTCGCATTTTTACGAGGCTGTCGACGCTCTTGTTAAAGAAAAATTTAAAGCACTGAATAAAACTGCGTTTGATCTCGGTTATTCGGTTATCTGAAAAGGAAGACCCTGCAATGTACTACAATAAAAAAATAGAAACAATGTCTCGCGAAGATATGCGCACGCTTCAGTCGCAAAGACTTAAGGCGACGGTCGAACGTGTGTACAACAACGTTCCTCTTTACCGCGAACGTTTTGACGAATACGGGATCAGACCCGAACATATAAGATCGGTAGATGACCTTAAAAATCTTCCGTTTACATATAAAACCGATCTTCGCGACACGTATCCTTTCGGTTTGTTCGCAGCACCCATGGAGCAGGTAACACGTATCCATGCATCGTCTGGCACAACAGGCAAACAAACCGTTGTCGGTTATACGGAAAACGATATAAACATCTGGTCGGAATGCGTTGCGCGGGCACTTGTTTCCGTCGGAGCGTCGAATAAGGATATCGTTCACATTTCCTACGGTTACGGGCTTTTCACGGGCGGTCTCGGTATTCACGACGGTGCAACAAAGCTCGGTGCGGCGGTCATTCCAGTGTCTTCGGGCAATACTGTGCGCCAAGTGAATATTTTTAAGGATTTCGGTTCAACAATACTGTGCTGCACGCCGTCATATGCCATGTATCTTGCGGAAGCGGTAAAAGAAAACAATATCTCGCCCGACGAGCTTAAACTTCGTATCGGTATTTTCGGCGCGGAACCCTGGACTGAGGAAATGCGTGCGCAGATAGAACAAGGTCTCGGTCTTAAGGCGTATGATATCTACGGTCTTTCCGAGGTTTGCGGTCCGGGCGTCGCCTGCAACTGTTACGTTCAAAACGGTCTGCATATTCAAGAAGATCATTTTATTCCGGAGATAATCGATCCCGATACCGGCGAGATATTACCCGACGGAGAATCGGGCGAGCTTGTTTTTACGTGTATAACAAAAGAAGCTCTTCCCCTCATACGCTACCGCACACGAGACATATCCTCGCTTACGCACGAGCCCTGCGCCTGCGGCAGAACGACCGTTCGAATGAGCAAGCCCTGCGGCAGGACCGACGATATGCTCATAGTTCGCGGTGTTAATGTATTTCCGTCACAGGTCGAATCCGTTCTTCTTAACATCGAGGGCGTTTCGCCGCATTATCATATTATTGTCGATCGTGTAAACAATCTTGATACGATGTCGGTCGAAGTGGAAATGTCTCAGTCGCTTTTTTCCGACTCCGTAAAACATATACAGGAAAAAGAGAAAGTTATCAAACAAGCCCTGCTTAACACTTTAAATATTGCTGTCGCCGTAAAACTCGTCGGTCCCAAAACGATCAGCCGCTCCGAGGGTAAGGCAAAAAGGGTCACGGATAACAGAAAATAGCATTTGTATCTTCAAAATATTGTGTAAAAAGAAAGGAACAGAGTATGGAACTTTTTCAGGTTTCCGTTTTTGTGGAAAATCAGTCGGGACGGCTTGCCGATATAACCGAAGTCCTTTCCGCAAACAATGTTAATATCCGCGCATTGAGCCTTGCGGATACAGCCGATTTCGGGGTTCTTCGTCTTATCGTCGATGACCCGGAAGCCACGGAGCGTATCCTTGCGGATAATGATTTTACCGTTAAATTAACAAAGGTCCTCGGCGTTCGTGTTCCCGATACACCAGGCGGTCTTTCTTCGGTGCTGCGTTTACTAAGCGAACGCGGAATAGGGATCGAATATATGTATGCGTTTATCGGAAGAGTAAACGATCGCGCAAGCGTTATCCTTCGTACCGATAACTGCGAACAGGCGGAAAAAATACTTTTTGAAAAAGGAATAGAACTTATTAAAGGAAGTGACTTCGATGCGTAAAAAAATGTCTCCTGCAATCCCTCAAAAAAAAGATGCCGGGAAAGATGTTAAACCCGGATCCGTGAAAAAAAAGGTTATCATCAGTGTCGTCGCGGCAGTCGTGATACTCGTCGGATTTTGGGCTGTTTTGGGCGCCTTTACGGCGTCAAGCCTGCTTAATCCCGAGCGCAGAGAGCTTGTTTATATCGACGGACCTGCCGAGCTTGATATGATGTACGAGTTTTTCGAGATCAAGGACTTTCGAGACAATGACAATATCGTCGGTTGGTGGATACCGTCGCAGGATTATGACGGCGAATATATCGAAAGCGACAAAACCGTTATCATGTCTCATAATTATCAAAGCAACCGAGAAATGACGGAGATTGACGGTCTTTATCTTATCGAAGACCTCGTCCATTCGGGTTATAATGTTATAACATTCGACTATACCGGTTCCGGCAATTCGAGAGGCAAAAACTATACGTTCGGCGCACAGGAAAAAGACGAACTTTCGCTTGTTTTGGATTATGCCGCCAATGAACGCGGTCAGCAAAACATCGCATTGATGGGCTTTGCTTTCGGCTCCGCTCCCGCAATAACGGTCGGTTGTGCGGACGATCGCGTCGATATTATAATAGCGGACAGTCCGTACCTTGACCTAAGATCGTATCTCGACGAGAATATCGCTGTTTGGACACAACTTCCGGATCTTCTGTTCTCGTCGTATGTTAACGCGCTCATGCCCGCTTTTGCCGGAGTAAAGTTTGAATCGTCTCCGATCACTGCCGTTGCCGAAACAAGCGGAAAAAGCTTCCTGTTCCTGCACGGCGCCGATGATACCGTTTTCCCGTCCGACAACAGCATAACTCTCGCGCAAACAGCCGTAAACGCCGGCAACGTTGCGGAATACAAGATATTCAGCGGTGTTCCCCACTCCGGAGGCTTTATTTATGCGGAAGAAGAATATGTTCAAACCGTTTTGACATTTCTTGAGGAAAATTTTGACTGACGGTATTCCCGTCAGTCTTTGTCCTTTATTTCCAAACTCGTGATCCCCGAGCGCATGATAATTTTTCGTAAAAACGGAGAACACAGTATCTTCCCCTTTATTATTTTGAAAAATATTTCATGTCGCAGTTTCGCGGTTTTTCTTTTATATGCTTTTAACGGATCGTTCGTTGTCATCGCTTTGGCAAGCGCTTCTGCAGAATACATGGCTTTGCTTATCCCTTCAAGGGAGCTTGGACTTACAAATCCCGCAGCCTCTCCTATGAGAAAAACATCTTTTTTCCCAAAACATATCTGATTTACGCTTTGCGGACGAAGGACTAAGCAGGCTTCCGTTTTGATCTCGTTGTTTAAACATATTCCGTGGGATTTTATGTCGCTTTTCAGCGTTTCAAAGCTTTCTTTACAGTTTAACGGTTCGAACGCTCCTCCGAAGATCGCAGTTCCGTCTTTTTCGACTATCCACGCAAAACAATCGGTCGCGTTGCTGTCGAAAATACAGGCATAGGGCGGTATCGTTTCGTTGATCGGGAAATGCTGCTGTATCGAAACGTAGCGCCTGATCTTCTTGTCTGAAAAAAATGTACGCCTTACGATCGAATTTGCACCGTCCGCACCGACAAGATATCTGCAAAAAGCCGTTCGTTCTTCCCCATTCTCTTTAAATGAGACAACAAACCCGTCTTTTGTCTTTTTTACTTCATCTACATGTCTTGAAAATTTTACAATATTATTGGGAACATTTTCCCTCAACCACTCGTCCAATTTATAACGATCAACGTTAACATAAGTCCGTTGATACCGTCGCATAAGCATTTGTTTCGTGTCAATGGTGTCAACAAAAAAGACTTGTGGGTCTGCGATCACTTTTTTCGGCAAAAACATATTTCTTTCGGCAAAAAATCTTTGAGCGTCTTCCGAAAGCAAACCTCCGCACGGTTTTTTCTTGTCATCGAAAAACATTGCCGCGGAAAAATTTTTTGCAATATCTTTTGCGAATATTGCTCCCGCAGGTCCGCCACCTATGATTATGATGTCAAATTTCAGCATAGCCCGCTCCTGCTTTAAAAAAATAACGGAATAAGCTTTATTGCCGATATTCCGCATTTGTTAAACACAATATAACCTAACTTATTCGTTCCTTACCTGTAAAATCGCTTTTAACGCCGAACTCAGGCGGAAACGATTCCCCCTCACGCAGGTCATTTTACTGCCGAACTCAGGGACACACAACAAAGTATATCATAATAAATTTTTCTTGTCAATAGGGGTGATTATATGCTTTTTTCAAGCTTGATTTTTCTTTATGTTTTTATGGTACTGCTGTGTATTCTGTATTTTATCATAAAAAATCCCGTATGGCGACGAGCGATCTTAACGATCTTTTCCCTTGTTTTTTACGCATGGGGCGAACCGATCTTCGTTCTGCTTATGATCGGCTCCGTTCTTGTAAATTATCTGTCCGGAATGTTTATAGGCAAAACGGACGATCCGTTAAAACGAAAAGCTTATCTGACGGTTTCCGTAGTGCTTAATCTGACGATACTTTGCATTTTCAAGTATGTACCGATGATCGTCGAAACGCTTAATCTTATCCCGTTTGTTTGTCTTAACGTTCCGAATATTCCGCTTCCGCTCGGTATAAGCTTTTATACGTTTCAGGCAATGTCGTATACGATAGACGTCTATCGCAACGATACGCCTTATCAAAAATCGTTTTTATCCCTTTTGCTTTACGTTTCGTTCTTTCCGCAGCTCATTGCCGGCCCGATAGTTCGTTATAAGGATATCGCAGAACAGATCCCCGTAAGACGTGCAAATACCGAAGATATTTTTAACGGCATATATCGTTTCTCTGTCGGACTTGCAAAAAAAGTAATTCTCGCAAACCCGTGCGGAGAAGCCGCCGAAAACCTCCTCGGCATGACGGTCTCGGAATCGATCTTGGGCAAATGGATCGGTATCGTGTTTTTTGCCCTGCAGATATATTTTGACTTTTCCGGCTATTCCGATATGGCGATCGGCTTGGGCATGATATTCGGCTTTTACTTCAAAGAAAATTTCGACTATCCGTACATGTCGAAAAGCGCGACCGAATTTTGGCGCAGATGGCATATATCTTTGGGTACGTTTTTCAGAGATTACGTTTACATCC
>CAYUWC010000011.1:38471-39034 GCA_964448355.1 uncultured Oscillospiraceae bacterium | reverse complement strand
ACAAATTTTTCTATATCGGATTCTTCAAAATATAATTCGGATTGATTGCTGTTTGAAATTATGTTTTTTTTCGTGAATTGTTCCCAGTAACTTGATTCCTGTAAATACAAATTGTTTGTCAATTCCATATTTCCGTCGTTGTCTTGAAGCAGTTGAAACCCAAACATATCACGATAAAACTTCAGAGCACGGTTGCAATCTTTTACAACAATAAGCGTTCCTTTGTATTTCATACTTTCCTCCGTAAATTTCCGATTTATCAAATTGACTATATCAGATTTATTATGCTTATTTTAAACAGAAATCCCAATGGCTTTGAAGAAAAACTGTTGAGCTTTTTGTGAATGGACAATAAAAAGATTTTTTTTGACAATCCGTGTTAGAGACTTGAATTCTGGTGATTATTGATTATGAGGGCGTCGCTTGTGGAACATACCCTCAAAACCACCGTATTTTTGTGAAAGCGCTCGCTCATGCTCCCGGTGAAACAATGATTTAGATCATTGTGAAATATTTCTACGAAATGTGTAATGAAATAAATCCACCCACACCTGCAGGCATTT
>CAYUWC010000011.1:0-38461 GCA_964448355.1 uncultured Oscillospiraceae bacterium | reverse complement strand
CATTGCAAAGCAATATTTTACACGTGGAGCGTATTTCACAAATCCCGAAAGGATTTATTTCGTTGAAAAAACACTCGCTAAAGCTAATACGGATGCTCCATTATTGCCATTATCTGATTGATTTCGTTGAAAAAAAAACACTTGCTAAAGCAAGTGTTTTTTCTGGCGGAGAAAGAGGGATTCGAACCCTCGAAACGCTTTCACGTTTACATGATTTCCAATCATGCGCCCTCGACCAGCTAGGCGATTTCTCCATGGTCGAAATAAATTTTATTTATTGATTTTGCGCTTGTTTTCGGTACGCGCTGTCAACGTGATACATTATACACCATTTCAAGAAAAAAATCAAGCCCCTTTTTGAAAATAACATAATTATTTTACAAATTTCGGGGAAACATATTTGTTACACGGCGGTCTAACGTTTTAAAAACCGAAAAAAAGGGTGAAAGTACAGTGAAAAACAAAAGAATGTTGATATTTATGGTCGTCCTTTTTGTTGTTTGCTTGGTCGTGGCTGCCTGTAAAAGCCTTGCGTATGAGCTTTCTCCCGATACGTCTTTGGGAGATGCCGCTGTATCATCGCAGCTGCAGACGAGCCGCTTTATATTTTTCTGCCAACATAATAACTTTTTTACGTGGACTTGGTTTCCGAGGCTCACACAATAGCACCGCATTCGCTGCTCAGACCGCTGCCGAAACACGGTACAAAGTCTGCAGGCACGCACTCCGAAGCTTGGTCTTTGGTGGGGCGTGCCATTTTTATGCGGTTTTAACAAATGTGTCCTCTGCCTTTAATGTCGCGGATTTTTTCTGTGGTTCCGCTTCATTGACCGAATAGGGGAGTGGTCTTTTTACAAGCCGAAACGATCACTTTTTGTCGTTTGTGTTCAATATCCGCTCCAACCGCTCCATAAGTTCTCGAGACGGTTCCGGGATCGCTGCGAACGGAAAGTCGATGCCCATTTGCGTGTATTTTACCGTACATATTTTCCTAAACGGCAGCAGCTCCGTTTTATCTACGCAATTATGTTCTGAAATGATTTGTCCGAGTTTTACGATACTTTCGCGGTTGTCGTTTAACGTCGGAACAATAACGTGTCGTATCGTTGTCGGAATGTTTTTGCTGCTTAGATAATCGAGAAATCTCAACGGTTTTTCGATATCGCAACCGACATATGCCAAATACGATCTTGGGTCTGTATATTTTATGTCAAGCAACACACGGTCCGTATGCGTTAACATCGCTTTGACATTTTCGTTGAGAACCGCTCCCGATGTGTCAAGACAGGTGTTTATCCCGACATGATGACACATTTCGAATACTTCGCGAACGAAGTCTGTCTGCAAAAGCGGCTCTCCGCCGGAAAATGTAATACCGCCGTCTTTTCCGAAATATTCTTTGAAACGTACTGCTTTTTGTACAATCTGTTCCGCAGTATATTCCGTACCGCCGTTTATCGCCCACGTGTCGGGATTATGGCAGCACGAGCATCTCAAATTGCAGCCCTGCAAAAATACGACGAATCTTACTCCCGGCCCGTCAAGCGTTCCGAGACTTTGAATTGAATGTATCTTGCCCATCATATCGTTTCGTGGAATGTACGGCTGATAACTTCACGCTGCTGCTCACGTGAGAGTTTGCGGAAATTTACGGCATATCCCGATACTCGTATCGTGAGGTTCGGGTATGATTCCGGATCTTCGTACGCTTTGAGAAGTGTTTCTCTGTTCATTACATTAACATTTATGTGATGAGCTTTTTGGGCAAAATATCCGTCAAGTATAGATACAAGATTGTCGGTTCGTTCCTCTTTTGTTCTTCCCAATGCGTTCGGCGTTACCGAAAACGTATTCGAAATACCGTCACGACAATCGTCGTAGCTGATTTTTGCGACCGAATTCAGCGACGCTAAAGCACCGTTTTCCTCTCGATTATGCATTGGGTTTGCTCCCGGAGCAAACGGTGCGGCGTTCTTCCTTCCGTCGGGCGTTGCTCCCGTGTTCTTGCCGTACGTTACGTTTGAAGTTATCGTCAATACGGAAAGCGTATGTTCCGCGTTCCTGTATGCGGGCGTCTTGCGAAGCTCCGTTATCATTTTGTGTGCGATCTCTTTTCCTATAAGGTCAACACGATCGTCGTCATTTCCGTATTTCGGGAAATCGCCTTCGGTGTTGAAATCAACGATAAATCCGTTCTCGTCCTTTATAGGGTGAACAGCCGCATATTTTACCGCACTCAAAGAGTCTGTGATGACGGACAAGCCCGCAATCCCAAACGCCATAAAACGACCGACCTCGGTGTCGTGAAGCGCCATCTGCGTTTTTTCGTATGCATATTTGTCGTGCATATAGTGGATAACATTCATTGTGTTAACATAAAGATGACAAAGCCATTGCATATATACGTCCAGACGTTTTACAACATCGTCGTAATCGAGCGTCTCGCTTTGCATTACGGGCATCTGCGGTCCGATATGTATTTGACTTGTTGTGTCATATCCGCCGTTTAACGCAAGCAGGAGCAGCTTGGGAAGATTGCATCTCGCCCCGAAAAATTGCATTTGTTTGCCGATCTTCATTGCCGAAACGCAGCACGCTATTGCATAATCGTCACCGTATATGGGACGCATGATATCGTCGTTTTCGTATTGTATCGAGTCGGTATCCTCGGATATCTTTGCACAGAACTTCTTAAATCCGCTCGGCAGAGCGCTCGACCAAAGGATAGTCAGGTTCGGTTCGGGCGCAGAGCCGAGAGTATACAAAGTGTTGAGAATACGAAAACTGCTTTTTGTTACGAGCGATCTTCCGTCTTCTGCCATACCTCCGACGGATTCCGTTATCCACATCGGATCTCCGCCGAAAAGCTCGTTGTATTCCGGCGTGCGAAGATGCCTTGCTATCCTCAGCTTCATAACAAAATCGTCGATAAGCTCCTGAGCTTCGGATTCGGTCAAAACACCGTTTTTGATATCACGCTCGATATATATGTCGAAAAACGTGCTTACTCTTCCCAACGACATTGCGGCACCGTTCTGTTCTTTGATCGCACCGAGATAAGCAAAATATGTCCATTGGATAGCTTGTTTTGCATTGCCTGCAGGTTCGCCGATATCGTAACCGTACATAGCCGCCATTTCTTTCATGTAACCCAAAAAAGCTATCTGCTGGAAAAGTTCTTCGTCAAGACGGATAGTTTCCGTATCGAAATTTTTATTTGCAAGATTCTCTTTGTCTTTTTTCTTTTCGGATATCAGGCGGTCAACACCGTAAAGCGCAACTCGCCTGTAATCCCCGATTATTCGTCCTCTGCCGTATGCATCGGGAAGCCCCGTTATTATGTGACTTCTGCGCGCGGATCTCATTTCGTCGGTATATGCGCGGAATACTCCGTCGTTATGCGTTGTTCTGAACTTAAATTCTTCTTCGACCTTCGAGCTTAATTTGTACCCGTAAGCTTCACATGCCTGACGTGCCATTCTTATTCCGCCGAAAGGATTGACGCCTCTTTTTAACGGCCTGTTTGTTTGCATACCTACGATTATTTCGTTGTCTTTGTCGATATATCCCGGCGAATAACTCGTAAGCGATGATACGGTAGCCGTATCGATATCGAGAACACCGCCGTATTGACGTTCGAGAGTTAACAGCGATTCGAGCTTTTTCATCATGCTTTGCGTCCGAGCCGTCGGACCCGAAAGAAAAGATTCGTCGCCTGTATATTCACTGTAATTGTTTTGAATGAAATCTCTTGTGTTGATCTCATCCTTCCATTTTTGTCCCTTAAATCCGTTCCAGTTTTTGTGATCCATCATTAAAACCTCCGATTGAGCTTATCGATAATAACCTAACGCAGCTGTCCTCCGCTCCATACGTATGTTTAAATCTTTCCTTACAAAGAGCAGAGCAGTAGCGTTTCCCGATTTAAGATGATTTTGTTTAAAACAAAAAATACGATCGTGCCGATCTAAAAAAAAGGGCAAACCAGCTATTACTGATTTGCCCAGACGGTCGGCGTAAATGCTTTTACATTCCCTTGCGGTGATCCGCAAATTCCGTCAGTTATGTAAAAGCTGTAACTTTGCTTATATTATATCCGAAAAAAACACGTTTGTCAACACCACTTCGAAAAAAAATCAAAAATCGCGTTTTCTTCTTATCATCTCTATGTGCGGAATACCGTCGTCCAAAAATTCGTTAGAGGCCTGCACAAATCCCGCTCTTTCGTAAAAAGGACGTGCGTACGTTTGCGCTTCTATTCTTATCTCGTCAGCACCGAACTTTTCTTCGGCTATCCGTATTCCTTCGTTCAGGATCATACTGCCGATCCCGCATCTACGCTTCACGGAAATGACTCTTCCGACGGATGCCTCTTTGAACTTTGTATTCTGAGGCAGAACACGAAGATATGCGATCATCTCGCCGTCCTGTTCGAAATATATATGATATGCGTCCTTGTCCAAGTCGTCTATATCTTTGTAAGGACAGTTTTGTTCAACAACAAATACGTTAACTCTCAGCTGCAATATTTTGTACAACTCATATACGGTCAACTCTTCGAATTTTTTTATTACTGTATTCAAATTACACTCTTCTTTCAATCATGTACAGGTCGTTTGAGGCTGCATATTTGCTGTATATTATACACCTTTCTTTGTCGTTTGTCAATCTATTTTTTTAATATTCTCATCGAATTGAAGACCGCTATCAGCGCAACGCCTACGTCACCAAAAACGGCTATCCACATTCCGGCATATCCCAACGCGCCCAGAATGAGAAAAATACCCTTTATTCCGAGTGCGATGACTATGTTTTCAACTACGATCTTTTTTGTGTATCTCGCAATTTTAACGGCTTTTGCTATCTTTGTCGGTTCGTCCGTCATAATTACCACGTCCGCAGCTTCTATTGCCGCATCCGAACCTATTCCGCCCATTGCAATGCCTATGTCGGCTCTTGCAAGGACAGGTGCGTCGTTTATGCCGTCTCCGACAAACACCGTTTTTTTACCGATTGCCGTTTCATCCGTTATTTTTTCGAGCAATGCCACTTTCTTGTCGGGCATCAGCTGTGCGTGATATTCGTCGATGTCTGTCTGTTTGCTTATATCGGCTGCCGCGTCTTTATTGTCGCCCGTGAGCATGACGGTTCGTTTAACCCCCAGTTTTTTTAATTCGGCTATGGCTTGCTTGCTGTCCGGCTTTATTTCGTCCGATATTACTATGCAGCCGATATATTCTCCGTCTGCCGCAACGTATACTTTTGTGCCGACAGATGTGTTTTCAACACATTGTATATTTTCGCCGATCATCATTTCACGGTTACCCGCAAGGACAGTCTTTTTCCCGACTTTCGCTTTTATTCCGTGACCGGTCACTTCTTCGTATTCGGATACGTCGGATGTTTCCACGTCGTTTTTATAATATTCGCAAATCGACGAAGCGATCGGATGGTTTGAAAGTTTCTCGACTTTTACGGCATATTCCAAAACGTTGTCTTCCGTTTTTCCCTCTGCGGGGATCACGTTCGATACTTTAAATTCGCCTTTCGTCAATGTTCCCGTTTTGTCAAAAACAACGGTCTCCACGCTGTTTAACGCTTCAAGATAACTGCTTCCCTTGACCAATATTCCGTGTCTTGACGCAGCGCCTATTCCGCCGAAAAATGCGAGCGGTATCGATATAACGAGCGCACAAGGACAGGATATAACAAGAAATACAAACGCTCTGTGTATCCAATCGGTCCATATTCCGTTAAAAAACAAGGGAGGAATAACAGCCAATAATGCCGCCAAAACAACGACTGTCGGCGTGTAATACCGCGCAAATGTCGTTATGAAGTTTTCCGCCGAAGCTTTTTTCGACGAAGCGTTTTCAACAAGTTCGATTATCTTCGATACCGTCGAATCGCCGAAAGATTTTGTGGTTTTTATTGTTAACACACCGTTTAAATTTATGCTGCCCGAAAGTATTTCGTCTCCGACTTTTGCCGAGCGCGGTAACGATTCTCCGGTAAGAGCTCTTGTGTCGAGCATGGCGCTGCCGTCGGTTATTATTCCGTCAAGAGGTATTTTTTCACCGGGTTTAACGTATATATATTCGTCGATCTCAACGCTTTCGGGCGATACTGTTTGTGTTATACCGTTACGTATGACCGTAGCCGTGTCCGGACGTATATCCATAAGGTCGCTTATAGATTTTCTCGATCTGCGAACGGCAAGGCTTTGGAAAAATTCGCCTATCTGATAAAACAGCATTACCGCAACGGCTTCGGGATATTCCCCTATAATAAAAGCACCGACGGACGATATGCTCATAAGCAGATTCTCGTCAAATATCCTGCCCTTGATCATGTTTTTAACAGCATTTAACAAAACGTCGCCGCCCAATATCAGATAGGAGACAACGAGCGTACCGATCTGTAAATATAAAGGCAGGTCAAAAATCTTGTTTAAAACAAGCTCCGCAACGTAGATCAATGCGCCGACCGCGATCCTTATTACGGTTTTTGTCGTGTCTTCTTTACCGTGGTCGTGATCATGCTCGTGCTCGTGGTCGTGATGGTTCTCATTCTCGGTATCTTTTGCCGTTTTTTCGATCACTTCAACATCGGGTTCGTGTTCGTGAACGAGCTTTTCTATTTTTTTATCTATATTTTCTGCCCTTTTGTCGTTAACATTTATCGACAGCGTTTGCTTCATAAAATTGACCGTTGCTTGCTCTATGCCGTCCATGTCCGAAACGGCTTTTTCTATTTCCGCCGAACAATGCGGACAATCCAACCCTTTAAGAATATATGTCTTTTTCATAATATCCGTCTGACCCCCATGATCTGTTTTTTTTGTTGTTTCTTAGTTGCTCAATTGCTCAACTTCAACCGCAAAAAAATAGGAAACCTACGTTCCTATTTGTTTTTTTTATTCGTCTATATGCTCAAGACCCATATTGATTATCTGTTTTACATGGTCGTCGGCAAGAGAATAAAAAACTATCTGCGCTTCTTTTCTGAATTTAACAAGATTTGCCATACGCAATGCTTTAAGCTGATGGGAAACCGCCGATTTTGTCAAACCCAAAAGAGCTGCAATGTCGCAAACACACATTTCGCGGTGTTCGAGCGTGTGCAATATCTTTATACGTGTAGGATCCGCAAACATTTTGTATAGAGAAGCAAGTTCGTTATAACAGTCCGTCGAAAGCATCTCGCAGCGCGCTTCGTTAACAACGTCTTCGTGGATTACTTCGCAATCACAAGCATATTCGTTTGCCATATCTTATATCCTGTTAGTTTAGTAGTTGCGCAACTACTAAACTAATTATACTCCTTAATCAGATTTTGTCAATAGGGTTTACAAAAAAATCACAAATAAATTTTCGACCGTTTTTGCGCTCTGCCCTGTCTTTACATTATATTTTACCATAAACACGGAAAAAATTCAAGTGTTTTTGCCCGGAAATTTTCCGATCAATCTTGAAAAAAGTGCGCCAAGATGTTATAATTATGCAAACAACAAGATCGGAGGCACGTTGCTTGAAAATTTACGATATATCGCAGGAGGTTTTTTCCTGCGAAGTTTATCCGGGAGATCCCAGACCGGAAAAAACGGCGATCAGCTCGATTTGTGACGGTTCGCTTTACAATTTGACGGAATTTAAAATGTGCGCTCATAACGGAACGCACATAGACGCTCCGTTTCATTTTATCGATAACGGAAAAACGGTTGAAGAAATTCCTCTCGATAAATTTGTCGGCTTTGCTTACGTTGCGGTCCATACCGGTATTTTTTCCGCCGAAGACGCCGTTAACGTTTTAAACAAAGCACGAAGATTTCTTCCCGACGCCGCAAAACGTATTTTGATAAAAGGGGATGCTGTCGTTTCGCAGCAGGCGGCGGAAGTGTTTGCTCGCGAACATATATTTCTTGTCGGCAATGAATCGCAAACGATCGGTCCGGAAGATGCGCCGATGCAGGTGCATAAAATTTTGCTCGGCGCCGAGGTCGTGCTGCTTGAGGGTGTTAGACTGAATGAAGTTGACGAAGGCGTGTATTTTTTAAATTCCGCTCCGCTTGCTCTTTCCGGTTCGGACGGAGCGCCGTGCCGAGCCGTACTTTTCGGTCTTGACAAAAACGAACTTCACCTGTTTTACGGTTGTTAAAGAAACAGAGAAAGACGTTATGCCTTTCTCTGTTAAACTTACTGTTAAAGTGATTCGTCGGACGATTTTTTTGCGAGGATTATAGCCGCTTTTTTCAACATAAATATCTCGTCTTCAAGATCCGATATCTGCTGTTTTAACGCCGAAATTTCCTCGTTTTGTTTTTCTATATGTCGAAACATCGAATCTTCGGGCGTCATGTTCCTCGCATTTTCTTTCATGAGAGAGATCAATTCTTTTTTCTCTTCTTCCGAGATTATGACTTCGCTGCTGTCGGGAATATTGATATCGATTTGCGGTTCGTGTTCGTTTTGAGATACAAGGACCCAGTTTTTTATCGTCAAGTAGGGGATACCTATCTCTTTGCTTACCTTGTAGATACTTTCGCCGCTTTCCACTCTTTTAACAACGATGTCTTTGAGCATTTCACCGTAACGTTTTTTTCTGTTGGATTTTTTCCGGCTTTTTGCTTCTTCAAAAAGCGTTTCTATGAGTTGGTCTTTTCTATCCACCCAGTTTTTTATCGTGAGAGATGAAATACCTGTTTTTTTTGAAATGGAGTTTCTGGATTCTCCTTTTTCAACTTTGTCAACGATCGAAAGCTTATATTCAGTCGTATATTTCTTTTGTGCCATAACTTCAACCTGTCTTTCGATTTATCGAAATATTCCTTTCTTTGAATTTTATCGACGGTCCGTTTTCGTTGACCGATTTAAACTTTATTATTGTCTTTTCCGTCTTCCGATACAAGCTCTTTTACGGATGTCGCAAGTCCTGCGATCGATTGTATTTGAGACGGAATTATTATTTTTGTTGCCTTGCCGTCGGCCGCTGCCTTGAACGCTTCGAGAGCTTTGATTGCGATTACTGCGTCAGACGGGTTTGCTTCGTTTATAAGCTTCATACCCTCCGCTGCTGCTTGTTGCACTTTTAAGATCGCTTCCGCTTCGCCCTCTGCCTCTTTTATCCTGACTTCTTTTTCTGCTTCCGCACGCAGGATCGCCGCTTGCTTTTCCGCTTCGGCTGTGAGTATCACGCTTTCTTTTTGACCCTCCGCAACAAGTATAGCGCTTTTTTTGTCGCCCTCCGCTCGAAGGATCGATTCACGCCTTTCACGTTCCGCTTTCATCTGCTTTTCCATCGCATCCCGTATTTCTTTCGGCGGAATGATGTTTTTTAACTCAACACGATTTACTTTTATTCCCCACGGATCCGTCGCAACATCGAGGATCGAACGCATTTTTGTGTTGATAAGATCTCGTGAAGTGAGCGTCGCGTCAAGCTCAAGATCGCCTATGATATTTCTCAGCGTCGTTGCCGTCAGATTTTCGATAGCCGACATGGGATTGTCTACACCGTAAGCGTAAAGCTTCGGATCCGTTATCTGAAAATACACCACCGTGTCGATTTGCATGGTTACATTGTCTTTTGTTATGACCGGCTGCGGCGCAAAGTCTACGACCTGTTCTTTTAACGAAACGATTTTCGACACTCGTTCTATAAAAGGAATTTTTAAATGCAATCCGGTCTGCCAGGTCTTAACATAAGCTCCGAGTCTTTCTATAACCATCGCCTGTGCCTGAGACACGATCTTGATATTGCAGACTATTATGATTAAAAATAGAACAATGACCGCCACTACCGCAGTCAGTTCGGGGGTAAGTACTGCCATGATCATAAATATTTACTCCTTTGTCGTGTTAACGACCCTTTCTTTTATTTTTTTGTTTTCGGTCGCACAAAATAAATGCGTTACCGTCTTTATATGCTTTGAGCTTCCGATGTTTTTGATACTATCGCTTTTACGCCTTCGATTTTTATTACCGTGACTTCGGTTCCGATACCTATGTTTTGCCCGTCATCGCTTCTTGCCGTCCATTCCGTGCCGTTTATTTTAACGGTGCCCGTTGCTTCGATATTGTTTATGTCTTCGGATACAACAGCCGTCGCCCCGATTATGCTTTCATAATTCGTCGGCGTGTGCTTCGGTAAAATGAATTTTTTAACAAGAGGCCTCGTCGCAAATATAAGCACTGCCGAAACAACGATAAAAATAATTATCTGAAGCCATATCTCGGCTTTTAACGCGGCAGCCGCCATCGAACAAAGCGAGCCAATCGCAAACCATATCGATACGATATTGACGGTCAACGCTTCGACAATGATAAAAACAAATAAAAGTATAAGCCATAAAAACGTCATATCACAAAAATCCGCGAAAATATCCGTATGCAACACCTCCGTTATGCTCAAATCGGGCAAAAGCTCCTGTTTTGTTGGAATACATGCGTTATGTTATATATTTATATTATCACATTGTTTGCAGAAATGCAATAAAAAATTGTGAATTTTTTCTGTACAAAATAAAATATTTTTATGGTTTGTCAAACGGGGCGGGTTTTGAATACGATGTAATATCACTGTTTTTCTCAAAAAAGAGGTTAGTTTTGAAAAAGTATAACTGTATAGTTGTTAAATCACAGACATACGCAAGGAAAGCGGAAAAGATATTGGCTCGAAACGGGATCTCCGCTTTTGTCGTTCATTGTACCGTAAAATCGGTAAGCGGCTGCGGAAGATGCGTTAAGGTCGAAGATAAAAACACCGCAAAAGCCGTTGCTTTGCTAAAAGCCGAGGGTATCATACTTACGGGGGAAATATATGATTTATAAAACACACACGATATATCTCGACAATGCGGCGTCATCGTTTCCCAAACCGACATCCGTCACGGAAAAAATGACGCGAATGTTAAAACATAACACCGCAAATCCCGGCAGATCGGGACACAGGCTTTCCGCTGCCGCATCACGGATAGTTTTCGATACACGTTCGCTTGCGGCGGACTTTTTCGGGATATCGGGACACGAAGAAAACGTTGTATTTACGTTTAACGCCACGCTTGCAATAAATACCGTGTTGAAAGGCACGCTTAAGCGAGGCGATCATGTTATAATTTCGGATGTCGAACATAACTCTGTCTTACGTCCTTTGACGGAACTGCAAAAAGACGGTATTTCTTATTCCGTTGCAACGACGGAGCCGGACGACGCGATCACGGTCGAAAATTTCAAAAAACTTATCGTACCTCAAACAAAGATGATATTCGTAAGCCATGCGTCAAATGTCGGCGGTATGATCCTTCCCGTTGAAAAGCTCGGAAAGCTTTGCAAAGACCACGGAATATATTTCGGCGTCGATGCGTCTCAAACAGCGGGTCATGTTCCGATCGATTTGATTAAAATGAATATCTCCGTGCTTTGCGCTCCTGGACATAAAGGACTTTTCGGCCCTCAGGGCACGGGACTTATAGTTATAAATCCCGATTCGGATATTAAAATATCTCCCATCGTTTTCGGCGGTACAGGCAGCGAGTCTCTTTTGTACACTCAGCCGAACACCTTGCCCGAAATGCTCGAAAGCGGTACTCTCAACACCGTCGGGATCGCAGGTCTTTACGAGGGGATACGTTTTTGCTCCGAGCGACAACATCAAATATCGGATCGGATACATCATCTTACCGATATCATTTTCGGCGAACTTCCAAATCTGCCGTATATATCCGTCTTTTCGCCTGAAAACAAAAACGCCGGTATCGTTTCTTTTCGCGTCGCCGGAATCGATTCCGAGACCGTCGCACGATTTCTCGACACATACGGAGTGTGCGTGAGAGGCGGCTTTCACTGCTCGGCGTTGTTCCACAAAAAGGTCGGAACACAGTCGGACGGCCTCGTCAGAGTATCTCCGAGCGTCTTTAATTGCGAAAAAGACATAATTACCTTTATTAATTCAATAAAAAGACTTAAAATACAAAAAAATGCGCTTGATTTTCAAAACGAAAACTGATATAATTACTATATATGCGTTTTGGGGAGGACTATCATGGGCGGATTTTTTTCTAACGTCTGGTCATTTGTTGTAACGACAATTTCAAATATAAGTTTTTTTGATATAATAGATATTGCACTGGTCTCAATGCTCGTTTATGTTGTAATAAAATTTTTCAGGGATACTCGTGCCGCATTTTTGTTTAAGGGCATACTCGTATTTCTTCTTATGTTCTTTTTCTCGGATGTGCTTAAACTTTCGGCGACAAGCTTTATTCTCAAGTCGTTTCTTGAGTTCGGAGTTCTTGCGCTTATTATCGTGTTTCAGCCGGAAATACGTTCGGCTCTCGAAAAAATGGGTCGAAGCGGCTTAAAAAAGATTATTCCCATATCTCTTGACGAAAGTTCCGCAGGCGAAGACGGTACGGTAAGAATGATCTCAAATCTTTGCAAAGCGATCTCTCATTTTTCCGCCACAAAAACGGGCGCGCTTATCGTTATCGAACGTAACATAAAACTCGGCGATATAATCTCTTCCGGTAAATCCGTCGCTCTCGACAGTGACACGACGCCGGAACTCGTTATGAACATATTTTTTAACAAAGCTCCGCTTCACGACGGTGCGATGATAATACGTAATAACCGTATCATTGCCGCAGGCTGCGTTCTTCCTCTGTCCGAGTCTTTGCTTGACAGCGAGCTTGGCACAAGACATAGGGCAGGGCTCGGTATTTCCGAAGTTTCCGACGCCGTGGCAATAATCGTTTCGGAGGAGACAGGCATTATCTCGCTTGCCGTTGACGGGGATCTTAAACGAAGATATACTCCCGATGTGCTTCCTCAGGTCCTTACGAAGCTTCTTGTTAAAGAAGAAAACAATCATAAGAAAAACATTTTGTCGGGACTTTTGAAAGGTAGGGGAGAGAAATGAAGAAAATAGCCGCATTTTTTAACGAACTGATAAAAAACTCTTTCTTTATCAAGGTCATATCGGTCCTTATCGCCATCGGAGTATGGCTGTATATAATAAACGTTGCCGACCCCGTATCTTCAAAAGAATTTACAAACGTACCGATATCTTTTATTTACGAGGGTACGGTGCCCTATAACAATTCTCTTATGCCACTCGTTACAAACAGAAATTTCAACGTCGATATCCGCGTTTCCGGTTCGAGAACGAGCTTGCTGAACTTTTCCAAAGATAAGATCAGTGCGTCTTTGAATTTTAACGCCGTCGCCGCCGAGGGCATTTACGAAGTCCCCATCAGCATATCTCTCGAAGACGAGAATCTGACTTACGATATCATCGGTTCGGACAGCATCACGCTGGAGTTCGTCAAAAAAAGCAGCACGACCCTCAAAGTCGATTTTCAACGTATCGGTAACTACAAATCGGGGTATTCCGTTGTTGAACAAACGGTCTCTCCCGACACGATCACGATCGAAGGCCCGAAAAGCATTATAGATACCATAAGCTATGCCGAAGTCCTTTTGGATGTATCGGATGCGTCGAAAAATATAGTCGAGGTCTCGGATATTTCCATTCTTACCGCAGACAGGGCATATGTTGACAGAACATTTCTCACCCTCTCCGATTCTCAGGCGACGGTATCCGTTGCGCTCCAGTATAAAAAATCCGTTAAAGTCACCACAACTCTCGTAAATCCTTACGGCGGCGACGAATCGGCGTATGCCACCGTGTCATATTCTCCGTCGCCGTATCTTCAATTGCAGGGCGATGAGGACACGCTTTCTCTGATCGATGCTTACAACATAGGCACGATAAATCTTTCCGAAATAACCGGCACTTCAAAAACTTTCGATTTTAACATTCAAAATCAGGACGGTATTTCTGTCGTAAGCGACAGTAAAACGGTAAGCGTAACGGTCGATCTCGGCAAGGCTCAAACAAAAAACTTCAGGCTTTCGTCTCAAGTTCTCTCGAAATGTACTTTTTTGAACGTGCCGGATAACGTTACTCCGAAAATAACGGACACCTACAAGACCATTACCGTTCGTGCTCAGGACTATACGCTCGGTGAGCTTAGTGCCGATTCGTTCAAGCTTTCCGTCGATTTGTCTTCCATACCAAACGAGGACGGAGACTATCCTCTTATCATTGAGCTTCCCGCAGGCGTTTCGGGTGGGTTTATGAACAGATATTACGTCTCTGTTTCTATCGAAGACAACGATTGATTTTAACAAAAAATTTGTTGGATATTTGATCAAAATGATAAAAAACGGGCTTATTTACGATGTACGTCTTCCTTACGGCCTTTCAAACGAAGAAGCCGTACGTCGTGCGTTAAAAAAAGAAGGACTGCCGCTTTCGGAAAAAGCATTTGTTCTCCGTCGCTCTTTGGACGCAAGAAGAAAAGAGCTTTCCGAGGTCTTTACCGTAGCTGTTTCGGATCAATATAAAGAGTTTTCTTACGATTTTTCTCAAAATGTTAAAACAAATAAAAACGTGCTTGTTGTCGGCTTCGGTCCTGCGGGTATGTTTGCCGCTTATTTGCTCGCGAAGTTCGGTATGCGCCCCACTGTTATCGAGCGCGGTCGTCCTGTCGAACAAAGAGTAAAAGACGTTGAATCTTCATGGAAAACTGGAGTTATCGATCCCGTTTCAAATGTTCAGTTCGGCGAGGGCGGAGCGGGAACTTTTTCGGACGGAAAGCTGACGACCAGAATAAACGACGAACGCTGCCGTTTCGTTCTCGAAACATTTCACGGCTTCGGTGCGGACGAACGTATCTTGTGGCAGGCAAAACCGCATATAGGTACGGACGTGCTGCGAAGCGTCGTTGCGGGTATGCGCGAAAAAATAAAAGAACTCGGCGGGACCGTGCTTTACGAAACAAAGCTTACCGATATCTCCGTTAAAAACGGAAAGCTCGAAAAAGTCTTTTTGAACGGCGAACCGAGACATTTTGACGCAGTCGTTCTCGCAACGGGAAACGGCGCAAGAGATACGTACGAAATGCTGCTTTCACGCCCTCTTACCGTCGAGAGTAAACCGTTTTCGGTCGGTTTCAGGGCCGAATTTTTACAAAGCGACATAAACCATGTCGTTTACGGCAACAAAGCCGAAAATATCGCACTGCCGCCTGCCGATTTTCAGTTTTTTACGCATTTACCGGAGGGTACGGTCTATACGTTTTGTATGTGCCCCGGCGGCTATGTCGTTAATTCGTCATCGGATAATAACGGTATCGTAACAAACGGTATGAGCTACAGCAACAGAGCCGGAACAAATGCAAACGCCGCATTTCTTGCAACGGTGACTTCTCTCAGTCCGAGGCAGGCCCTCGATGTCGGCTCTGCCATAGAGAAAAATGCTTACAACAAATTCGGCGGTAATGCGCCTGTCGTTTTATATAAAGATTTTCTCGACGGTAAAAAATCGTCAAAATTCGGGCACGTTATGCCTACGTTTCTTCCCGATTATGCGTTTGACGATTTTTGCTCGATCTTTCCCGATAAAACGCTTTCGATGCTAAAACATGGCTTGGCGGATTTCGGCAAACGGTTTTTTTATGATCCCGATGCCGTTTTTACCGCTCCCGAAACACGAACGTCCGCACCTATGCGCATAGTTCGCGGCGAAACGCTTCAAGCCGTCGGCGCTCTGGGGCTTTATCCGTGCGGCGAAGGTGCAGGTTATGCGGGCGGCATAATGTCTTCGGCTGTCGACGGTTTAAGAGTTGCCGAAGCGATAATAGGTCTATAAAATACGAAAAGTGAGTAAAAGATGATTACGGAAGGTGTCGTATACAAAAAAAAGGACAATATCGCGCAAGTCAAATGCGCCCGTCCCGAAGGCTGCGATCATTGCGAAAACAATGCCGTCTGTTCAAAAAAAGAAACGGAATTACGTGCTTATGACCCGATTGGCGTGTCGGTAGGCGATACCGTAGAGGTAGAAACACGTCAAGACGCAAGGTCCATGCTTGTGATCGCTTATATTTTCCTTGTTCCCGTCGCAATAATTTTTATCTCGTATTTTTTGTTTGAGCTTTACAAATACCTTGCTTTTGCCGGCATCATTTTTTTTGCCGCGTATGTTTTCGGATTGAAGTTTCTTGACAAAAATTACGATCCTCAAGTAAAAATAATCCGCATTGTCGAAAAAAACAAGGATAATACCGAAAATAACGTTTAATAACGAGGCTTAAGTCTCCCGATCGAATAAATTTCACCGAAAAGGAAGTATTAAATTAATGTATCATACAGGTCTTGATATAGGATCTACAACCGTTAAGATCTTCGTTGCCGACGATAATATGCAACCGGTCTATACTCAATACAAACGTCATCTTTCGGATGTTCGCAACGCCGTTCTTTCTCTTATTCTCGAAGCTTGCGAAGCTCTCGGAAATATCTGTTCGACGCTTGCCGTAACAGGCTCCGGCGGTGTCGGACTTGCGCAACATCTCGGTATCCCGTTCGTGCAGGAAGTTATCGCCGGTACTGCGGCCGTAAAACACGTCGCACCGCAAACAAACGTCGCTATCGAGCTTGGCGGTGAAGACGCCAAAATTACATATTTCGAAACCTCTCCCGAACAACGTATGAACGGCACCTGCGCAGGCGGTACGGGCGCTTTTATCGACCAAATGGCGTCTCTTCTTCAAACTGACGCGGACGGTCTTAATGCCCTCGCCGCAAATTATACGGAGATCTACCCGATCGCCGCGCGCTGCGGCGTTTTTGCGAAAACAGACGTTCAGTCTTTGCTAAACGAAGGCGCTTCCAAAGAAAATATAGCCGTTTCGGTTTTACAGGCTGTCGTTACGCAGACTATTTCAACACTCGCCTGCGGCAAGCCGATAAGAGGCAATATCGCCTTTCTCGGCGGCCCTCTGTATTATAATTCCGAGCTTCGTCGTCGTTTTATCGAAACGCTCAAATTAACACCGGAGCAAATAGTTTTCCCCGAAAATGCGCATCTTTTCGTTTCTTTCGGCGCTGCTGTCCTTTCGGCCGAGTACGACACGTTTGATCTTCACGACGTTGCGGAACGTATAAAAAAACTCGGTTATTCATCGTTCGAAAAACTGAACGTTCTCCCTCCGCTTTTTAAAGATCCTTCCGAACTCGAAGAATTCAGGGCACGCCACGGCAAAGATGTCGCCAAAACAAGACCGCTTAAGGATTTTTCCGGCGATTGCTATCTCGGCGTCGATGCCGGTTCAACAACGACCAAAGCTGTCCTTATCGATTCCGACGGCGCTATACTTTACTCTCATTACGGCTCAAACAGCGGTAATCCTCTTAAGAAAATAGGGGAGATCCTTTCCGAACTTTACGCCGTTTTGCCGAAAGACGCGCATATACGTTATTCCGGTGTTACCGGATACGGCGAAAAAATGCTTATGACCGCATACGGCTTTGATGTGGGCGAAGTCGAAACGATCGCTCACTATAAAGCCGCAGAGTTCTTCCTTCCCGGTGTCGATTTCATTCTCGATATCGGCGGACAAGATATGAAATGCACACGTTTAAGAAACGGTGCGATCGAAAATATCATGTTAAACGAAGCTTGCTCGTCCGGCTGCGGCTCGTTTATCGAAGTATTCGCAAAATCCATAGGCATGCCTGTCTCGGAATTTGCAAAAGAGGCTCTTAACGCCAAAGAACCGGCAGATCTCGGCTCTCGCTGCACTGTTTTTATGAACTCAAAAGTAAAACAGGCTCAAAAAGACGGTGCTTCCGTTGCCGACATATCTGCGGGCCTTTCATATTCAGTTGTTAAAAACGTTCTTCAAAAAGTTATCAAGGTCAAAGACCCCAAAGACCTGGGCGAAAAGATCATAGTTCAGGGTGGAACGTTCTTTAACGATGCTATTTTGAGAAGTTTTGAACTTATCTCCGGCCGAGAGGTCGTCCGCCCCGATATCGCAGGCTTGATGGGTGCTTTCGGCATGGCCCTTATAGCAAAACATAAAGCCGAAAAACAACAAACCACCACGCTCATAGACAGTGCCGCTCTCGAAAAATTCTCATATCAAAGCACCATGCGTCGCTGCGGAGGCTGTACGAATAACTGTCTTCTCACTATCCTTAAATTCGATAACGGAAAACGCTTTATTTCCGGCAACCGTTGCGATAAAGGCGCAGGTATCGATAAAACAACAAAAGAACTTCCCAATCTTTACACTTATAAATATGAGCGTCTTTTTTCGTATGAACCGAAGAAAAACGCCTCCGCCGGCAGGATAGGTATTCCTCGTGTTCTCAATATGTATGAGGATTATCCTTTTTGGTTTACATTCCTTACGGAGCTCGGATTCGAAGTCGTCCTTTCCGGCGACAGCTCGAAAAAACTTTACGAGGCAGGCGTTGAATCCATACCGTCGGAATCGGCGTGCTATCCCGCAAAGATCGTCCACGGCCATATCGTTGATCTTATCGATAAAGGCGTAACAAAAATATTTTACCCCGGTATCGTTTACGAGGCAAAAGAGATAGAAACGGCAAACAATTGCTATAACTGTCCGATCGTAACATCGTATCCGGAAGTCATAAAAAACAATGTCGAACAACTTTCCGAAAAGCATATAGAATTTTGGAATCCGTTCTTCTCTCTTGCCGACAGACAGAAACTTATCGTCCGTCTTTGCGAAGAGTTCGAAAACAAAGGCTTTACATCCGCTCAAATATCCTCGGCCGCACAAAAAGCGTTTACCGAGCAGGATCGTTTCAGATCGGATATGCGTAAAAAGGGCGAGGAAACAATAGATTATGTTAACAAACACGGCATTATCGGTATCGTCCTTGCGGGCAGACCGTATCACGTCGATCCGGAGATCAACCACGGTATGCACAATCTTATCAACTCGTGTGGTATGGCTGTTTTAACGGAAGACAGCATTTGCCACCTCGCAAAAGACCGTCAGCAGCTCAGAGTAGTCGATCAATGGGCTTATCATTCAAGACTTTACGCCGCCGCTCACGTCGTCAGAGAGAGCGAAAATCTCGAAATGATCCAGCTCAACTCTTTCGGCTGCGGCGTCGATGCCGTAACGACCGATCAGGTTGCGGAAATACTCGGCTCTTCCGAAAAAATCTATACCGTTCTTAAGATCGACGAGGTCAACAACCTCGGCGCCGCGCGCGTAAGGATACGTTCTCTCGTTTCCGCTTTGAACGAACGCAGAGAATCTGACTTTAAAGCCCATACCTCGGATTACGGTCTTAAACGTGTTATTTTCACAAAAGAGATGCGCAAACGCCATACTGTCCTCGCGCCTCAAATGTCTCCCGTGCATTTTGAAGTGCTCGAAGCGGTGTTTAACAATGCCGGGTATAACTTTATCATTTTGGACAAGGCAGACAAAAAGGCTGTTGACGAAGGCTTGAAATACGTTAATAACGATGCTTGTTATCCGTCTATCATTGTCGTCGGACAACTTATAAATGCTTTGAAATCCGGAGAATACGATCTTAATAACACCTCTGTTATCATTACGCAGACCGGAGGCGGCTGCCGTGCAACGAATTATATCGCATTCCTGCGCAAGGCGATGAAAGATGCCGGATTCGGCTCTATTCCCGTTCTTTCGCTGAATTTTGTCGGTATGGAAAAGAATCCCGGATTTAAATTTACCGCCTCGATGCTTAATCAGACGGTCATCGGTATTCTTTATGCCGACATACTTTCGAGAGCGTTGTTGCGAACACGTCCTTACGAAAAGGTAAAGGGCACTTCGGAAAAAATGTACCGCAAATGGCTCGATATCATCAAAAAGAAAGCCGTCGAAGGCAAACGTTCCGAAATGTACAAAACAGCTCTCACAATTCTCGAAGATTTCTCTTCGATCGAAATATACGATGTTCAAAAACCGCGCGTAGGTATCGTCGGAGAGATCCTCGTTCAGTATCATCCTCTCGGTAACAACGATCTCGTCGGCAATATCGAAAAAGAAGGCGGAGAAGCTTATTTGCCCGATCTTATGAACTTCTTTTTGTATATTTGTTATCAGTCGGATACAAAATACAGAAAACTTTCCGGAAGCAAAACAAATGCCCTTGTTTTTACCGGCTTTATAAAGCTTCTCAATAAGTTCTATCGCTGTCATATCCTTCGTGCTATCGAAAAATATCCGAGATTCGGCACTCTTTCCAAAATAGAAGATCTCGCGGCAAAAGCCGAAACCGTTTTGTCTACTTGTAATATAACGGGCGAGGGTTGGCTCTTGACGGCGGAAATGCTCGAAATGGTCGATCACGGTATACCGAATATCGTTTGTGTACAGCCGTTTGCCTGCTTGCCGAACCACGTTACCGGTAAGGGCATGATGAAAGAGATACGAAGACGTTATCCGCAGGCCAATATCGTTCCCATCGATTATGACCCCGGTGCGTCCGAAGTCAATCAGATAAACAGGCTTAAGCTTATGATGTCTTCCGCAAAACAAAACCTCTCATCCGAAAAAAATACGGCAACAATAAAAGAATAATCGATCCAGGTTTCTGAAACTTTTTTATATTTTACTCCAAACAACGACCGGCATCTCAATCAAGTGATGCCGGTCGTTGTTTATGGTTTTATATTATGCTTTGTTTTCTACTAAGCCTTTTTGTTCTTTTCGACGGGAACTTTTTTCATGCAAAGCGCAGTTCTCGACGGCAGATATATCTGAAGCTTCGTTTTGCCGTCTGCGTGTTTTTTGGCCGTATACACATAATCTTCGGATATTCTTTCAAAACCGCCGAAACGTGATTCGTCCGTTGACATAACAACTCTGTATTTTCCCCTCGTCGGTACCGTTATCCAATAATCTGTGTACGAATTTGTCGGACTGAAATTCAAAACAAACACATATCCTGCGCATTCATATATCAATATCTGACAATATTTATCTATAAACAGACTCTTTGCTTTCGACGAAAGGATATCGTTTTCTTTTATAAAGCGGATCATCACCTTGTCAAATTCGTTCAAGTATTTGTATTTAAGTGTCGAATCGTCCGCAAGATGCCATTGCCGTCTGCAGTAAAAATGGCTCCAACCGTTGCCCTCTCTCGGAAAATCTATCCATTCGGGATGGCCGAACTCGTTTCCCATAAAATTAAGATATCCCTCTCCGCCGACGGTCATCGTGAGCAGTCGTATCATTTTGTCAAGAGCGATTCCTCTGTCTATAACAAGACTGTGCCTGAATACGGACATATCGGTGTACATACTGCTGTCGCATAACCTGAAAATAAGCGTTTTGTCTCCGACAAGAGCCTGGTCGTGTGATTCGGAATAACCTATGTATTTTTCGTGCGGACGTCTGGTCGTAAGCTCGTACCAAATCTGCCACATATCCCAGTCTTCGTCCTTTTTTTCTTTTAACAGCTTTATCCAAAGATCCGGCTGCCCCATCGCAAGCCGATAATCAAAACCTATGCCTCCGCTGCTTATCGGAACGCACATTCCCGGCATTGCCGACATATCTTCGGCGATCGTTATTGCGTGCGGATCGACTTCTCGTATAAGCTCGTTTGCCAATTGCAGGTACGTTATGGCTTCCGTATCCGTGTTCAACGAAAAATACTTATCATAATCCGTGAACGCCACACCAAGCCCGTGATCTCGATATATCATCGATGTAACACCGTCAAAACGGAAACCGTCAAAATGATACTCCGTTAACCAGAATTTCAGGTTCGAAAGCAAAAAATGAATGACTTCGTTTTTGTTGTAGTTGAACAGCTTCGTTCCCCACGCAGGATGCTCTCCTCTCGCTCCCTCGTGGAAAAATTGATATTCCGTACCGTCAAACTCGTTTATGCCCTCCGCGGTGTTTTTTACCGCGTGTGAGTGTACAACATCGAGAAGTACGGCTATCCCCATGCCATGCGCCGCATCGATAAGCTCTTTTAAATCATTCGGCATACCAAAACGCGATGACGCCGCAAAAAAGGACGATACCTGATATCCGAACGAACCGTAATACGGATGCTCCATTATTGCCATTATCTGGATCGTGTTGTACCCAAGCTCTTTTATCCTCGGCAGAATGTTTTCGCGAAATTCCGAATACGTTCCCACCGCCTCTTTTTCCTGCGCCATGCCTATATGACATTCGTATATACATATATTCTTTTTCGTCGGAACAAAGTCGTTGTTCTTCCATTCGTATTCCGGACTGTCAACTATGCAGCCGTGCCACGCAAACGTCGTCGGGTCTTGGACCACACGCCTAATATACAACGGTATACGTTCGAGAAAACGATCTGAGTGTTTAACAATAGTTTGTACTCTGCAACCGTCGTAAAGACTTTCGGTCCCCGGTATGAATATCTCAAACACGCCGTTGCCGATATTCGTAAGCTTAAGGTCAAACTTGCGCCAGTTTACCATGTCGCCCGTAAGATACAGCTCCTCGGCGGCAGGCGCCCATTCCCTGTAATACCAACCGTCGGAGGTCTTATGAAATCCGAAATATTCGTGCCCGTTCGCAAAATCGCAAAGCTTCCCGTCCGAGCCTGTAAGCTCGCGTTTTTTACGCCTGTAATTCTTCATCCGCAAACCGATATCTTTTTCGTATTTGCGAAGCATAGGGTCATAATCCAATATCTTATATGCCATAAACACTCTCCTTTTTATGTTGATATTAACAAAAAAACATCTTTTTTATCCTTACATACAGTATAACACATTCTCCCGATATTTTCAAGAGGGAACGCAAAATAATACCATTCTCGAAAATCCCGCTTTTTTTGTTTTTCGTTTACGAAAACTCTCGGTTTTTGTTGTGATTTTGCACAAAATTATGTTTATTTAAATACAACATACTGTTGACACGGTTAAAAAATATGCTATACTTATAATATAGAACACGGAAGGATGTTTTTACACGCTAACAAGATACTGAAAAATAACCGGACAACGGAGGTAAGATTGTATGAAAACCAAAAGAAACTTTATTTTATTTTTATTGATTGCGGCACTGTTTGCCATGCCGTTATGCTCTTATGCCGAAAACGAAGAACTGCTCAAAGACATAAACGGGAAAGTAAATTATCTTGAGCGTTGTGCAAATACGGAGCTTAAGTACGACCCGAACGAGAAAATCGACGTCAACGAGTATGACGGTTGGTTCGAACCGTATTATCTTGCCGTGGAGGAGTATAGAGATTACGAAACCTTTAAAAACAACCTTTTGTCTTGTGCGACCCCGTATATAGTAATGCAGTTGCTGTCGCCAGACGGCGCTGTGTTGAACGTAAACGGATCCGTGTATTTTCGTGAAGCTGCGGAGGCTTACGAGGAAGGCGGCATGAGGTTCGACAGTATAGAAATTCTCGAGCAAACCGAAGATTGGCTTAAAGTAAAAGGCTCCTGTCATTATTCCGACGGCGAATTGTTTTACGAGCATATTATCGAGCTGAAAAACGGAAATATAGATTATATCGAATGGACGCTCGGCGTTTCGTCCGATAACAGAGATGAAAAATCCACGGAAAAATATTTACCGACTATGTCCATAATATCATTAAGGGCTACATCTTTTCCGAAAATATAAATTGCGGATACGATAAGTTTTCTTACAAATCGGATCCCGAAAATTACAGATTCTCGGAAAACGTAAATATCAATGTTGCGGATCTCGACATCTATACTCTTACAGGCTCTGCATATGCTCTCGTTGATGAATACAATTCCGACGGAAATGTTGTCACAACGCATAAATTAACCGTTGAGATCGGAACCGGCATGTCTGAAAAGATTACCGATCAAACCGAATCGTCAAAGCCGACTACCTCGGACCGCGCTTGGATCTTATATGTTTTGATTGCCTTGGCTGTTTTAACATCGGTTTATTTATTGTTGAAACATAAACGTAATATCTTAAACCGTTCCTGAATAAAATAGTTTACAAAATTTTAATTTTAACTCGGCGTTGACACGAAAAATTTTTACTGTTAAACACCGTCGGCTATTGAAATCACGAGAAAAATGTGCTATACTTATTATTGATATAGAGTAGTTTTTTTTACATATAAAGAAAGTTGGGTTTATTATGGGTATCAGAATAGGTATATATGGATACGGTAATCTCGGAAAGGGCGTTGAATATGCGATCCGTCAAAATCCGGATATGGAGCTTGTCGCTGTTTTTACAAGGCGCGATCCTTTGCAGATAAGGATCTCTACACCCAATGTCCCCGTTGTTTCCTCAAAAGATGTCAGACTGTATAAAAAAGAAATAGACGTTATGATAATCTGCGGCGGAAGTGCTACGGATCTGCCGGAGCAAACACCTCGTCTTGCCGAACACTTCTCGGTCGTCGACAGTTTCGACACTCACGCAAATATCCCCACACATCTGAGAAATGTCCATGCTTCGGCTCGACACGGCAAAAACGTCGCTATTATATCTGTCGGCTGGGATCCCGGTCTGTTCTCTCTTAATCGTTTTTATTCTCAGACCATTCTTCCTACGGGCGATGACTATACGTTCTGGGGCGAAGGCGTTTCTCAGGGTCATTCCGACGCAATAAGGCGTATCGAGGGCGTTATCGACGCAAAGCAATATACGATTCCCGTCAAAGAACATCTCGACGCCGTCAGAAACGGTTCAACACCGATCCTTACTCCTCGTCAAAAGCATAAGCGCGTTTGTTACGTTGTTGCAGACGAAAATGCGGATAAAAAACGCATAGAAAACGAGATAAAATCAATGCCCAATTATTTTGCGGGCTACGATACAACCGTCAACTTCATCACTCAGCAGGAAATGTTGCGCAGCCACAGCGGCATGCCTCACGGCGGCTCTGTTATCCGTTCGGGCAGGACAGGCGTTAACAATCAAAATCGCCACATTATCGAGTACAGTCTTAAACTCGGTTCAAATCCCGAATTTACGGCGTCCGTATTGGTCGCTTTCGCTCGTGCCGCATATCGTTTTAAAACGGAAAAAAATTACGGCTGCAAAACCATATTGGATATTCCCCCGATCTATCTTTCGGCAAAACCCTACGATGATTTGGTAAAAAGATTGCTGTAAGATAAAAGTTTATTGTCGGATAAAAATTTATTGTAAAAAAACGGTCGCTGTTCTCTTTGTTTAACAAGAACAACGACCGTTCGCTTTTTTTCGAGCTATTTTATTTTTTCGAGATTGATCGTTTCGCTTTCACCCGTCAATATAAGACTGTCTTTGTCAAATTGATACGAGTACGTTTCCGTGTTTTCAATACCGAGAGCCTCTGTCTTGATCGTCAGCTTCTCGTCGGCAAAAGAATACGTGAACGCAACGCTTACAATTCCAGATATCGTGCCCGTGCCGTCTTCGTTAAAAGTGTAAAGCGTCTCCGTAACAATGCCGAGGACGGTCTTTTGATTTTTCCAGCTTCCCACGATCTCTTTTTCGGGCGTCGAACATGCGCACAACAGCGAAAGCATCATTGCCAATGCGATCAATGCCGATAAGATTTTTTTCATATATATCCCCCTTTGCTTTTTCTTTCATTATATCCGACATCTCCGCTATCGTCAATATCTCTGATTTAAAAGTCGATTTTTTGTCGTAAATGCTTTTTTACAAACAGAAATCTTCAAGCGTTATATTGACAAATACCCGCGTGTTTGCTATAATAATTTGTATAGAGACGTTTTATCGGTAAAACGCTTTCGAATCTTTATTTGTCGGGTGTTAAAAATGAAAACATTATTAAAAAACGGACATATCGTCAATGTCTTTTCGGAAGAAGTAGAGCTTGCGGATATTTTGATCGAAGACGGTCTTATAGTCGGGGTAGGGGATTACTCGGACGAACCTGCCGATGAGGTCATAGATATATCGGGGAAATATGTATGTCCGGGATTTATCGACGGACATATACATATAGAAAGTACAATGCTCTCTCCCTCGGAGTTTGCACGCACCGTTCTTCCTCACGGAACAACCGCCGTTGTCGCCGATCCTCACGAAATAGCAAACGTCTGCGGTACGGACGGTATTCGCTATATGCTCGCCGCAAGCGACGGTCTTCCCGTTTCGGTTTACATTATGCTTCCGTCGTGCGTTCCCGCCACGGATTTCGACGAATCGGGCGCAGTCCTTTTTGCGGACGATCTCGAACCGTTTTATTCAGAGCAAAGAGTTCTCGGCCTTGCGGAAGTTATGGATTATCCCGGTGTTATTTCCCGAAAAAAATCCGTTATGCAAAAAATCGCCGCTGCAAAAAAACACGGTGCGGTCATCAACGGACACGCTCCTCTGCTTTCCGGCAAAGCCCTCGATAAATATATCTGCGCCGCTATAGGCGACGACCATGAATGTTCTTCTGCGGACGAAGCAAAAGAACGTATCCGCAAAGGTCAAACGGTCATGATCCGTCAGGGCACCGCGGCAAAAAATCTTATCGATCTTCTTCCGTTGTTCGACAAACCGTGGTCCGAACACTGTATGCTCGTTTCCGATGATAAACATCCCGCCGACCTGCTTTTCAACGGTCATATCGACGAATCCCTGCGTATCTCCGTCTCGCACGGCAAATCTCCCGTGACCGCCGTAAAAATGGCAACACTCAACGCCGCAAAATATTTCGGTCTTAACAATATCGGCGCCGTCGCGCCCGGATATGTTGCGGACATGCTTATTCTTGACGACCTTGATACTTTTAACATCACAAAAGTTTACAAAAACGGTGTATGCGTTGTTGAAAACAAAACCGTTGCTCCGTTCAAAACACCCCACATCGATCCCGATCTCGAACGCAAGATCCGCAGCTCTTTCAATTTCGGAAAGCTCTCTCCTGAAGATCTTACCGTTTGTTGCAACGAAATAAAAAAATGCAACGTCATAGGTATCGTTAAAGACCAGATAATAACCGAAAAACTCGTTTTGGATATCGATTTCTCGAAAAATAACGGCATCGATGTCTCAAAAGATATCTTGAAGATCGCCGTTATCGAACGCCATCGCAACACCGGCCATATCGGCATCGGCTATATCAAAGGCACGGGGCTTAAGTCCGGCGCTCTTGCGTCGTCCGTTTCGCACGATTCGCATAATCTTATCGTTATCGGCACGAACGAACGCGATATGCTCGTCGCCGCCGAACACCTTCGCAAAACCGAGGGCGGTCTTGCGGCCGTAAATAACGGCGTTTGTATCTGCGATATGCCGCTTCCCGTGGCAGGTCTTATGAGCGACGAACACGCCGATGTTTGTTCTTCGCAAAACGAAGCCGTGCGCTCCGCAGCTCACAGCCTCGGCTGCCCCGACGGCGTAGAACCGTTTATGAATATGTCGTTTGTAAGCCTGCCCGTCATTCCTCATCTTAAGCTTACCACCCTCGGTCTTTTCGATGTTGACACGTTCCGACTCATCCCTCTTTTTGCCGAATAGTTTTTTTGTTCAACGCGCTCAGCATGTTAGCATGCAGAGCGCGTTGGTACGCTTGGCGTGTTAGCATGCCGGGTGTGTTAGAACGCACGGCGCGTTAGCATGCAGAGCGTGTTGGTACGCACGGCGCGTTAGCATGCCGGGTGTGTTAGAACGCACGGCGCGTTAGCATGCAGAGCGTGTTGGTACGCACGGCGCGTTAGCATGCAGAGCGTGTTGGTACCCTTGCGTGGACCGCTTTTCCCGAAATGTAATATTTTTGCCGTATAATGTATTTTTATTCGGTTCCGATTTTTCCCGTTTTTGTATGGTTTTTACAAAAAAATATCTGCGTACAGAGGAAAATTGTTGGTTATTCTGATTTTTTCACGTAGAAATTTGAACTTTTTTCGGTTAGGGCTTGACAAGTATACCCTTTTTATGTATAATAGTGGGTAATAACTAAAAGCGAACGTATTTTCGCTTTGTTAAAATCTGAAATTCGGAGGATTTCATTATGAAAAAATTGCTCGCGCTCTTTCTTGCAATCGTTATGACTTTCTCTATGTTTGCTCTCGTAGCATGCAATAAAGATAACGATTCCGACCAAGACGGAGACAAAATTGTCGACCAAGATGGCGACAAAGACACCGACGGCGACAATACCGACGGCGACAATACCGACGGCGACAATACCGACGGCAACACTGTTTCTTTCGCAGAACAGTATAATATGTATACCGGTATCCCCGGCAAAGACTACACTGACGAACAAGACTATACTTGTCTCGAGTACATGAGCGGTACTACCGGTCTTAACTGGAACCCGCATCAGTGGGAAACATCCGACGACAGCTACGTTCTCGGTTATATCACATCCGGTCTTTACGACTATGCTCTTAATTCCGACAAAACCGGTTATGCGATCATTCCCGAAATGGCTGAATCTCTTCCCGTTGACGTAACGTCCGAATACGTAGGTCAGTACGGCATCGTTGAAGGCGATACCGCTAAAGCTTGGAAAATCGCTCTTAATCCCGACGCTAAGTGGGACGACGGCACACCGATCAATGCTGAAACATACGTTTATTCCATGCAGCAGCTTCTCGATCCTCTCGCTCTTAACAGACGTGCAGACTCTTTCTATGCAGGCGACTTTGAGATCGTTAACGCAAAAGCTTACTTCTACAACGGCAAAACATCTTACAGCCTTGCAGGTTCTTCTCTTTCCGACGCTGTTGCAAACGGCACGGCTTTCCTCGATATGGACTTCTGGGGCGTTGCGGGCGCTCTCGATGCAGACGGCAATGCTGCTCCCCAATATGTAAGCATCACGGACGAAACTTTGTACCGTGACGAAGCTGTCGAAGAAGGTGAAGACGAAGCTTGGGTTTCCGCTAAATATCTTTACGACACCTATCTTGCTGCAGGCGCACTCTATGAAGCATACGCTTCTTCTTACATTTATGTTGCACAAAACCTCGGCACCGTTTCTTGGGACGATGTAGGCTTCAAAGCTCTCGACGAATATACTCTTCTTTTGGTAACGGTCAACTCCACGATCGACGCTGAGTTCTATGTCCCCTATAACCTTTCTTCTCCTTTCCTCGTAAAACAAGATGTTTACGAATCGTGCCAGACTTGGTATGACGCTGAGGGTAAAGTTGTCGACGCAGGTTCCGCAGATGCTGTTTCCATTAAGAACACATACTGCACAACTGTTGACACTTCCGTTTCTTACGGTCCTTACAGCCTCACTTATTATGAGCTTGATAAACAGCTCACTTTCACAAGAAACGACAATTGGTACGGTTATTCCGACGGTAAACACGAAGGCCAGTATCAGACAGATAAGATCTCCTGCCAGGTTATCGCAGAGCATAAAACAGCTCTCCAGGCATTCCTTAACGGCGAGATCGACTCTATCAGTTTGGACGCAGACGATATCGAGGTTTACGCTTCCAGCGACCGTATTATCTACACTCCGCAAACTTATACCACCAAGATCTCTTTCAATACCAATAAAGAAGCTCTCGAAAGAATCGGCAACAACGCCGTTATTCTTACTATCGAAGAATTCAGAGAAGCTTTCTCTCTCTCGATCGACCGTGAAAAATTCTGTTCCGAATATACAGGCGCTCATCAGCCCGGCTACGGTCTTTTGAACTATATGTATTGCTACAACCCGTTCACCGGCGAAACTTATCGTGACAGCGAATATGCTAAGAAAGCTATCGTTGACCTTTACGATATGGAATACGGCGAAGGCAAAGAATATGCAGACCTCGACGAAGCATACGAAGCTGTTACAGGTTACAACCCCACCAAAGCTACCGAACTTATGAACAAAGCAGCTCAGATCGCTGTTGACGAAGGTCTTTGGGACGGTTCTTCCGAAATCATTCTCGATTTCAGACAGTATGCCGACGATGAGATCTACGTTAAGATGTTTAACTTCTTTAACGATTCTCTTAAAGCTGTCTGTGTAGGCACACCTTTTGAAGGCAAGATCTCTCTTACCATGACAGTTGACCCCGACTATTACGAAACCATGTATTCCGGCAACGCTACCATTATCTTCACAACATGGGGCGGCGCTTCAATGAGCCCGTTCACAATTCTCGCACAGTGCTATTGTGACGCTTCCGACGGTTCCGGCAACCAGATGGAATACGGATACGAAACAGATAAAGTTCTCGTTACAATGACCGTTAAGGGCACAACAGTTGAAGCTTCTCTTCAGGACTGGGCTTACTGGTGCACAGGTACGGCTGTTCCCTCTATAGATGAAAAACTCGGCAGCTTCGGCGATTACACATATCCCGAAAGATGCGAGATCTACGGAACTCTCGAATATACGTATCTCGACAGCTTTGTAACGATTCCTTTGTACTTTAGAAACAGCGCATCGCTTTTGTCTCGTAAACTTGAATTTGCTTCCGAGCAGTATCTGCAGATCGTCGGTTACGGCGGAACAAGATACGATATTTACAACAACAACGATACCGAGTGGACTTCCGTTAAGGGTAATATGTCCTATTGATTAATTGAACAATTAAAACTTAATTGATTATTTGATACTCGCTAAAATCGAATCTTCGGGTAGTGTTCTTATGTATCTGCCCGAAGATTCGGTTATATCCGAAACCGTATGGTAAAATTAAACGTTTTTCATACTGTTTCGAATGTAACAGAATAAAAAACGTTAAAGATTGGAGTATGAAGATAAATGGTCAAATATGCCATAAAAAGAATCCTTTTGATGATATTCACATTGTTCGTTATTATGACGATGTGCTTTGTTCTTATCAAGCTTTTACCGCTTCCCGCAGTTAAAGAAATGGGTAAGGACATCAATATCATCCTTATGAGACGAGAACAGATGGGTTACGGTAAACCGATACCCGTCCAGTACGCTTTGTTCCTTAAAAATATTATAACAAAATGGGACTGGGGCGTCGGAGAACAGATGTACGAAACGCTTGACGTTTGGAGCGTTCTTATGCAGAAGCTTCCGTATACGATCGTTGTAAATCTGTATTCTATACTTATTGCTATCCCGATAGGGTTGGCTTTCGGTATTTACGCGGCTCTTAAGAAAAACAAATGGCAGGATCACGTTATCTCTACCGCCGTTATGATCTTTATATCGGTCCCGTCTTACGTTTACGCATTTCTCGTGCAGTATTTCCTCTGCTTTAAAGCGGGTCTTTTCCCCATAACCATTCCGTCTGCGGAAGAAGCTTCGCTTTTAAGCTTTAAAATGTTTATAAGTATGATGCCCGCCATATTGTCTCTCGGCTTCGGCGTCATCGCCGGACTTACACGTTACACTCGTGCCGAACTTTCCGAAGTTCTTACCGGGGATTATATGTTGTTGGCTCGAACAAAAGGTCTTACAAAGGCACAGGCAACGGCACGTCACGCAATGCGTAACTCTATGGTCGTTATCCTCCCGATGATAATCGGCGAATTTATAGGTATCATATCCGGTTCTCTTATTATCGAACAGATATTCTCGATTCCCGGCGTCGGCAGCCTTTATATCAGCTCTATCAACGTTCGAGACTATAATTTCTTTATGGCACTTACTTTCTTCTATACGTTTATCGGTCTTTTCTCCGGTATCGTTATGGATATCAGCTACGGATTTATCGATCCGAGAATCAGAATGGGGGCTAAAAAATAATGCAGAATAACGAATACATAAATATCCCCAAAGAAAAGTTTGAATTTGCTTCTCACGGTGAAAAAATATACGATAAAAAATTCGACACAAAACCCATAGGCTATTTTAAGGACGCATGGCTCCGTTTTTGCAAAAACAAAAGCTCGGTCACCGCAGCTATTATAATTATTGTCCTCGTTCTTTTCGCCATTATCGTTCCCGTTTTTTCCAAATATACGGTAGACGACAGAGACGGATATTACAGAAATGTTTTGCCCAAATGCGATCTGCTTGCTCCTCTCGGTATTTGGGACGGCACATCCGTTAAAACGTCTACAAAGGCAGGCTATCTTTACAGTGCTTCGATCGGCGTCGAAAGCGGTAAACATGCTGTTGTCGGCGAGCCGAAGATATCTGTTGATAACGCAAATGTCGAATCGTATAAATACAAAGTCGATTCTTACAACAGCGTAGGTTATGTTTTTGTTAACCTCACAGCGGAAGAATACGTCGCATTGCAGCAGTATCAGGACGAAAACCAAGTTCAGGTCATGTATCCGATGCCGCAAACGTATAAAACAAATTATACTATCGGCAATGCCGGTGCAAACTTCTGGTATAAATTGAAAAACGAAAATCCCAATTCCACAGGCGAACCCGCTCTTGATAATGACGGCAACTATGTTCAAAATTATATCACAAGTTCAACAAAAGAGCGTGCCGACTATACAAGTTCTATGCGTATCGCCGGTGACGACGGTTCGAGCGGAAAATGGTACGTTTACGCAGTAAAAAACCAGACAGGTTATAAAGTCCGCGTGCTCTACAGTGAATATTACGTTTACAAAAACGGTCACGAGGCATCTTTCCTGTTCGGTTCAAATGCGTACGGTCAGGATATATTCACTTGTCTTGCAGCAGGCGCAAGGCTGTCTTTCCTGCTTGCTATATTTGTTTCCGCGATCAACCTCACTATCGGTGCGGTTTACGGCGCAATAGAAGGCTATTACGGCGGTGCTACGGATATTATTATGGAACGTATCAGCGATATACTGTCGTCCGTGCCGTTTATCGTTGTTGTTACGTTGTTTAAACTGCATTTGGCGGAAAAAGTCGGCGCATTGCCGTCGCTGCTGTTCGCTTTCGTGTTAACGGGCTGGGTCGGTATGGCTTCCCGTGTACGTTTGCAGTTCTACAGATTCAAGGGTCATGAATATATTCTTGCCGCAAGAACTCTCGGAGCAAAAGACGGAAGACTTATGTTTAAACATATCTTCCCCAACTCTATCGGTACTATCATAACAGGCGCAGTTCTGTCGATCCCGGGCGTTATTTTCTCCGAATCGTCTCTTTCTTACCTCGGTATTATCAATCTCGAAACATCTTCGCTCACATCCGTAGGTACAATGCTTTCACAGGGTCAGGGATATTTGCAGACATATCCGCATATCATTCTTTTCCCCGCTATATTTATTTCACTGCTTGAGATCTCGTTTAACTTATTCGGTAACGGTTTGCGCGATGCGTTCAACCCGTCACTTCGCGGAGTGGAGGAATAAAAAATGGCTAATAAAAAGTTAGAAGTAAAAAATTTAAGAATATCGTTCCGTACCGTTTCCGGTAAATTGCAGGCAGTCCGCGATATTTCGTTCGATCTTAAAGACGGCGAAACATTGGCGATTGTCGGCGAGTCCGGTTCCGGCAAATCCGTCACGTCAAAAGCTATCCTCGGTATTCTTGCCGGTAATGCCATTATCGACGGCGGCGAGATTATTTATGACGGCAAAGACCTGTTAAAAATTCCCGAAGACGAATTTTACAAGATCCGCGGCGACAAAATTGCCATGATATTCCAGGATCCGCTTTCCAGCCTTAACCCGATCATGAGGATCGGCAAACAGCTTACCGAAGCTATGATCCTTAAGGGCAAAGCACGTCAAAAAGCGTGCAGATCGGCGTTTAACACATATCTTGCTTTGCTCGATAAGGCTATGATCAAATTCGTTGCCTGCGGCGACGAAAGCAAAGCTAAAGCTATATCCGAAAAAAGCCGTAATTTCGATAAGTTCGAAACAAAGCATCTTCAGCTCGAAATTGCGTATAATGCCGCTGTCAACAATGCCAACGACGCTATCGCCGAGATCGAAAATATTCTTTTCCTCATCGAAAAGAACGCATTCAAGGATTCCAAAGAAAGTCTTTCCATTGTTGACGACCTCGCTCTTGGTACGTTAAACAAATATGTCGTTAACGAAGACGCCGCAGAGCTTAAAAAACTTGTTGCGATAATCAGAAAAGATGACGCCAAAGCCATAAGCACCGGCAATTTCGATTCTATCGTTAAAGCACTCAAACGCCTGTACGAGATCCTCAAAGCCGCTGTTGCAAAAGAAATGCCCAATTTCTTCTCGATGGGTTATTATCTCACATTTGCAACCGAACCGCTGCCCGATCTTCCCGTATCCGAGCTTAACGTTTTCCTGCGTAAATATCTCGACGATCATTATATGCTCGAATTTATCGATAATGTTAAAGTCGCACTTGTTAACTCCGCAGAAGAACATTTCAAGATTAAAGAACAAGTGGTCGCAGAGTGCAATGCTGCTCTCGAAACGCTCAGTACCTGTAGTTTTGAAACGGAAGAATCCAAAGTACATTCGATCATAAACGAGCTTATAAAAAAAGTCAAGGCGTCCATAGATCCTCTGGAGATAGTAAAAGACAGCCCTGCTTATATTTTTGAATCGAGCATTCTTTCCGCAGTTTCCGTTTATTATAACGGAATCAAGAAAAACCGTGTTGAAGAAGCACGCTACGCAAAACAGAAAGCAAGCTACGATAAAAAAGCCGCAAAAGCAGGCGGAGAGCTTTCTTGGAAAGTTACACCCGCAGCAATCGTCGATCTTGAACTTGCAAAAGCAAATATCCAAAAGATCATATCCAATCTTTGCGAACATTACCAAGAAAAGCTTGCAGCAAAAAGCAGCCGTGATTACGATGCCGAAGCCGTTGCCGTTATCGACTTTTTGAAGTATAACGCATCGGGTTTTGCAAACAAGGTAACACGCCGCATGGCAAAGCTTCGCGCGTTAAAGCTTATGGAAGAAGTCGGCATTCCCGAACCGAGAAAGAGATACAAACAGTATCCGTTTGAGTTCTCGGGCGGTATGAGACAGCGTATAGTTATCGCTATCGCTCTTGCCGCAAATCCCGATATCCTTATTTGCGACGAACCGACCACCGCGCTTGACGTTACAATACAGGCTCAGATCCTTGAGCTTATCAATAAGCTCAAAAAAGAAAGAAATCTTTCTATTATATTTATCACTCACGACCTCGGTGTTGTTGCGAATATGGCAGATAAGATCGCCGTTATGTACGCAGGCAAGATCGTTGAATACGGCACATCGAGAGACGTCTTTTATTCCCCCGCACATCCGTATACTTGGGCACTTCTTTCTTCTATGCCTGATCTTGACACGGACGATAAACTCGAAGCTATTCCCGGTACACCTCCGAACATGATCTATCCGCCTGTCGGTGATGCGTTCGCCGAAAGAAACAAATATGCGCTCAAGATCGATTTTGAGATGCAGCCGCCTATGTTCCGTATAAGCGACACGCACAGTGCCGCAACATGGCTGCTTCATCCGGATGCTCCGCATGTCGATCCGCCGAAGATCGTTACGGACCGTATAGCAAGAAGTCAAAAAAATGTAGGAGGTTCAAACAATGAGTGAGAAAAATTCCAAAGCAACACCCGTAACCGATGAAGTTCTCCTTCGCGTTGAAAATCTCTCGCAGCATTTCGGCAGCCTTAAAGCTGTTGACAATGTTTCTTTTGACATCAAAAAAGGCGAAGTTTTCGGGCTTGTAGGCGAATCCGGTTGCGGAAAAACGACTACCGGCAGATCCATAATCAAGCTTTACAACATTACGTCCGGCAATATTTATTTTAAAGGACAGCGAATAGGGGCGGGCACGCTTTCTTACAGAAATGCGATCAAAGACGCTACCGAGCAGTTCAAAAAAGATGTTGAACAAATAAAAAAGAGCAACGCTTCCGATTGCTCTCAACAAATCGCAGACAAAAAAGCCTCTTTTAAGAAATTCGTTGCGGATCAGCGTGCGCAGATCTCTTCTGCGAAGTACGATAATAATCACGTCGATAAAAACCTTATCACTCAGATCCAGATGATCTTCCAAGACCCCATAGCTTCTCTCGACCCTCGTATGACGGTCCGCGAGATCATCGCCGAAGGCCTTGTTATAAAGGGAATGAAAGATAAAAACAAGATCGACGAAATGGTCTACGATGTTCTTGAGACAGTCGGCCTTGTCAGAGATCACGCAGGCCGTTATCCTCACGAATTTTCGGGCGGACAAAGACAGCGTATAGGCGTTGCACGTGCCGTTATAATGAAACCCGAGCTTATCATCGCAGACGAACCGGTCTCCGCACTTGACGTTTCAATACAAGCGCAGGTTATCAATCTTCTTAACGATCTGCGCCATGAACTCGGCATTACGATCCTTTTCGTCGCACACGACCTTTCTGTCGTTAAATATTTTTCCGACAGAATAGGTGTTATGTACTTCGGCAAAATGGTTGAACTTGCCGATTCCGACGAGTTGTTTAAACATCCGCTGCATCCGTATACACGCTCGCTTCTCTCCGCAATACCGCTTCCCGACCCGGATTACGAAAAGAACAGGCAGCGTATAACGTATGTTCCGCTCCGAGATCATGACTATTCTGTTGAACAACCGTCGTTCCGTGAGGTTTCTCCTGGTCACTTCGTCCTTTGTTCGGACAGTGAAGAACGAAAATATAAGGAAATTATTAAGGAATAAAAACGTGAAGAAAAAAATCTTACAGTACGGTATTTGTCTCGACATCGGTGCGTTGATGGCGTTCTTGGTTATGCAAAACGAAGGACTTTTCTCTCTCGATGACGGCGAACTTATCGATATCGTCGCGATTCTTTGCGATGCGTTTTTTGTCCCCGGTATATTCCTCGCTTCTGTAGGTTCTCTTGTTTGGATCTCAACAACTGGTTTTTTTGATGCCGTAGGTTATGCTTTCAGCGTCGCAGGCCATATCCTGCTTCCGTTCATTAAGGGTCGTCATGCTTCTTATTACGATTATAAAACGGAAAAAGCGGAAAGGAGAGGTAAAACCCCCGTATATATCTTTATCGTCGGCGCGTTTTATCTCGTCTTGTCAGGCATTGCTCTGATTGTTTGGTTCAATCTTTGATATTAAATAAGTTACAGATACATATAATGATCTACGGATAGTATGTTAAAAATATCAAATGATCTGTTCCGGATATTAGGTAAACATTAAATTGACTGTATGTAAGATATTTAGTGAATATTTAAATATCCGAGACTTTGATTATTTGATTTGAAGATAATTTATTTAATTATTTAGTAGTCCGATCATTTTTTTGATCAATAGTTTCAATAGATTTGATAGTTAATAAATGCAAACAGTCGGATCGAAAATAATCATTGTTAATAGCTATAGCAGATCCGATAGTTATTTGCTGATCTGTAAATAATCAAACAGCCCCCAAAGTCTCTCGATTTTGGGGGCTTTTACATTCGCTCACCATGCGTTATGATTTGGCGTTGAAAGTTTTTCAGATATGTTTTACCGTTGATTTACAAAAATCGTAATTTATCCATATTTACATGCAGACGATCGAAGCGTATATACGTCAGAATGCCTTATATAGCGGAAAACCAAAGACATAGATGTTAAAGCGATAACATAAGGAGCAGACATACAGACGATTAAAACGCATATACGATGAAATGCATTATATCGTAGAAAACTAAAGACAGAGATGTTAAGGCGGTATAACATAAAGAGCAGACATACAGACGATTAAAACGCATATACGATGAAATGCATTATGCAGCAGAAAACTAAAAACAGGGATGTTAAGGCGATATTAAATAAGGAGCCGCGTTGCCGTGTGCCATTCTGCACACGACAACGCAAACTGTCGGCTACTCAACTAAATGAGCCTCCGACAGATTATTTTTTGTTTATTTGATTGTGTTCAAAAACATATTTTACAAGGCCATATCTGCGATATGGTTCTTATGTCGCAAAAATCTTCTGTCACCGTTCGTCGATAACAGAAGATTTTTCGATATATCATACTTTTAATTTTACTCCGTGTCAGCCGAATCGAGTTCTTCTGATTCAAGGTCTTCCGAATCGAGTTCTTCCTGCTCGAAGTCGTCCCAATCAAAGCCTTATGGATCAATTCTATTACCATAGAGTTAGCTACTTCACGAAGTGCTATACACATTAATTATAGCATAAACGATTGTTTTACGCAAGTGTTTTTGCCGAAATTTCCGATTTTTGTCATATTTATAGCGTCCAAGTCTTGCATTTGAGGAACAAAACCCGAATAAAACCCGCTTGAGCGTAAAAATCGGGATGTAAATATCTTTAAAATCGCCGATCAGAGCGGATAAAAACAGTTTTTTATTGCCCGACAAGGGCAATTTTTTTATTTTAAGCCGTCAAATTTACCGTCAAAAATCCGACGGCGAAATTGACGGCAATGTTTGTTAAACAAAGAGAAATTTGAGTTCTTCAAATTTTGTTTTTCGCTTCGATTTCGTTGTCCCATTCGCCGTCAAAATTTCTGTAACGCTCTGTTTTACCGCCTTTTTTTCATTACTTCGTGAAGTAGCTAACTCTATGTCAGTGGAGTTAATTTACGTCTGTACAGAGATTAAGCGGAAACTTTGCGATAGCGAAGTTTAAGCTACTCTTTGAGTAGCTTGTCCTCCACGAGGAGGTTGTCCTCTTTGAGTAGCTTGTGATGCGGATCTTGTCCTCCGCACGTAGGTTGCCCACAAAGCAGAACTTGTGACGAAAAATTATAAGATTTATAAGCCGAACTTCGCAACGCGAAGTTTAAGCTACTCTTTGAGTAGCTTGTCCTCCACGA
>CAYUWC010000010.1:0-43105 GCA_964448355.1 uncultured Oscillospiraceae bacterium | reverse complement strand
TCACGCGCGGCAACGGGCATATCCGAAGTGTTTGCGATAAGAACCGTACGGTTCATAAGGCTTTGTCCCGTTCGGGGATCGACGATCTCGGGGAATTCGCGAAGAACGTCCGTCATCTCGTTTCCGCGTTCGCCGCAGCCGATATAAACGACGATATCGACGTCCGACCATTTTGCAAGCTGATGTTGAACAACGGTCTTACCGCTGCCGAAAGGTCCGGGGATACAAGCGGTGCCGCCTTTTGCGATGGGGAAGAAAGTATCGACTGTTCTTTGACCGGTACTCAAAGGAACGGACGGTGTCATTTTATTTTTGTACGGGCGCGGTTTTCTTACGGGCCAACGCTGCATGAGCTTTATCTCAACGGATTCGCCGCCCGGTTTTTTTACTTTGGCGACAAGCTGATTGACCGTGTAAGAGCCTGATTTAATGTAAATTATCTCGCCTTCGATATCGGGAGGGACCATTATTTTGTGAACAAATACAGGCGTTTCTTTTACTGTGCCCACAACATCTCCGGGTTTGACCATATCGCCTATTTTTACGGACGCTTCAAAATCCCAGTATACGTTTCTGTCAAGAGCGGGCATATCGATACCGCGTTCGATCAGTGCGCCGCACTCTTCGAGAATAGCTTCGAGAGGACGCTGTATACCGTCGTATATATTTCTTATAAGACCGGGGCCAAGCTCGACGGAAAGCTGCATATCATCGGAAACGACTATATCTCCGGGGCCGATACCGGCGGTTTCTTCGTAAACTTGAATAGACGCCTTGTCGGCACGCATTTCTATGATCTCACCTATCAGGCGAGCTTTTCCGACACGAACGACGTCATACATATTTGCGTTGTCCATACCCTCCGCAACAACGAGAGGGCCGGCAACTTTGATTATTCTGCCTTCTGCTTTATTGGTTGCCATTTTTCCACTCCTTCATACTACGAATTTAACGCTATGTCGGCACCGATAGCTTTTTCTGTAAGAGCTTTTATTGCCGCAAGCCCTGTTCCGTCGGAACCGTTTTTGCCCGGCAAAGAAATGATCGCCGGCAAGGCTCTTTCGGAAAATGTCGAGATCGTTCGAGGCATAGCATTATAAAACTCTTCGGTGACGAAAATTATGGGGTAACATTCGCTCGAAGCAAGCTCTTTTACTGTTTTTTCGGCTTCTGCAACAGTATCTGCGATATGCACCTCGAAACCGATCGCCATAAAACCGCAAACGCTGTCTCTGTCGCCGACGCAAGCTATTTTATTCATAACCGAGCCTCAACCTTTCTTTTATGTCGTTACCGCTCTGACCGGAAAGAACTCCGGACATTGCGATCCTGATATTTTTCGCTTCGTATTCTTTGGCAAGGATATATCCGACTATCACCTGCGGACCGAAAGCCGTTTTTTCGAAATTTTTTATTTTAGAACAAACCAATCTGTCCGCATTTTTCTCCAAGATCGCAGGGTTCGGCGAGGAAACGTCGAAATCCGAGATCAGAGCCGAATATTCCGTATGTGTTAACTTATCGATAAAATCCGACAGCGGCTCGGTGTAAGCCCCCGAAAGATCCGTTTGTGAAAACAGTCTGCCGCCGGGGATCACAGCGGAAGAAAAAAATTCCGCACTTTTACCGATCAGTTTTTGCCGAATAAAAGAAAGAATATTTATTATATCTATGCGTGTACGGAAAAAATCCGCAACAAACGCAAAATCGGAAGCCGACGCAGTGTTGTTGATACACTCAAAGCAGATGCGGTCACAAACCGTGTCTATGCGTTGAGGGTCACCCGTCTGTGCGTATATTTCGTACGCAGACCTGACAGCTGCGATAAAATACCCGTTAAGAAGCTTTTCGTCCCGTTTTACAAACGCTTTTTTTATCTCGTTTTTATCAAGCGTGCCTCCGTTGACGAGCATCGTATCGGGAGACACATTGCAAATATCCGCTTTTATCAAGGCTTTTACATTCATAAAATCGCGGCGCATCGCAAACAATTCGACAAGAGTGCGATCGGGAGCGTTTTTTAACAGAAAATCCGACACTTTTTTTTCTTCTTGCTCGATAACCGTTTCAAAATCGAATGCGGACAAAGATCTGTCGGTGCCGATACCGAGGCATTCGCAAACAACACTCATCGCATCGTTAGGTGTTTTTGAAAAAACAACACGGTCAAACGCCTCTGCGCCCATCAGGCGAGCTTCGAGGTATTTTATGCGCATGGATATGTTCAGGTAATCTGTATCTTTGAATTTATTCATTTTTTCTCCGTTTTTTCGGGGAAAAGCTTGGAAACGATTATCGCTTCGAGTTCGGGACGCATTGTTTGACAGATCGCATCCAAAGAGCAGTCGATACGCACATTATCGTATTTTATGATAAATCCGCCGGATATGTCTTTTACCGTCGTTTTTGCGACTTTATATCCGGGATCGTTTTTCAACAATTCCCTTACTTGGTCCGCAACGTCGTAATCGACGTTGGCAAAAAACAGCGTACCCTTTTGCGCAGACTTACGTGCAACTCCGGCAAGAAAGGCTGCGTATTCGTCTTTAGGAAGCTTGCGGAAAGTCGGAGCTATATCGGAAAAGACCTCCTCGACAACTTCTCTTTTCGCTGCGAGAATAAGTTTTCGCGATTCGAGAGCTGCTGTGCTTTTGATGTGGTTTATCCTGTTTATAGCTTCGTTTTCGGCAGCCGCTATACGTTCGCTTGCGGCTGATTTTGCCTCTGCGGTACGCTCCGCATACAACTCCGTTGCTTTTACTCTCGCCTCGGCTGTGACGACCTCGGCATTTTTCTCCGCATCAACGGCAATACGTTCGAGAATGTTATCTATTCCCATTGTTTTTTCCTTATTTTATAATGAAGTTAACGAGCAGGAACGAAATGAGGAGCGCAAAGATAGCGAATGTTTCGACCATTGCGGTAATAAGGATACATTTCGAGGACTCGTTGGGATTTTTGGCAAGAATACTGATCGTTGCTGCGGCGGTGCGTCCCTGATAGATAGCCGAAACAAGACCTACAACGCCCATCGGCAAGCATGCCACGAAAATAAGCACGCCCTGAAGCAGCGTGATATCCGCAAGCGCTTCGTCAAACAAACCGAGCTTACCGCAAGCGACAAACGCGATAAGAAGACCGTAAATGGACTGTGTTGCGGGGAGATTTTCTATAATTACTATTTTGCCGAACGCAGAGGGATCTTCCGTTACAAGTCCCGCAGCGGCTTCGCCTGCGATGTTAACACCCCTTGCGGAGCCGATAAATGCTAAAAGCGCGCAAAGAGCTGCGCCGAAAAAGCCCCAAAAAAGGCCGCTTTCGAGAAAAGAAAAAGCACCGGGATCAGAAGTTGCCGTTAAAGCTGATGTCAATAAATCGTTCATAAAAATTTTTCCTCCGTTTTGTTTGTATTTAAGTGAAATTTAGTATATAATTGCCGATGGTTACTGACCGATCTCGGTGTATTTTGCGTTAACACCGAACTCGTCGAATTTACGTCCGCCGCTTTCGTAGAATTTCGAGAAAAATTCTATAAACTGAAGTCTGGAAGCGTGGACATAAGAACTCAGAACACTGAGCGCAAGATTTAAGATATGACCTGCAAAGAATATAACAACAAACAGTATCACGCCGAAAACGCTTGCTCCGCCGAGAGAACCGAGCTTGTTAAAAACACTGCCGATAACACCTGCGGAAAGCCCCAGAGCCAAGATCCTCGAATACGATAAAATATCCGAAAGATAGCCCGTGATATCGTAAAGGCTGCCGACACCGCCGATTATCTTGCCGAATATGCCCTTTTTCTCTCTGCCTTGCGTAACAACAAGGCTGCAAACGCCCACGCCGATCATAATGCCGCCCACTGTTGTGTTAAACAATATGACGGGAACGCCTGCCAAAACAAGCATCCACGAGCCGATATCGAATATCGCCGCGAAGTACTGTTTATCGCGAATAAGCATATACATTTTTAAAGCAAGACCGACCTGGATATGGACAAAGCCGACCGCCATTGACAATATCAACAGCGATATCGGATCGCTTACGGGGTCGAACCAAAGCGGTTTCAACGCAAGATCGCCGTTAAAAAATGTTGAACTGATAACGCCGACGGCGTCTCCGAAGAACGTACCGAACAAAAAGCCCCAGACGACCGTTGAAATTCCGCAGATCGCGAACATTTTGATCATATTCCGCGTCGAGCCTCGGATATTTGTAAATTTAAGGACGAGAAAACCGCCCACCGCAAGCAAGATCCCGTAAGCCGCATCCGAAAGCATCATACCGAAAAACAGGAAGAAGAACGGTGCGACCATAAAGTTCGGATCGATACCTCTGTATGTCGGCAGAGCGAACATTTCCGTTATCGATTCAAACGGTTGGATGATCTTGGCATTTTTTAATTTTATCGGAGGTTCTTCGTCGTCTTTGGGATCTTCGACGATCAAAAACGCTCCGTATTTTTCGCAAAGGGAAGATATCTCATCGGTCCTGTCGACCGGTGCCCAACCCTCAAGCATAAAAGCTGTTTGTGTGTTTGCAAGCTTTTCTCTGACTTTAACAAGGCGAAGCTTGTTTGTAAGAATATCGACGGCTTTTTCAACCTTCGACAGATCTTCCGCATATTTTTCGAGCTGTTTTATTGCGGAAGCGCGTTTTTCCGAAAGATCCTCTTTACGCTCCTCGATATCACGCAGATTTTCGCCGACCGTACCGGAAAGGTCCGGGAACGATATTTTGTTAAACCCGATATCGGCAAGCGAAGATAAAAGCATTTTTTCCTGCGAAGAAAGGCAGACCACGAGCCAATACGAGAAATGTTTGTCTTTTGAAAGGCATTCCGTCCACGCAGCGGCTTTTTCTATCGTGTCGCCTATTGCGATCTCGCCTTCCGTTACGGAGTAAATATCGGCTTTAATGGGAATCGAGCCGATAAAATACGTCGCTTTTTCAAAGAAAGATTCGTTTAGACGAAGCGGCAGATGTTTCCACGGCAAAAGTCTGCTTTTTAAAACATCGAGCCTGTTTTCTTCGGCGGCGATATCGTTAAGCTCAAGAACGGCTTTTTCAGCATTCCGTGCATTTGAAAAAATCCCATCTTCGATTTCCGAAAAAGAATCGAAATCTTTTCTGCCGATCACCTGATACGGTGTAAAAACAGAACGTTTTTCTTTTGAATACCGTCGATATGTTTTGAGCGTGCGCTCCAAAAACGCCGTTTTTGCGGATATATCCGCAGACGTTTCGCTCGCATCGTCAAAAGATATCAAAGAAGACAAGTCGTCATCGGAAAATTTTTCGGAAAGAGGATTTACATCAACAGCGGAAAGCCACATCAGATCGTCAAGAATAGCATCTTTGTCCTGTGCCATAGCTATAACGGAGACTTTCTTCATTTTGACTATCGCCATTCGCTCACGATCCTTTCAACGACGGCAACGATCGCTTCGGGCTTGTTTTGCCGTGCGGATTCTTTAAGTTCTTCACAGCTGTCTTTTACCTGGGTAAGTATACTTACGGCAAGCTCACGCCCTTTTTGCTCCGTAAGCTCTCTGATCTTTTTTATTTTTTCTTCCGCCTTTGCTTCTTCAAACGCAACGGATTTTTCCGCTCGGTCGGAAGCGTCATCGATTATAAGCCTTGCTTCCGCTTCCGCAAATTCGCGACGTTTTTTCCCCGCATCTTCGGCCTGGGAAATAAGCTTGATAACTTCAACGGCCTTATCCGCCGGCTCCGCCTCGAAAACAAGACCGTTATCATTGTTTACGGACATTTAACGACCCCCTTTTGGTGAACCAAATAGTTGTCCTCACTCTTTACATTTATTATAACAAAACCTCGGTACAAAGTCAATAAGGTTTATGTTATTATTTTTCGGTTTTTCTGTTTTCATACTTTATTTTCATAATTTTCCGTTTACTCACGGTCGATCATTCTCCTAAAACTTCGTATCTATAAAGTTGTATACTTTTACATACACTCAAAACACGGGGCAGTTTTATCCGTAACAAAGATAAATTGCCACCGAGAAAGCGCATTTGCAAAGAGAGCGACTTCCGGTCGTTAAACCGAATTTAAACAAAAAAAATGTTTATGGGCATATACAAAATCGGTCACAGCTGTATAACCGATATACTTTACACCGACGATCGAGATCGGCACGTCGGTTTTTGTTAAAATCAAGAAAAAACACCGAAATCACGGGGTGTTAACGCAAAACGGGACGAGGTCTAAAGAGGCACAGTGTGTATAAATCAAAAAAAAGATCCCTCTTTGCTTATGGAGCAGAACTTGCGAACGATCATGATCTGCTCAGAGAGCGTTAAGCGCTTCGAGCTTCAGTTGAAGATTGCAAGTCACGCTGAAGCCCCAAAAAAGCCGATACCGCCATAGAGGAGAGTGACTGCTGTGTTAAATTATATTTTTCAACAAAAAGCCGCCGAGCATAAATCGGCGGCAGGCATATATTTTTTACGTCGATATTCTTTACCGACCGAATTTTTGCGTTAAAAAAAAGCGTTGAGATCAAAAATCTCAACGCTTTGGTGACCCGTAGCAGAATCGAACTGCTGCCCCAGCCGTGAAAGGGCCGTGTCTTAACCGCTTGACTAACGGGCCATATGGTAGCGGAAGCTGGATTTGAACCAGTGACCATTCGGGTATGAACCGAGCGCTCTAGCCAGCTGAGCTATTCCGCCAGATTGACTTATCCAATGCGATGTCGCATCAGTCAGCTTGAATATTATACAACAAACGACGTAATTTGTCAATACTGTTTTCCTCGATTTTTTGTAACATTTTTATGAACTAAAGGCTCACATTCATCAAATGATCCCGACACGCAAAATACTATTGATCGCAAATGATCCCAAACGCCGAATGATCTCGATACACAGAATGATCTTAATTGCTGAATAATCTCGATCACTAACCGATCGCAATCATTTAAATGATTTAAATCATCCAATTAAAAATAAAAACAGACCGTATCAAAGTCCGTATCGGGAATATATCCCTAAAAAATTTTCGAAAAACCGATTGACAATATCTCATTTTTGGTGTATTATATTATCAGTACAAGAATATCGGAGTTTAAATGCTCACAGATTATACAGGAGAAAAACATGTCAGAACTTGAAAGAGACGAAATAATAACCCTTTACGACGAAGACGGCAACGCAATAGACTTTGTGGTCGTTGACGGCGTGGAGTACAACGGCAAAGATTATCTCGCGCTTGTTGAAGAAGAACATTTTGATGACGACGAATGCGAATTTACGATCCTTCGTGTTGACGGAGTTGAAAACGACGATTGCATTCTTTCTTCTATCGAAGATGAAGAAGAATTTCACAATGTTCTGCTTATGTTTGAAGAAAAATTTGACGATGACGAATACGTGATCGACGAAGATATATCTTCAGCTGAAGAAGAATAAACGTTTCGGCAGCGGAAACTTTGTGTTAAATAAGGGGCTTTTCCGTTATTCAACGTGACCTAAAAAGCGGAGGACAGCTTGCCCGAGTTTAAAGCAAAGCAACGCTCCGGCTTTGCTTGTAAAGAGCGGAGATCGCAAACGATTGTAACCCACTCGGAGATCGTTAAGCTTCTAAAGAATCCGACCGTCTTAAAGGCGATGGATATCTGCGTTAGGTCATAAAACGCCTCCGAAAACGATCGGGATCCGATTTTTGCAAGAGGCAGATCAATATGTAATTATAAGTTTCCTGCGCGGTGCGTGTTCTGCGGTATAATTAAAACCTACACCTGTTGATTGGGATTCCGTCTTCCTTTGTGGGGGAGCAGACCTCTCGGAACAAGTTCCGAACGTTGGGAGCACAAAGCAGAGGAGAGGAATTAACCCGCCTGTTGAAGCAGGGCTTAAATTTGCCGTAGAATTATACGGCGTTATTGCCGTATTCTCCCCACGGCCGTGCGGGAAACTTATTTTTAATCATTTTCATTATCAAGACGCCCGGACATATGTCGATTTTTCGGAATTACGCATATGGAGCGTCGTTTTGTTGTGATTACGAAACACAAGGACAAAAGCAATTATCATAATTTATATTTTGGGTGGCATATGACTAACGACATCAGTCTAATCAGAAATTTTTCAATAATCGCGCATATAGATCACGGCAAGTCAACGCTTGCGGACAGGCTTTTGCAGTTGACAAAGACCGTTGCTGACAGAGATATGGAAGCTCAGCTTCTCGACAATATGGATCTCGAGCGCGAACGCGGCATAACGATCAAAGCGCGTGCGGTCAAGATGTTATACAACGCAAAAGACGGCAAGACATACACGTTTAACCTTATCGACACGCCGGGCCATGTTGACTTCAATTACGAAGTATCACGATCTCTCGTTGCGTGCGAGGGCGCGGTGCTTGTTGTTGACGCATCGCAGGGCATCGAAGCGCAAACGCTTGCCAACACATACCTTGCCGTTGACAATAATCTTGAAATAATACCTGTTATCAACAAAATAGACCTTCCGTCGGCAGATCCCGAAAGAGTTATCAAAGAGATCGAAGATGTCATCGGCATACCTGCGGACGAAGCTCCGAGAGTTTCGGCAAAAACAGGCGAAAACTGCGAAGAAATACTCGAAAGTATCGTTAAAAACATACCTGCGCCGAAAGGCGATAAAGACGCACCGTTGCGCGCGCTTATATTCGACAGCATATACGATTCGTACAGAGGCGTAATAGTTTACGTCAGAGTTATGGACGGAACTCTCCGCGCCGGAGAAAAAATCAAGCTCATGGCGACGGGTGCCGAATTTGACGTTGTTGAGGTCGGCTGTTTGAGACCTTTCGGCTTTGAAAAAGAAGAACAGATACAGGCGGGCGAGGTCGGCTACATAATGGCTTCGATAAAGACCGTTCAGGACACACGTGTCGGCGATACGGTAACACATGCGGACAGACCCGCTCACGATCCCATGCCGGGCTACAAAAAAGTTCAACCCATGGTCTTTTCGGGAATTTATCCCGCCGACGGAGCAAAATACGAAGATTTAAGAGAAGCGCTTGAAAAGCTTCAGCTCAACGACGCATCTTTATCATATGAAAAAGAATCGTCTGCAGCGCTCGGTTTCGGATTCCGATGCGGTTTTTTGGGGCTTCTTCATATGGAAATAATCCAAGAACGTTTGGAACGTGAATACAATCTCGACCTTATCACGACGGCGCCGAGCGTTATATACAAAATAAAAAGAGTGACGGGCGAGGAAGAATACATTTCAAATCCGTCCGCATACCCCTCTCCGTCCGAGATCGAAACGGCGTACGAACCGTTTATTAAAGCCGACATCCTTGCTCCGACCGATTATATCGGAACGGTAATGGACCTGTGTACGGAGCGACGCGGTGTGTTCAAAAACATGACGTATATAGACGAATCGAGGGTAAATCTCCATTACAGTTTGCCGTTAAACGAGATAATATACGACTTTTTCGATGCGCTCAAATCGAGAACGAGAGGTTACGCATCGCTCGACTACGAATTTGAAGCATACAAGGAAAGCAAGCTTGTTAAGTTAGACATACTTCTTAACGGAGAGATAGTAGACGCGCTTTCGTTCATTGTGCATTCGGAACGAGCATATTCAAGAGGAAGAAAAATAACCGAAAGATTAAAGGATAATATTCCGCGTCAGTTGTTTGAAATACCGATACAGGCTGCCGTCGGCGGCAAGATCATCGCGCGAGAGACCGTTAAAGCAATGCGAAAAGACGTTCTCGCAAAATGTTACGGCGGTGATATAACACGTAAGAAAAAACTGCTTGAAAAGCAAAAGGAAGGAAAGAAGAGAATGCGCTCTTTCGGCACGGTAGAGCTGAGCCAAGAAGCATTTATGTCTGTCCTTAAATTCGACGAATGACGAGTTACGATATAATAGCATCTGTTTACGATGAGTTTACAGACGGTTTTGATCACAACGCTTATTTAAACAAAATATTCGAAAAAGCACCGTTTTTGCCTGCTTCGGGGCTTGCGGCGGACTTCGGCTGCGGAACGGGAACGCTCATATCGGAGCTTACGGCAAGAGGATTTTCGTGTACGGGTATCGACATTTCGCCCGAAATGCTGCAAGAAGCAAAAGAAAAGCTTGAAAGCATGGGGATCGAACCGCACCTGATCTGCCAACCGTTGGAAGAAATAGATCTTTACGGAGCTTACGATCTCTGTTTTTGTTCGCTCGACACGATAAATCATCTTTCCGTAAAACAGCTCAAGGCGTTTGTAAAAAGACTTATCAATTTTACGGAGCCGAACGGATATTTTATTTTCGATGTTAAAACGGAAGCTTTGATGAAAAAGAACGCAGAGCTTAAAGTTATCGACCGTGAAACGTCCACTCTTATCTTGGACGGGATATTCACAAAAGGAAATCTTACAAATTACATAACCGTGTTTTCCGGTGACGGACAAGATTACACACGTTACGACTGCACCGTTAAAGAAAAGTATTATACGCGAAAAGAATTAAAAGATCTTCTCAAGCAAAGCGGTTTTACTATCACAGACGTGTTCGGTTTTCACGGCAGAGATATATTTATAGCGCAAAACGTTCGACAATATCTGTCCGGTTGTTAAAACAAAACATTATTTCGAAAGAATTTTCAATATAAAGGGTTTAAGCACAATGAAAAGCGAAGTTATTCAACGATACATACAGGGAGATACGCTCATTATAGTCTCCGCGGTAAAAAACATTTGCGAAGAAATGGCCGAAAAACAAGGGATCACTCTTAACGGCGACTATATCGCACTCGGTTCTGCGGCGGCTTTTACCGCTGCGCTTTCTGCGGAGCAAAAAGAAGCCGACACATATATAACGGCAAATTTCAAATGGACGGGAACAAAAAAATCGATATCCGTTACGGCATTCGGCGACGGAAGAATGTGCGCCTGCGCGGGAACGTTCGATCCGCCGAACGGTGTTGACGGCGTAATATTGGAAGTTACAAGGCACTCCGACGTCGGCGGCGAATATCACAGCGTGGTCGTCGGCGGCAACGTTCAGGGCGCCGTTAATGCATACATATCCGAAAGTATGCAGCGAAACGCAAAATGGAAAGTTGTCAGAGACGGCAGAATGACAGTCGGTATTTTTGCGGAAGAATTACCGGGATCTACGGATCTGAGAAAAGTCTGGGATTCGATAAAGCCGTTTTTCCGTGTGCTTGACGAAAAAGAATTTGAGTTGTCCGGCTGTGAAAAATTAGGAGAGAGCATCCTGACTTTCGGTTGCCACTGTTCAAAACGCAGCGCACAGAGAATACTGGAAGCCGTTCCGTTAAACGAGAGAAGAACGCTCGGACCGACAGCAGAGATAGTTTGCAAATTCTGCGGAAAAAAATATGAGGTAGAAAATGAATGATCGTCATTATTTCTGTGAGATAAAAACAAAAAAAACTTTCGGCAAGCTTACAGACTTTACAGTTGTTTTTCCCGATGCCGAAAAGATCTGTTCTCCGGGGCAATTTCTTCACATTTTATGCGGAGGACAAACGTTTTTGCGTCGTCCGATAAGCATATGCGACACGTCAAAAAACACATTGCGTTTCATTTTTGAGATACGCGGAGAGGGAACGCGCGTTCTTGCCGAGAAAGAGCCGGGAGACATTATAGATATGTTGGCACCGCTCGGTCACGGCTTTGAGTTGACGAAAAAAGACGAAAATGTAGTTGCCATCGGCGGCGGCATAGGCTGTTTCCCGTTGTTTAACGCAGTAAAAGCTTGCAAAAGCGCAAAAGCGATCCTTGGCTTCAGAAACAAAGACGCCGTATACGAAGACTTTATCGAGGATTTCGATCGTATTTGTCAAACAACGCTTATGACCGACGACGGTTCTGCTGGGATCAAAGGTTTTACTACGCAGGGACTTGAAAAAATGATCGAAGACGGAGAACAAATCTCAAAGATCATCACCTGCGGCCCGACGGTAATGATGGAAAAAATCATAGATATTGCGAAAAAAAACGGCATACCGTGCCTTGCATCGTTTGAAGAAAGAATGGGCTGCGGCATAGGAACGTGTCTTTGTTGTTCAACAAAAATCAACGGTCAGCGTCGATGCATATGCAAAGAAGGCCCCGTTCTTGAATTTTAATCGGAGCCTGTTTTGATCAAATGTACCCGAAAAAATCGGGAAACGAAGATAATTTCGCGATGTTTAACAATAATCGTAACGGATTTTAGTGTGACAAAACTGTAAAATAAGATTCAGGGTATTGACATTGGGGCACATTTGTGTTATATTAAAAAATGTAATTACCCACAGGAGTTTATGCAATGAACATAAAAAATATCGCAGCTGAATATTTTTATTACGGTTTTGCTTATTATTTTTGCAAAACCCGTTTGTGTTTGGCTGAAAAAGATGTTTAAATATTCTAAGCATAAGCTTTTACGATTGCTTAATATGATAAACCTCACAGTCGAACGCAGGCTGTGAGGCTTTTATTTTAGGAGGAAATAACAAATGATCGTTATTCTTAAACCCAATCCCGACCAAGCCCAGCTTGACAGTTTAATATCTTGGTTGGAATCAAAAGATATTGTAATTCACCGTTCCGTCGGTGTACGCCAAACTATTCTCGGTCTTGTGGGCGACACATCGCATCTTGATATAGATCTCATTTCCGCGCTTGATATAGTAAGTGATGTTCGCCGAGTTCAGGAACCGTACAAAAACGCAAACCGCAAATTTCATCCTCAGGATACGGTGATCAAAGTCGGAAACACGCAAATCGGCGGCGGCAATTTAACGCTCATTGCGGGCCCGTGTTCTGTTGAATCGGAAGAACAAATCTGTGCGATAGCAAGATCCGTCAAGGAAAGCGGTGCAACGTTACTGCGCGGCGGTGCGTTCAAGCCGAGGACATCGCCGTACTCGTTTCAGGGTCTGCGAAACGAAGGGCTGAGACTGCTCTCGATAGCGAAAAAAATGACAGGGCTTCCGATCGTAACCGAAATTATGGATATATCTCAACTTCCCAATTTCGACGATGTTGACGTGATCCAGGTCGGTGCAAGAAATATGCAAAACTTCGAGCTTCTCAAAGCTCTCGGAACGATACGCAAGCCGATATTGTTAAAAAGAGGACTTTCTTCAACATACGAAGAACTGCTCATGAGCGCAGAATACATAATGGCAGGTGGCAACGAACAGGTCATTTTGTGTGAACGCGGTATCAGAACATTTGAAACACACACTCGAAACACTCTCGATATTGCAGCCATACCCGTGCTCAAAAAGCTGTCGCATCTGCCGGTGATCATCGATCCGAGCCATGCCACAGGCAAGGCCGCACTTGTTGAACCGCTCTCATGCGCAGCCGTTGCGGCAGGAGCGGACGGGCTTATAATAGAAGTACACAACGATCCCACCCATGCTTTGTGTGACGGTCCGCAATCGATACGTCCCGAGGCGTTTGACGCTCTTGCGAAAAAGCTTACCGTTATATCAAACGCGGTAAAATCACAGGATAAAGGAACGATATAAATGACGATCGGCATTGTCGGGCTTGGGCTTATCGGAGGTTCGATGGCCAAAAGCATAAAATCCAAAACGGAACACACGGTTTTCGGTTCGGACCTGAACGAAGAAACCGTTAGCACGGCAAAATTGTCCGGTGCGATAGACGATGTACTTACAAACGAGCGTTTATCCGTCTGCGAAATTGTTATGCTCGCCGTATCCCCTACCGCCGTAATAAGTTGGACCGAGGCAAAAGCTCCCCTGATCAAAGGCACGCTGGTCGATCTTTGCGGTGTTAAAAGGCATATTACGGCAAAGCTTTCAATTTTAGCCGAACAAAACGAATTTACATACATAGGCGGTCATCCCATGGCAGGCAAAGAGGTCAGCGGTTTTGCAAATTCAAGCAATCGGCTTTTTGACGGAGCGTCGATGATACTTGTTCCGATGAAAAATCCGGACATTCGGCTTTTGGAAAGCCTCAGGACGTTTTTTTTGTCCGTCGGGTTCGGTAAAATAACGTTTTCGACGCCCGAACAACACGATAAAACGATCGCATACACATCTCAACTTGCGCATATCACGTCGAGCGCATATATCAAGTCGCCGACCGCGCAACAACACATGGGGTTTTCCGCCGGCAGTTACAAGGATATGACACGTGTCGCAAGGCTCGATGAGGAGCTTTGGACGGAGCTTTTCCTTGAAAACTCGGATTATCTTGCAAGCGAGCTAAAGCTGTTGATATCAAATCTTACGGATTATCTTTCGGCAATCGAAAGCAGCGATACAAAAAAGCTTCGACAAATGCTAAAAAACGGCCGTGAGCTTAAAATGACAGCCGGAGGCGAATAAACGTTATGAAAAGGCGGACAGTAAAAGTTAACGTCGGAAAAACTTACGACATAATAATCGAACCGAACATTTTAAGCAATTGCGGACACGATATCATAAAAGTTGTCGGCAGCGGACGTGTTGCGATAATAACGGACTCGAATGTTAAAAAAATATATTTAAAACCGCTGATCAAATCGTTAAACGAAAGCGGAACCGATTCGGAATTTTTTATTTTCGAAGCGGGAGAAAAATCGAAAAACATACAAACATTGTCGAATATTCTCGAATTTCTCGCAGCAAAAGGTTTTGTTCGTTCGGACACGGTCATAGCGCTCGGCGGCGGTGTTGTCGGTGACATAGCAGGTTTTGCCGCTGCGATATATTTGAGAGGAATAAAATTCATTCAAATACCGACAACTCTTCTTGCGGCGGTAGATTCATCAGTCGGCGGCAAGACCGCGATAGATCTTACGGTCGGGAAAAATCTTGCGGGCGCATTTAAACAGCCGGAACTCGTTATTTGCGATCCGACCGTGTTAAAAACGCTTTCGCAGCCCGATCTGTGCGGAGGATTTGCCGAAGCGATAAAATACGGACTTTTGTTCGACAAAAAGCTGTTCGAGCTGTTCGACGGCAAAACGATCGACAGCATAATGTCGCAACCCGATCTTCTGTGCGAAATAACGGAAAGATGCGTTGCGTTAAAAGGCAAGATCGTCGAAGAAGATGAGTTTGACAACGGAAGAAGAAAACTTTTAAATTACGGGCACACAATAGCTCATGCGATAGAAAAATGCAGTGATTTTTCGGTTCCGCACGGTATTGCGGTCGCCGTCGGCATAGCGATGATGGCACGTGCGGGCGAACGTTTGGGTATAACGGAAAAAGGAACGGCGAAAAAGACCGAAGACTTGTTAAAAAAATATCGGCTGCCGACGGATACGGATTTTGCGATATCAGAGCTTACAAACGCCGCACTTTCGGACAAAAAACGATCGGGCAATGAAATAACGCTTGTTGTACCGAAAAAGATCGGTGAATGTATATTGACAGACGAACCGATAGAAGAGCTGAAAAAATATATAACGCTCGGAAAGACACATTAAATGGACATGATCCTTTCCCCCTCCCCTCTTTTGGGAACGATAAACGCAATAGGCTCAAAATCAGATATTCACCGATCGCTTATCTGCGCCGCGATAGCCGACAAAGAAACGGAAATAGACGGACTGACATTTTCGGATAAAACAGCTGTATCCGACGATGTTGCAGCAACGATAAGCTGTATAGAAGCGCTCGGCGCAAAAGTTCAACAAAGCGGACGGAGCGTTATTGTTTATCCGATACAAACCGCGCCCGACTTTGCGGTGTTTGACTGCAAGGAGAGCGGTTCGACGTTAAGATTTATCCTCCCGGTTGCGTGTGCGCTGATAAAAAGCACACAATTTACAGGCTCCGGCAGATTACCGCAAAGACCGATATGCGAGCTGATATCGGCGTTGCGTTCGGGCGGCGTTACGTTTGACGGAGAAATGCTGCCGTTTAAAACGTTCAAAACACTGTCCGCAGGCGAGTTTTACATTCCCGGAAACATAAGCTCGCAATATATTTCGGGGCTTATGATGGCTCTTTGCGCCGTTGACGGGAAAAGCAAAATTATTTTAACATCATCGGCGGAATCCGTCGGTTACATCGATATGACCGTTTCAACGCTTTTGACGTTCGGCGCCGATATTGTCGTAAAACAAGGCGAATACGAAATAAACGGTCACGGCAGACTTATATCTCCCGGCAAGATAAATACGGACGGAGACTGGTCCAACGCGGCATTTTTTCTTGCAGCGGGAGTGATCGGCGGAGATGTTAAGATCAAAGGGCTAAACACGAACAGCGTTCAGGGCGATAAAAAATTGATCGATATCCTTAGCCGTTTCGGTGCGAATGTAGACGTAAAAAAAGATAGTGTTAAAACAACGGCGAACGTTCTCAAAGGGCATGATATCGACATTTCGCAAATACCGGATCTGTTCCCGATACTTGCGGTCGTAGCTGCATTTGCCGACGGAGAAACACGATTTACCGGAACTACTCGGCTTCGTATAAAAGAGAGCGACAGGATAGCGACTGTAAGTAAAATGTTAAAAGCTCTCGGCGGTCATGTTGAAGAAAACGGTGATGAAGTTACCGTATACGGCAGCAAAAGCGGGCTTTGCGGCGGTATTGTTGACGGAGCGGGAGATCACAGGATAGTAATGGCGGCGTCGATTGCCGCTGCATTTTGCAAAGAAGAAGTAAAAATAACGGGTGCGCAAGCCGTAATCAAATCGTACCCGACATTTTTTGAAGATCTCAAATCGATCGGAGGTAAGGCGTATGTCATCTGAATACGGAAAGAGGTTAAAGATATCGATTTTCGGTCAATCGCACGGAAAAGCGATAGGTGTAAACATCGACGGTCTTCCCGCAGGAGAGCATATCGACATTGAAGAACTTTATGCTTTTATGTCAAGGAGAGCGCCGGGCAAAAGCGAATTTACGACTAAGCGAACAGAACGAGATGTCCCGATATTTCTGTCGGGGATTGAAAACGACGTAACGTGCGCAAGCCCCATGTGCGTTATTATAGAAAACAGCGACGCACATTCTTCCGACTATTCGTATATAACAAAAACGCCTCGCCCGTCTCACGCCGACTACACCGCATTTGTAAAATACGGAGAAGCCGTCGATCTTAAAGGCGGCGGCCATTTTTCCGGACGGCTCACTGCGCCCATGTGCATAGCAGGCGGAATAGCAAAACAGATACTTGCACGACGCGGCATTTACATCGGAGCGCACATATCGTCCGTCGGGGGCGAAGAAGATATTGCGTTTCCGCTGTTTCCGACAAAAGAGCTTTTTGAATCGACCGCAAAAAAAGAATTACCGGTCATTTCAGACGAAGCCGAAAAGAAGATCGCAGACGTGATACTTGACGCCGCAAAAAACGAAGATTCTGTCGGCGGCTGTGTTGAATGCGCTGTAATCGGACTTGCGGCAGGCTTAGGTTCCCCAATATTTGACGGTATCGAAAACAGGCTTGCAGCCGCGGTATTCGGTATTCCCGCAGTAAAAGGCATAGAGTTCGGTGCAGGTTTTTCGTTAACAAAAATGAACGGTTCGCAAAGCAACGATCCGTTCATTGTCAGAAACGGAAAAATCGAGACCGAAACAAACAATTGCGGCGGCATTCTCGGCGGAATATCGAACGGTATGCCGATAATTTTCAGAACGGCATTCAAGCCCACGCCGTCGATAGGAAAAGAGCAGCGCACCGTTAACGTAAAAAAAGTTGAAAACGCTTTGTTAACAATACGCGGTCGTCACGACCCGTGCATTGCAGTCAGAGCGGTACCTGTTGTTGAAGCCGTTACGGCAACGGTCATTCTTGATATGCTTTTGGAGGAACAAGGTGGAACTTTCTGATATAAGAAAACAAATCGACGATATCGACAACGAGCTTCTGCCGCTTTTTTTAAAAAGAATGGAGCTTTCGCAAGAGGTAGCAAAATACAAAAAAGAGCACGGGCTTCCCGTGTTAAACAAAAGTCGAGAACGGGAAATCCTTCGGCGCATAATGAACGAAAGCGGAGATATGTCACTGTATTCGCATCGGCTTTACACGACGCTGTTCGAACTCAGCCGAGCATATCAGGATGTTCTTAACACAGCGGATTCTCCACTGAGAAAAAATATCGAGCAAGCTGTCGCTTCAAGCCCGACGCAATTTCCGAGCAGTACGACAATCGCCTGCCAGGGCATTGAGGGCTCATATTCGCAAATGGCGGCAGACAAGCTTTTTCCGATGGGGAACCTGATGTTTTTTTCAACATTCGAAGCAGTGTTCAACGCAGTGGAAAACGGACTTTGCCGTTTTGGGATCGTTCCCGTGGAAAACAGCTCGAACGGCTCTGTCAGAGCGACGTACGATCTGCTTCGCACGAAAAACGTAAAGATCGTTAAAAGCGCAAGGCTGTGCATAAAGCATGAACTGCTCGCAAAACCGGGAACGAAAATCGAGGATATAAAGCAGATACGTTCGCACTCGCAAGCGCTCGTTCAATGCAGCGAATTTTTAAAGAAGAATTTTCCGAACGTTATTTTAAAAGAAGACGCAAACACGGCATTTGCGGCACGAGCCGTAGCCGAAGACGACGATTTTACAACAGCGGCGATAGCGTCGCCATCCGCCTGCGAGCTTTACGGGCTTGTACCGTTAATGCGGGATATTCAAAACAGCGATAACAACTACACGCGATTCGTCTGCATATCAAATAAAACGGAAATCTATCCGGGCGCAAACCGCATAAGCCTTGTTTTGGAATGCGAACACAGACCCGGCGCACTTTACAGCGTGCTTGCAACGTTGGCAGCTTGCGAGACGGATATTTTAAAGCTTGAAAGCTGTCCGATAATCGGGCACGACTTTGAATTTATGTTCTTTTTCGAAATAGCGGCGAGCATGAAAGATTCTCAAACGATTGCGATGTTGGAAAGTATCGAACGCAGCTGCAAAAAACTCTTATTCCTCGGCAACTATTCGGAGGGTTAAATGGAAAGCAAGATATACGGGCTTTTGGGACAGACGTTAAAGCACAGTTATTCGGTCGCCATTCACAAAAAATTAGGCAACGACCTTTACGGGCTTTACGAACTTGAGCGCGACGAACTCGGTGATTTTGTTAAAAGAAACGACATAGGCGGCCTTAACGTGACTATCCCGTACAAAGTGGACGTTATGCGTTTTTGCGACGTTATATCCGACGAAGCGGCACAGATAGGCGCAGTAAATACCATTGTAAATCGCAACGGCAAATTATACGGGTTTAACACCGACTGCGTCGGATTTTGTCATATGTTAACAACCGGGAATATCGACGTCAGCGGCAAAAAAGCGATCGTTCTCGGAAGCGGCGGCGCAAGCAAGACCGCGTGTTATTGCCTGAAAAAGCTCGGTGCAAGTCAGATCGTCGTGATATCGAGAAACGGCGAAAACAATTACGACAATATAGAAAAGCATTTTGACGCCGATATAATAATAAACGCAACGCCGGTTGGAATGTATCCGAACAACGGTAAAGCTCCCGTTGATCTTAAGAACTTTCGCAATTGCGTCGGAGTTGTCGATATGATATACAATCCGTTGCGAACACGGCTGCTTTTTGACGCGGAGATGTTGAATATCCCGAATATCGGAGGAATGCCGATGCTCACGGCACAGGCAAAAGCGGCTGCGGAATATTTTTTTGACACAACAATTCCCGATACGGCTGTTGAACGAATAACGGCGGAAATGTTGTTTGAAAGCGAAAACATCGTTCTTATCGGAATGCCGGGCAGCGGAAAAAGCACCGTCGGAAAAGAGCTTGCAAAGCTCAGCGGACGTCCGATCGAGGATACGGACGATATGATCGTTAAAGCAACGAAAAAAAGCATACCCGACATATTTTCGACAGACGGAGAACAGAGATTTCGGCAATACGAAAAAGAGATCGTCGAACAAGCGGGCAAGCTGTCCGGCAGGATAATAGTCACGGGCGGAGGCGTTGTGACCGTTGAAGAAAACTACGCATCGTTAAAACAAAACGGTCGTATTTACGAAATAACAAGAGACATCTCGTCATTGGCAACAAACGGCAGGCCTCTTTCGGAAAACGGAGACTTGACCGAAATGTACAAAAAAAGAAAGCCCATGTACGAGGCTTTCGGGGATGTATCCGTTAAAAACGACACGTCTGCAAAACAAACGGCAGAAAAAATATGGAGGGATTTTTGTGAAAATTCTTGTAATAAACGGACCTAACATCAATATGTTGGGGATACGTGAGCCTGACATATACGGCAAACAGACATATGCGGATCTTGTTGCAATGATAAAAAAAGAAGCCGAAAAAATGCAATTGCAAGTCGAATTTTTTCAGTCTAACAAAGAAGGAGAGCTCGTAGACGAGATCCAACGGGCATACGGTAAATTTGACGGCATAATAATAAACCCGGCGGCATATACGCATACAAGCATAGCCATACTCGACGCGATAAAAGCCGTGGGGCTTCCTACCGTGGAAGTACATATCTCCGACCCCGACACAAGAGAGGATTTCAGAAAAATTTCTTATATCAGGCAAGCGTGCAAAGCGACTGTAAAGGGTAAGGGCTTGCCGGGATATTTGGAAGCTCTGCATATTTTAGCCGATTAACAAAAATGCTTCACTCCCCTTAAGCGAGGAATGAAGCATTTTCTTTAACGTGTTTTTTGTAAACGGCAAAGAATACTATAAATTGAACGATAAACGTAATCGTCCACGAAACAATATACGAAGCATAAAGGCATTCGAGAGTGTGAAAACGTTCAATACCGAATATCGTGTATATCCAAGCTATGCGGACGCCGCAGATACCGAGAATAGAGATAATCATCGGGCTTAAAGAAGAACCCATGCCTCTGAGCGCGCCCGTAGATATCTCCATCAAGCCGCAAAGGAAATACGGCAAACAGATAAATCCAAGGCGGATTATTCCGAACTCAATAGCTTCGGGAGAATCCGTTATGTAAATCGACAAAAGCTGTTCACCGAAGAAATACGCCAAAAAGCCCGTAACAATGCCGACTACCGTGACCGAAGCGGAACAGATCAAGACTGTCTTTTTTATTCTGTCAAAACGCTTTGCACCGAAATTCTGTCCGACAAAATTTACCGTTGCCTGATAGAAAGCGTTAAGACAAACATAAACAAAACCTTCTATATTGCTTGCAGCTGAGTTACCCGACACGACGATATCGCCAAAAGAGTTAACGGATGACTGTACTATAACATTTGAAATGGAAAAAAGCGAGCCTTGTATTCCGGCAGGCAAACCTATTTGAATGATGCTCAACAGCTGTCTTTTGTGAAAACGCATTTTTGAAAGAACGAGGCGGCTGGCATCGGTCCGTTTCATAAGAGACAACACGACCAAAACAGCCGAAACGCCTTGAGATATCGTTGTTGCAAGAGCAACGCCCGCAACGTTCATATCAAATACGGTAACGAAAAATATATTCAAAACAACGTTTACAACGCCCGAAATAAAAAGAAAGACCAACGGGCTTTTCGTATCGCCGACGGCACGGAGAATCGACGCGCAAAAGTTGTAAACCATTGAAAACGTCATGCCGCCGAAATATATCTTCATATAAACAGCCGAAAGTTTAAGAACATTTTCCGGCGTATCCATCATTATAAGAAACTGCTCGGAAAAAGCGATACCGACGAATGTAAGGATAACGCCGCTGACGATTGCTGTGGGTACCGCTGTATGTACGGTGCGGTGAATAACAACATCATCCTTGCTGCCGTATGCACGTGCGACCGTAACACCAACACCAATGGAAAGACCGACAAAAAGGTTTACGATAAGATTCGTTATCGATCCCGTCGCACCTACTGCGCCGACATAAACGCTGCCGCAAAATTGTCCGACAACTATAAGATCCGCCGCATTGAAAAGCAACTGCAAAATACTGGTAAGTATTATCGGAACGGTATATTTTATTATGCTCGGCAACAACGGACCGTGAAGCATCGAATTTTTCGTATTTGTATCTGCCATTTTCTTTCCTCTTTTGTATGATCTGTAATATTTTTTCGCAATGATCGCGACCGTGCCCCGTTGATTTTAACAACGCGAACATCTGTGCTGTTTTATACATTTGCACAACCTGTAAGGTTTCTCAACTTTACAGGTTGTTTTGTTAGCTGAATATATTTTGACTTGCCGTGTTATTTCTCGAATATCGGGTATTCGCCCGATCTGTGTGCCGCCGCAAGTTCTTCGTCGCCCTTTACCGTCCAAACAAATCTCGGTATTCCGTAGATGCCGCATACGAGTTTGACGGGAACGGAGCGTCTGTCCGCTTTGTTGTAAGCGATGAAATTCGGGCGCGAAATGATGTTAAACGCCATGATCGAAAGCAATATGTTCAACAACGAATTTTTCTTTTTTTCGCGGCAAACATTTGTATAAAGCAAGCCGCAAAAAGCGTCGGGAAGATATTTTTTTATTTCTTTTATCAACAACGGATTAAACGACTCTATGCAATAAGCGCCGTGATACTGTTTTAACAGTTCTGCTGTCTTTTCACACAGAGAGGTATCGAGACTTTCGCCTTTAAGCTCAACAAGAATGGGAACTTTGCCGTTTACGAGCGTCAAGACCTGCTCAAATGTGGGTATTTTTTGATCGGTACCTGCGAGAGAAAGCGTTTGAAGATCGCAAAGATCGAGTTCGGACAGTTTTTTCTCGACTTCCGTCATTCGTTTTAATGTATAATCGTGAAAGACCACGACTGTACCGTCTTTTGTGAGTTGAACATCAAGCTCTATCCCGAAGCCGTTATTGACGGCAATTTCAAACGCCGCAAGCGAATTTTCGGGTACACCGTTGCCGTGAAGACCTCTGTGCGCATAATCGCAAAGCAGGCATGGAGCGTAATTGCCGTGTTTTTTCGGGAGTATCAACAAAAACGCATACACGGCAAAAACAACAGCCGCGCACAACAATACAATAACGACCGCCATCATGCGTCAACATCAAGGTGTTCGAGAACACTCTTCTTTTCGACGGGAACGGAGTCTCCGTGTTTAACAAAACACATTGTTACAAACGAAAGCATTACAAACACCGTGCCGAACGTGAAAAACGTGTACTGCATCCCGAAAAGGTCGTACAGTATGCCCGAAATTATCGGGGCAACGATCTGGGCCGCCATGGACGCTGTGTAATAATAACCGGTATATTTGCCGACATTGCCCTGTTTTGCCAATTCAACGACCATCGGAAACGAATTTACATTGATAGTCGCCCAACCTATGCCCGCAAAAATAAACACGGGGTACATGATTATTTCGGGTGTGTCGGATGTTATAAAAATACCTGCGAAGAAAGCCGTCGCAAGAATAAGCACACCTGCAAGGATCGTCTTTTTTCTGCCTATTTTCGAGGCAATGATACCGACGGGTATATACGATATGATAGCTGCGATCTGTGCGACGATAAGCGTAAAGTTAAAATCAAAGCCGAGAACATCCGTCGCATAGACGGAATATTTACTCGTTATCGAATTGTATCCGATATACCAAAGCGCAACGGAAGCAAGGATAAGAATGAGAGATTTAAATTCGGGTTTCGACATATCGTGCTTATCCGAAGATTCGATCTCATCATAAATATCTATACCGTATTTTACGGTATCGTTTTGCATTTCTTCCGCCCATTTCTTTTCTTTAACACCGAGAAGGAAAATGATAAACCCCACGAGCATAACGCAGCTGACCGCAACAACATAACCGGTATACTGCATATACTGTTTTTGCGACGTTGAAAACACCATGCCCAGAGAAAGCACGATTATTCCGCCGGCCGTTCCCGTAAGATTGATAATTGCGTTTGCTTTTGAACGAAGCGGTTTTAACGTAACATCGGGCATAAGTGCTACTGCAGGCGAACGGAATGTTGCCATTGCAAACAAAACAACAAGCAGCGTTGCGATAAACCCTATAAGGGGCAGAGGATTTTCAACGGTGAGCGCAAACGTTGTTTCGGAAACAAATGCGGAAAAAGCTTCGGACGTTAAATCGCCTTGTACAAGCTCGGGGATCCCGTTTGCGATAACACGTGCCAACTGAACATTATCTATAAGCGTAAGACCAATAAACGCAAAGATCGAAGCTATCGTACCGAAAAATATAAACGGTGTGCGTCTTCCGTATTTTGTGTTTACTTTATCCGAGATCGAACCGAAAATCGGCAGTAAAAATACGGCAAGAACATTGTCTATCGACATTACAACACCCGACACACTTTGTTTAAGCCCGAAATGATTTGTTAAAATAAGCGGAATGATGGCATCGTAAGCCTGCCAAAACGCCGTGATCAAAAAGAATGCCATACCTACAAGCAGAACACGTTTGTAATTGAGTTTCATATCTTTTTCCTTTCAAACAATCCGTATACCAAGAAACGTTTTCCATTATTCATATTGTAACACACAAAAAGGAATTTTGCAATAGCCAATTAAACATTTTCCGACGAAATACCGTTATTTTCCGTTCTGCTGCAAAATTATTTATCCCGAACTGACATTCAATAAAGTGCTTTGCCCCGATCGTCCACCAATAAAACACCCCTTTTATATCATCGAAACCGCACATCTCGCTGTGTCACCAAAAATTTTGACTTTCAAAGAGATGTATGGTTTCAAATATATTAAAAAAGCAATATACAGTAATTAAATTCCGCAATTATAATCTAAAAAACAGTTCCTGTCTCAAAAAAAGGAATCATTTCAGATGAAACCATGTCCTACAATTTACACACATATTTACAAAACAAATCAATAAAAGTCACCATATCAAATACACTTGATTCACAGTAAAGTCACAATTATTTAAGAAAATGTCATCTTGACGCCATGAAACAAATTGTGGTATAATTTAGTCAGATGAAATAAAGAGGGGTCTTAGTTATGTGCACAAAATATATTTTTCGATTTGTATGCGCGTACACAAGAACAGTGAAACTCAAACGTCTTTAGCTTATAAAAAAGCCTTTTCTCTAATTTGTACTAAATCCATTTAAGAAAAATCAACAAAATCTACAGGAGGAACCAACAATGGTTAAATCTTTAATAAAAAATTTAATTTGTTTCACACTGATGTGTGCAATCATCCTTACCGTTGGCGTAGCACTGTATGCTTCAACCTCAACGTATTTTGGTACAATAATGGTAGCCACGCTCAGTGCAGAGAAACACTTATTTACCGGAGACACATTTTCCGCATACACAAGAGATGATCTCAATGAACATAGCTGTTCATTGTCATACGACGAAGATCCCCCATATAATGCGCTTATACGTATGACTGTTCTTTGTTATATAGATGTCGGCGACACGAATTCAGACGGAATAAATGAATATGAAATAAAGACATACTACTATTCAGAAAGAACCAGCTATTGCACATATTCCGAAAACATGGGGTTTGGTAATGATTTAGATCATGTAACTTCAGAACATCGTTTATATTTATATTGCGAAGGAAAGTCTGAGGTACATACTCTCCACGCCTACGCACAATAAATAAGAAAGGTTATAGGGCTGCATTTTTGTAGCCCTATAAATAAAATAAGGAGGGCACTACTATGCTTTTCAAAATTGCGATCCAAGATTATTTTGAATTTATTAAGAAAAATAAAGTGCTGTTCTTTCTTGTTTCGGTGGGGTTGTTTGCGGTGTCGTTTCTTTCTCTTTTGTTGTTGGATACGATTCGTTATAATTTTCTCAGGGATATAACATACGAGGGAAATCACAATTTTACATATGTTTATACCGAACCGATCTCCGGAAAAGAGCTTTACAATAAGCTGAAAAGAGTTGATCTTAGTATTTGCGACGTACATTTCGTATCGGAACAAGCAAATGCAAATGATCCGGAAACAACGGAATCTGCCTTGAAAACAAGAACTTTTACCTATAACAGCGGAAAGATCACGGACGCCGAAGAACTCGGAATTGTCGGTTATTCAAACAATCTGTTTATGGCAAGAGCTCAAACTGTATTTCAAGGCAGATTTTTTAATTATACGGATAACGGCAAAATGAACGCAGTTGTCAATAGCGGATTTGTCGAGTTTGAAGACAACGGTTATATATCGGCAGAGGGATATTCGTTTAATATCATAGGGAAAACCTCAACTTCGGGAGGCAGCTATATGTACGATAAAAGCAGTATTCTTATTCCGTTGAAAACATTTGCGGATCTTGATGTGAATGTAAAAGTCGTATATATGTCTTTTCAAATACCTCCGACGAAAGGATATTTGAATAAAGTAACGAATATTCTCGAATCTTTCGGTGAAAACGAAAACAGCAACCAGGATATGGGTGTATTCTCGATCTCGATAATTTTAGCCGCTGTTCCTGCATCGATGCTGCAAATATTATCGATGGTTTTTGTTATGCTGATATTGATACTTGTTTTTAAGTGTTGGATAAATTCGCAACAATCTGTTTACAAGATATACAGCATATGCGGTATTTCGGATATGAAGCTGCTCGGATTAAGATATATTCAGGTTTGCATGATGTTTATTCCGATGTATATAATAAGCTCGGCATGTTATATTGCGCTTGTTTTGGGCAATTACAAAAGATACGTATATAATCTTTTGCCGCTCACGTTTGTTTTCAATTTTATCCTGATATTAGCCGTTTTGATCGTAATGATAACCGTACAAAACCGCAGAAATACGGGATATCAAGTTTTAAATCATATATAGGTGGTGTTTTTATATGAAATTTCTGTATATCGTCACCTGCGCATTTGAAGAAATACGTAAACAAAAATTCATTCACGTCGTGCTGATCGTTTTGATATTTTTATGTACGGCGCTGTTCAACTATATTTCGCTGATCTTAAGACCTGCATACTATGATCTTTCGACCTTGTACGGTTTTAAGAACAAGGAAGTTCAACTCGTTGTTTACCCGGGTACTAGCTTTTTGACGTACGATAAATACAAGGCGATCTCTAAAGTCGATAATGTGCGTATCGGCTGGTCGTTTATTGATTCCGTAATGCAAGGCGGTATTCAGTACAGAACGGTATTTTGCACAGATCTTCTCTGCGAGAATATGGTGCTCAAACTCGAACAAGGAAAACAGCTTTCCGAATACGACGGGCAATACATTCCGGTCATTTTGTCGTACGATCATCCTTTGTTAAAAAACCACACGATAGGCTCGACAGTGCCGATCACGATTTATTTTAAGGGACAGAGTATGACTGTTGATATTGAAATTTGCGGTATTCTTAAAAAAGGCGCAAAATACTATTACGGATCCGTTCTGAACGATTTGGATTACGGCGATGTTTTGCAATCGGTAGACGAAAACATTATTATTTTGCCGGACTTTAAATTAGACGACGACACGTATTTTTCCAAGACGACGGAAAGTGAGATGATAAATCACTATTGGTATTGCGAAATAACCGCCGAAGACGGCTCCGAGGAGTATCAAACCGCGTATAAGGAACTGGGTGAGACATGTTCGATATATTCGTACAAAGAAATGATAAAAGGCGCATGGAAATCATATTCCGAGGGAACGTCCGATGTTACATTGGTAGCCTTCTGTTTATTGATACTTACAGCAGTCGGGATCGGAAGTGCGAATATATATATCGGGAACAATCAGATCAGAAGTTTTGCGATCAATTTCATATGCGGTGCAAAATGGACGGACTGTTTGGCGATAGACATAATACGGAACATGAGTATAATCATTGTACCGACAATTTTGGGTGCCGCTGCTTCGTATGTGCTGTTAACACACGAAGCAGGCGATACTTTCTCGTTCAGTTTTGTCAGTTTATGGCTTATATTCGGGTTTGTTGTGATTCTTTTTTCGATTTCGTCATTACCGTACATAATCAAGCTCAGAAGGACCGAGCCGATAATGTTCATCAGATCGATGAACAAAGAATAGAAAGGAGAGCAAGAAATGTCTGCCATTATCAAAGCGGAAATGCTTGACAAAAGCTATAATTTACTGACAGAAGCCCCTGTTCACGCATTAAAGGGCGTTTCGTTTGAGATACAAGAAGGCGAAATGGTTGCAATACAAGGCCCGTCGGGCTGCGGCAAAAGCACGCTGTTGCACATACTCGGCTGTTTAGACTATCCGAACAAGGGTAAATATTTTTTCAAAGGTAAAGAGATAGCATTTTCCAATAATTCAGAGATCGCGCAAATGCGCAACAAGGAGATCGGCTTTATTTTGCAAAGTTACGGTCTCATCGGTGAAAGATCTGTTTACGATAACGTGATCATACCGCTTGTTTTTGCAAATAAAAACCCGAAAAAAGAATCGGACAGGATCAACGAGCTGCTCGACAGTCTCGGCATTCTTCATTTAAAATATACACTCGCCGACAATATTTCCGGCGGTGAACGCCAGCGCTGCGCAATAGCGAGAGCGTTGATAAACGAGCCTTCCGTCATTCTCGGCGACGAGCCTACGGGTGCGTTAGACAGCGAAAACGGCAAACAATGTATGCATCTTCTTCGCGAGATCAACAAAAAAGGAACGACGATTATAATCGTAACGCACGACGACTCGGTTGCGGCGTTCTGCGACAGGATAATTCGCATGAAAGACGGCAACATCGTATAATCACGCATTTCAGACGTTCCCCGCAAAAATTATTTGTAAAAAACGCTAATGAGCTGTAAAATCATTTACAGCTCATTTTTATATTTATCCCGACGCCTGTTATATTTGCTGAAAGCAATTTGATATATCATATATAAATCGCAATCGATAATTTATTTAACCCATAAAATCAATTGATTTCCATTGCCGAAATGCACAATTGCTTTGTGATAAAATGATTGTCAGGCTTTTCCCGATTTCAACATTTGCAGGATATAAGAAAAGCGTATGTTAACACATTTTTCCGAACAACCCCGAAAGCCTATTGACAAAATAGGATAAATCCCATATAATATAAGTATAGAATAAATCATTCCATTTTACGGAGAATAATCAATGAATGAGATCAAAATCAGGTATTCAAAGGATGCGCTGAGATTTTTATCAAAATTGGACAAAAAAATCGGTTGATAGGATCCGTGATGCTATTGTGGGTCTGACCTACGATCCGCCTGTCGGAGATATAAAAACAATGCAAGGATACAGTGACGGACGTAAACGACTTCGTGTTGGCTCGTGGAGAATTATCTACCGACACGAAAACGAAGAAACGGTTGAAATTATCTTCGTGATCGATATCGGCAATCGCAGAGATATATACAAATGAGGAGGTATTTTATATGTCAAACATTGCACTTGAAGCCGCGCGCTTAATGGATGCTCTGCCCGAAGAAGACAAAGTGTTTGCTTATGAGTTTATAAAAAAGTTGGTTCTTGCTTGGGATCCCGATTTTACAAAAGTGACCGCTGAGGAAGCAAAGAGAATAGAAGATGCGGAAAACAGCGGCTATGTTGATGCAGACGACATTGATTGGGAGAGTATTGGAATCGATGAGTAATGTGCCACCTGTTAATACAGACGAAATTATACAAGCATTGATTGAGGCAAGACGTGCATCGGGAATGACGCAAAAAGAATTGTCTGAGCTTACGGGAATCGCCCAAGGCGACATCAGTAAACTGGAAAAAGGCAATGCCAACCCGTCCTTACGGACGCTTCAAAGATTGGCGGACGGAATGGGTATGAGATTGAAGCTGGAGTTTGTGCCTGCCAACCGTTAAAGCAACCCGCCGATTGATTTGTGCTACACACAAAGTGACGTTCTGCCCGATCGTGCCGTAGGCGCACCTTGCATCCGCAGGATACTTTACGCCGAATGATATACAGTCCTGACGGACTGATACGACAACGACAATGCCGTTGTCGAGGATATTCCATTGCTTTTGCAATGGATAAAAAAAATCGACTTGTAAAAACAAGTCGATTTTTTGGTGGGGGAAGGTGGATTCGGACCACCGAAGTCACTGACAACAGATTTACAGTCTGCCCCCTTTGGCCGCTCGGGAATTCCCCCATACTTTATTTAATTTTCAGCCGAAAATCGGTCTGGTGGAGCTGGTGAACGGAGTCGAACCATCAACCTGCTGATTACAAATCAGCTGCTCTGCCATTGAGCCACACCAGCGTATCTGTTGAATTTTGCAAACCCGACTTTCAACGCCTGATTATTATACCACATTATTGACGATACGTCAAGGGGTTTTATTGTGAATTTTTTGTGAACGTGTCGTTTTTCGATTTGATCTACCATATAAATATATGCGGACGTTTCGGCTTCAACACCGGGGATAGATCCGCAAAGTGTTGCCTACAAAAAACGTGGTAAACATATGCCGATGCTTCGGATTCAACGCCGATGAATTAAACGGCAAAGTGTTGCCTGCAAAAACGTGGTAAACATATGCCGATGCTTCGGTTTTAACGCCGATGAATTAAGCGGCAAAGTGTTGCCTGCAAAAACGCGATAAACATGTGCCGATGCTTCGATTTTAACATCGGGGATAAATCCGAAAAGTGTTGCCTGCAAAAACGCGATAAACATGTGCCGATGCTTCGATTTTAACGCCGGGAATAAATCCGCAAAGTGTTCTATCAAAAAATCATTAAAAAAAGTTTTTTGGGGTATGGAACTTTTGGAAAAATATTCAGTCTAACAACACAGAAGCATTGATCTATCACTATTAACAGGAGGATAACACACTATGAAGATCAGCAATAAAATTTTGGCGGCTGCTTTATCTGCCGCTATGTTAACATCGATGAGCGTATCCGCCGCTGCAGACGTTGTTGATGTTGATGAAAACGAATCAATCGTTGCAGGCGAATATGTTTCGGTTTCAAAATCCACCGAAATAACCGACGAAGCGTCTTTAAACGAAAAGCTTTCGGAAATAACGCTTACTTTAAAAGCAACCTTGGGTATAGGCGACGATTACACATCATACAACGGCGATTTTGCCGATAATATCACGAATCGTTTATGGTACCTTTCGTGGAGTAACGAAAATCACGGAATAAGCGTAACGGCAGCCGAAGACGGAACCGTTATGCGTTACAGAAAAAATTATTACACAAAACAGACCACATATCAATCCTACAATAATTTTTACAATCCCAAATTCCAAGCTCACACCAAAGCCGACGCAATGGTTATTGCAGAAGTTTTTCTCGACAATGTGTTAAAAGAGAACGAGGGTGCTGTGTTTACAACGCAGAACTACAATACTCTCTCCCCCACAAGCGTTTCCAATTATTATTTTAACGCAACGCTTACCGTGAACGGCATTGAGGCGCCTGTTTCCGTAAGTATAACCGTTTCCGCAGATACTTTGGAAGTTATCAACTTCTACCGCAGCGACCTCGGAAGCTCGTACTACGGAGACTATCCCGAAGTTACGTCATACTACAGCGAATCACAGGCATTCAAAAACCTTTCGACCAAGTTTGACCATACGTTAAAATATTATATTACATACGATGAAGACGACACAGAGCACTCAAACCCCAAAGCGGAGCTGAGATACAAATTCATATCTACCGGCACGTGGTTTTTCGACGCTAAAACAGGCGAAGCGATAAACAGAGACGAGCTGTTCGACGACCTTTATTACACTGAAGACGATATGGTCTTTGATTCTGCGGAGTCCACAACGACAGACAGCGCAGAAAACGGAGCTCCCGAAAGTTCGTATAAATTGACGGAAGTTGAGCTTGAAAGCATAGAAAAGCTGAAAGACATTATGGGCGGCGAAGATATCTCGGCGATTCTTTGCGAAAGGTATCCCGAATTCGGTTTAGACAATTTTGATCTTATATCCACTTCTTATACAAGGAACACCGAAACGGACGAAGTTACGGCAACCTTGTCGTTCAGCAAAAAAGTCACAAAAGGTTCTCAGATAGGCATGGACGAAGATGTCTTTAAAGAGAGATCGAAAAACAATGTATATTATATAAGAAAGAACATTACCGCAAACGGAAAAACGGGCGAGCTTTTCACGTACTACACATCGTATCCGTATGTAAGCTCGAAATACTCCGCTCAAAAGACTTACACCACCGATTCTCTCAAGATCGCGCAAAATTTCCTTAAGAAGAATTTCGGTACGGAATTTGGCACATCGGAGCTTACGTACACTTACACGTCCGACACAGGCATATATACCGTGTATAATTTCACACATACCGTAAACGGTTACACGCTTGATCAAAATTATCTTTCCGTAAGGGTCAACAACATTGACGGAACGGTAGATACGTTTACGAAATGTTGGATCGACAATGTTGAATTTGAAAGTCCCGACGGAATCATTTCGGCCGAAAAAGCACTCGAAATATACACTTCGATCTATTCCGCAAAGCATTTGTACGTTACGGTACCTGTTGCAATAGATGAACAAAATCCCGATTTTGAGCCGTATATCGATGCGGGGAATACATACGTGCTTTCTTTTGTTGAAGCATATCAGCTTTACACCGACACATATGCTTCCGGCGTAAAAGCAAAAGACGGAACATTGCTCACAAGCACTGCATCGTCCACGCAAAAGCTTGCGTTTACGGATATTGACGACTGTGAAAGCAAAGAGATAATAGAGAAACTTGCCGCGTACGGTATAACGTTCGGCGGAACGGAATTTGAACCTAAGACGTTGCTCACGCAACAGGATATGCTTGTATATCTTCTCAACTCGATGGGAATGAGCTACAGCGTAGAAGACCTTGACGAAGATTATCAAGAGTGGTTATACGAAGAAGCCGTATATTACGGTTTTATAACAAAAGACGAGATCGACCCCGATAAGCTGATGAGAAAAGAAGACGTCGCAAAAGCCGTGATAATGCCGTCCGAATACAATGCTGCGGCAGCTCTCAACGGATTGTTTAAAGCAAATTATGCGGATTCGTCCGAAATCACAGACGGATATCTTTCGTACATTGCAATCGCGGACGCACTCGACCTTATAAATGCGGACGAGAACAACAATATCGATCCGAACGGACTTATGACACGCGAAGATCTTGCAAAAGTCGTCTATGCTTTTATGAGCAGATAAATTTCGATTATTTCTATACTATACTGTTTTTTATTATATTCAAACCTCCGAACACAAGTAAAATGTCCTGCATAAGCAGGACATTTTACTTGTATTATTTTATTCGGGTTTACCCGTAAATTCCGGTTCGAGGACCGTTTTCATTTTGTAAACGATGTAATCCGTATCGGCGTGAGAAAAGATGAGGTCCATTATCTTGTTTGAACGAATATCCCCTATCGTTGCTTCGATACCGTCGAGGATAAATTCCATGCCGGGGGTTTCCGTTAACTTAACGAAAATACGCCCGTCAAGAAGATATATTTTTATTTTTCTTACATTTGCGGTCTCCGTAAACGCTATATCGAGCTTTAATACGGGATTATCGTCTTCGTCAAAACAGAATTTCGCTCTCGATGCTATTTTGTATGTTTCACCGTGCATATATATCTCGCCGTCTTTATAACAGTCTATGCCCGGCTCGATGATATGCGAACATGATCCTTCGTTAAACGTTAAACGAATACTGTTGTCCGTAAGGTCAAAAGCAATGCTGTTTAACCCGTCCGAAAAATTGTTTTGAAGCGTTTGTATAACAAGCGGTATAAGCCCGACGGCCGCAGTATACTCGACAGGGAAAACATAATTTTTTCCGTTTAACTCAAGCCATTTTTCGGGAACGGAGAGAACTTTTTCCTTTTTTGACAGTCCCAAAAGAGCAAGGATCTTATCTTTAAAGGAACGCTTCGGTGCCGTGTTGTTTTGTAAAACGGAAGCAAAAAAAGATTCCGTTTGTCTTAATTTCTTTTCCGCTTCGAGATCGGCAGGCAGAGATCGATTCGGAGAATAGCTTTTTCCGAAATACCGATTTGCGATCGCAAAAAAGTCGTTTTGCTGAAACATGGAGCTGTTTCCCGCAAAGCAAGCGACAACAAGCTGTTTTTCCGGGAAACATACGATATTTTGTCCGAGCATACCGTTAAAAACAAACGAATTTTCGGCTTCGGAGCCGACACGGCCGACCCATGTCTGCAAACCGTAATCGTACGAGCCTGCGCTTATCGGAGCGGATACTTGTATCGACGTCATGCTGCGGGCCATATCCTCCGAAATGATGCGGTTGCCGTTCCATTCGCCTTTGTTAACAAGCAGCACCCCTATTTTTGCCAAGTCCTCAAGGTGCATATACAGTCCCCAGCCACCCTTGCAGTTGCCGTCGGGAGATTTTTCCCAGTACCAATCCGTGATACCGAGCGGTTCAAAAAGACGGGGAGCGAGGAACTCATCAAGAGGTTTGCCCGTTATTTGCCGAACAAGCGCGGAAAGCATAAACGTGTTCATACTGTTATAATTAAACACGTCGCCATGCGCCGTTTTGTTAGATTCGAGAAATGATTTTATCCATTCGGTATCGGTAACGACCCCTGCCTCGTTAAAAACAACATCCGACGTCATTGTCATAAGTTGACGGACCGTTATTTTAACAGGGCGCAAAATATTCAGCGGCGACAAATAATCTTCAAAATACTGACCGATACTGTCGTCGAGAGAAAGTTTTCCGTCGTCGATAAGCATACATACGGCAATACCCGTTATGCTTTTACACAGAGAATGCGTAACGTGCATAATATCGAAAGAATACGGGGCATAGGCGCATTCGCCTATAACACTGCCGTCTTTTACGATCATTACGCAATGGGGAAAAACTTTACCGTTATCGTGAAGTTCGCATATAAATTCGCGCACGAGATCCGACGATACTCCGCACTGCTCCGGAGAGCTTCTTTTCAGCGGCGCACCGACAGATTTACTCTGAAGAGAAATTTTTTGAGGTTTTGTTTTAACAACGCTTGTGTTCGGCGTTTTTCTGTCGAACATAGAACTTAAAAGCTTGATCGTTCTGCTTTGAATAACAACATCCATAGACCCTCGTATGCTCCTATAAAAAGTATATGAACATAATAACATATTTTCCTTTAAATTGCAAGTATTTTCTGTCGCATCTTGCAAAATGGCCTCAAGTATGGTATAATACACATAGAAAGTCTTGCTTTGCAAGCTTTTACGGCTTCGCCGTTTGCGAATTACTTCGCAGCTATATAATATCCAAGATCGGTATAATATCCGGGAACGGTATAACAACGGATGTATATGGCCGGTCTTCGCTCCCCCTTTGCGCAAAGCACAAGATATGTGCTTTAGCGCAAGATGTATGCTTTAGCGCAAGATGTGTAAACAAACATTTTTTTCATATTATAATATATTCATACTTATTCGATAAGGAGACAATCATGGTTCCGGCAATTACTTTGATAGGCATCGTTTTTTCGGTTATTTGCTCATTATTCGTTCCGGTGGCGATCTGGATATATCTTGTTAAAAAAGACAAAAAAATGTCGCGAAGAATATTGAGCGGCATGTTCGGATTCTTCATAGCGCATATCGTGCTGAGAGTTCCTTTACTTCAGCTTCTTTCCTCGACGCAATGGTTTCAAAGTCTCGAAACGGAGAATGTTTTTACATATTCGCTTTTCATTGCTTTGTCCACAGCTCTGTTTGAGATCGCAAGTCGATTTGTCATATTCAAATACGTGCTTAAAGATGACATCTGCTTTATGTCGGCAGTGGGCGTCGGTTTCGGACACAGTGCGTGCGAAACGTTAGCCTACACGGCGTTGACGAGCGTTGTAAACTTAAGTGTAAGCATAATGATAAACACCGATACCCTTGCGAAAACCGAAAATTACGAGCTGATAAAAGAATCTTTAATTAACGAATCGGCGTCTACTTTTTTTGCTTCGGGAACAGAACGCCTTATATCGATGGTCATATATATCGGGATAACGATCATACTTGCATATTTTATGAAGAACAACAAAGACCTTGCAGGCTTTGGGATATGTTTCGGAATTTACGCAATATATAATCTCACCATACAACTCGTCAGTCGGTCGCAATCCTCCGTTTGGGTAACGATCGCTGTGATGTGCGTCTTTGCCGCAATGACTGCGATTGCTGCGCTTTATCTTAACAAAAAAGACAGAAGCGAGATCTGATGATCGCAGTTTCGTTTTAATTTAAAAGAACATAAAATGTCCCTCGGCATCATAGAATTTAACAGAATCTGTGATGTCGGGGGACATAATTATGGAAAGCGATCTTACATATATCAAAGAAAGAGTGATAATGTTCGGAAATTTCATCGCCGAAAACGGAGCGACGGTACGACAGACCGCAAAAAAATTCGGGTACTCCAAATCAACTGTACACAAAGATGTCTCCGAACGCCTGAGCGAGTTTTCGCCGAAGCTTTACGAAGAAGTAAGCACCGTTCTCGCAAAGAACAAAGCCGAGCGGCACATTCGCGGCGGACTTGCGACGAAAAGAAAGTACGCAGAGAAAACAAACGGAAAAGCTTAGTGTTTATCTTTTGTTTTTTGTCTTACGATTATGTTTATTGGCGTACCTGTAAGACCGAATGTTTCGCGCAGCTGATTTTCGATATATCGTTGATACGAAAAATGGAACAGTTCCGCATCGTTAACAAATATGACAAATGTCGGCGGCTTGATTGAAACCTGCGTCATATAAAGGAGTTTTAAGCGTTTGCCTTTATCTGTCGGAGGTTGAACTTTCGTTGTTGCGTCAACGAGAACGTCGTTAAGAACGCCTGTTGTTATACGGCGGCAGTGCTGTTCGTGAACGAATGTTATCATTTTAAACACGTTTTCGATACGAGAGCCTGTTTTGGCGGAAATGAAGACGATCGGAGCATACGACATAAACTTCAGGTCTTCCGCAATGCTCTTTTTCATTTTCTCCATTGTTTTATCGTCTTTTTCCACGGCGTCCCATTTATTTACGACAACGACCGAAGCCTTGCCCTTTTCGTGAGCGATACCGGCGATCTTGGTATCTTGTTCGGTAACGCCTTCGTTTGCGTCTATCATAATCAAAACGACGTCTGCACGATCGACAGCCATATACGAACGTAAAACACTGTATTTTTCTATTTCGTCTTCGACTTTGCTTTTTTTGCGAAGACCTGCGGTATCTATAAAAACGAATTTGCCGAATCCGTTTTCGACATTTGCGTCAACGGCGTCGCGCGTTGTGCCGGGAATATCGGAAACGATAGTACGTTCGGAACCGAACACGCAGTTAACAAACGAGCTTTTGCCGACATTCGGCTTACCTATGACGGCAACATATATCGAATCCTCATCTTTGGGTTCGGACGGATGATCTTTAAGTCTGCCGACAACTTCGTCAAGAAGGTCTCCGGTACCGAGGCCGTGAACGGATGAAACGGGGAACGGATCTCCGAGACCGAGATTGTAAAATTCGTAAAGTTCGGGCGGAGGAGTGCCGGGTCTGTCGACTTTGTTAACACAAAGAACAACGTCCTTTTTAGCTTTAAGCAACATATCCGCAACTTCGCTGTCCGCCGCCGTAACACCGGTCGTTATATCCGTAACGAGAACGACCACATCGGCTGTTTCGATTGCGATCATTGCCTGAGTTCGCATTTGAGACAGAATAACATCGTCTGTGCGCGGTTCAATACCGCCCGTATCGATGAGCGTGAACGGAACGCCGTTCCATTCGGCATCACGATAAAGTCTGTCTCTGGTAACGCCGGGCGTATCTTCCACTATAGCAGGGCGACCGCCGACTATTTTATTAAAAAGCGTGCTTTTGCCGACATTCGGCCGTCCGACTACGGCGACATAAGGATTTGCCATATTTTTATCGTCCTTTCTTGTGCGTTGAAACGAGTTTTCAACACACAGTCCGAGCATGATTTTTATCCGACGCAAAACTTATTCTGCGCTACGGACACTGCCCTATTATTTCAAAACGGAATCGGCAAGCTTGAGTTTTTCGCGTATTGCAAGCTTTTGCGGACATTTCTTTTCGCAAGCGCCGCAGTTTATACACGAAGATACCAAGCCGTCTTTTTGTTCTTCCGTAAGCTTATCGCAATATTTTTTATACGCGGCTTTTGCGTAGTCTTTCAGCCCGTACACGTTGTAAAGCGTATAAAGATAAAAAATATGCGGAATATCTATATTTTTAACACACGGTACGCAATAACGGCAGCTCGTACAATAAAGATCGGAGAACTTTTTCAGATCTTCGAGGCTTTCGCGTATCCGTGCGTTCTCTTCCTCCGTGAACGGTATATCCGACGACATTACTTTAACATTATTTTCCACTTCCTCGACGGAACGCATTCCCGAAAGAGCGCACGATATATTGGGATTACCGAGAACAAATCTGAGCGCAAGCTCGTATGTTGCTTTTGCGGACACAGAGCCTATTTTATTCGCAAGCTCGGTCGGTGCGGCAAGACGACCGCCGCCGACAGGACCCATTGCGATAACGCCTCTGCCTGTTGACGCAACATACTCTATCCCCTTTTCGTTTGAACGGTCGAGAATATTATATTGAACAAGAAGTGTTTCGAGCATGGGCGCTTTTTCGATAATATACGGCAGATCATCGGGATTGCCGTGGAAAGAAAACGAGATATGCTTTATAAGCCCTTCTTCTTTTGCTTTTAACGCTTCGGTGAGAAGGTCGTATTTGAGAAGCTTTTCTTCGAACTTTTCTTTGTTGATATTCCAAAAATGATAGCAATCTATATAATCGGTATCGAGTTTTTTCAAGGATTGTTCGAGAAAGCTTCTGTAGTCGGAAGCGGACTGAACCTTGTCAACGGGTATTTTTGTCGAAAGATATATTTTATCTCTGAACGGTTTAACGGCTTTGCCGAGCGTCACTTCGCTGTTACCGTCGCAGTAATAAAAAGCGGTGTCAAAATAATTAACGCCAAGCTCGTATGCGCGGCGAAGCATGGGTATCGTTTTTTCCTCGTTAATAGACTGTGTGCCCTCGATATACGGAAAGCGCATACATCCGAAGCCGAGAGTGGATATCTCGATGCCTGTCGAGCCTAATTTTCTGTATTGCATAATTCCTCCGCGGATTTACAAATAAACAACTTTACAGCCAGAGTTCCGAAACGAACGGAACGATCGCCGTTAACAAAGAATAACCTATCCAACTGCAAAGATTCGCAACGATCGCATACGCAACACGGCGACCCTTGCCCTTATCTTTTAACAGAAAGGCATACGCCGTCGCTTCAACTGCGATAACGCCAAGCTCAGCAAAAGGCAGTACGGCGAAATTGATAAAGAACGTACCCATTGACGGGTAGAAAAACGCATATACTATAGTTAAAATGATTTGAGTTGCAAAATTGACCGTCAAGAACGATAAAATGTTCTTTTTTACCGAAAAACCGAACAACAAAAGAACTATAAGTTCGATAATAACGGTCGGAATAAATGTAGATAAAAACTGAGATAAATATCTGATAGCGGAATTACCCTCGCAAACAAGCGTAAATGTTGAAAAATCAAGAGTATATTCCGCTTGATATTCGGTTTTTTTCAAAGTGTTCGACACATACACAGTCCCGTCCTCCGTAACGGCTATTACCTTTACAGTATCCGGAACGCCGAAATACGAGAAGTAATGCTTGACACGTCCCGATTCCGTTTCACCCGTCAGCTTACCGAAGAGCGGTACCGCCGTTCCGTATGCGAGAGCGGCACGCAATCCGTCTTTGTTATACTCACGAAGAATCGCAAGCATTTCGGGATCATAAGAAGACTGTTCTTCTTCGGACAAGTTATTGTAAGGCTGTTGTTCTTCGACCAAAAGGTCGAGATAGTACATACAATCCGGGGCGTTTTCGACATAGATCGTAATTGACGGTTTCGGTCCGGTATCGGCGGACAAAGGAATTGCGCACGTTATCGCAAGCACAAAAATCGTCAAGAACAAAAAAGTACGTTTCATACATTCTCCTTTCGTTATTTATGATTTTGGCACACAAGATCGAATCCGGTAATTTCTTTTCGGACTTAGCATACCGAAAATAAATTACTGAAGATCGGCAAGTACCTTTAACGTATTTTCGAGAAGACCCATATACGACACACGCTTTGCCTTTTCCTCATCGATTACTTTTGCGGGAGCTTTTGAGATAAAACCTTCGTTTTCGAGCTTTTTATCTATACGCTCTATTTCCGCTTCGAGACGGGATTTTTCCTTTTCGAGGCGTGCTTTTTCTTTTTCGACATCGACAAGCTCGCCCATCGGTATATACGCCTTTGCGTCGGGGCTGAGTGCCGTAGCTGTTTTTTCGAGAGAAACGTTTTCGTTTATCTTGATTTCGGAAGCACCGGCAAGACGCTTTAAAAATTCGGCGCCGCGGATATATTCGTCGGGATCTTCGGTTTCGATATAAAGACTTGTCTTTTTAGATGCGGGAACATTCATATCGAGACGGAGTTGGCGTATATTTTTTATAAGCGCTTTAACATTTTCCATTGCGGCTGCGTCTGCGGCAAAGTTAAGCTTTTCGTCGTATTCGGGATACGGAGCGATAACGAGAGCTTCGCCCTGATGCGGAAGTTTTTGCCATATTTCTTCCGTTATGAAAGGCATAAACGGATGAAGGAGTGCGAGTGTTCCGTTAAGAACATAACAAAGAACGTTTTGCGCGGATTTTTTCGTTTCCTCGTTTGTGTTTGTTTCAAAAAGACGAGGCTTAACAAGCTCTATATACCAGTCGCAAAGATCGTCCCAAACAAAATCGTAAAGTTTTTGCGCGGCAACACCAAGCTCGTATTTATCGAGGTTATCGCGAACTTCCTTTACGCAATTGTTAAACTCGGTAAGGATCCATTTATCTTCGAGTTCGAGTTTTTCGGGAAGTGTTGCAACGTCAAGATCGATATAAGTGAGAGCGAAACGTGCCGCATTCCATATTTTATTTGCGAAATTTCTCGATGATTTAACGACCTCGTAGTAAAAACGCATATCGTTTCCGGGAGAATTGCCCGTAACGAGAGTGTATCTGAGTGCGTCTGCACCGTACTCGTTGATAACTTCGATCGGGTCAATGCCGTTACCGAGAGATTTAGACATTTTTCTGCCCTGAGAGTCTCTGATAAGGCCGTGGAAAAGAACATGCTCAAACGGAGCTTTACCTGTATGTTCAAGCCCGGAGAATATCATTCTTGCAACCCAGAAGAAAATAATATCGTAGCCCGTTACGAGAACGGATGTAGGATAAAAATATTCGAGATCTTCTGTTTTTTCGGGCCAACCGAGAGTTGAGAACGGCCACAACGCGGACGAGAACCATGTATCGAGAACGTCTTCGTCCTGACGCATCTTGGCGCCGCACTTGGGACAAGTTTCGACATCTGTTTTGGAAACGACCATTTCGCCGCACTTATCGCAATAGTACGCAGGGATCCTGTGACCCCACCAAAGCTGACGTGAAACGCACCAGTCGTGAACGTTTTCCATCCAGTTCATGTATGTTTTTTCGAGACGTTCGGGATGGAATTTGATCGTTTTATCCGAAATGACTTCCATTGCGGGCTTTGCAAGCGGTTCCATTTTAACAAACCACTGATCCGACGTCAACGGCTCGACTGTCGTTCCGCAGCGATAGCATTGACCGACGTTATGAGAATGTTCTTCTATTTTAACAAGCCAACCGCCCTTTTCGAGATCTTCGACGATACGCTTTCTCGCTTCGTAACGATCGAGACCCTCGTAAACACCGCCTGCGGCGTTTATCGTTGCGTCATCGTTCATAACACGTATCTGTTCCAGATTATGACGCTGACCGACCAAAAAGTCGTTGGGGTCATGAGCGGGCGTTATTTTAACACAACCTGTACCGAACTCTTTATCGACATACTCGTCTGCAATGACCGGGATCTCGCGGCCGACGAGAGGCAGGATCAATGTTTTACCGACAAGATGAGTGTAACGAGTATCTTCGGGATTTACGGCAACGGCGGTATCACCGAGAAGAGTTTCGGGACGTGTTGTTGCAATCACAACGTATTCGCCCTCGGAATCTTTAACGGGATAACGGATATGCCAAAAATGGCCGCCCTGTTCGGTGTATTCGACCTCTGCGTCCGAAAGCGCGGTTTTGCAGTGCGGACACCAGTTGATTATTCTGTGGCCTCTGTAAATCAGACCTTTTTCGTATAGATTAACAAATACTTCTTTTACGGCTTTCGAGCAGCCCTCGTCCATTGTAAATCTCTCACGTGACCAGTCGCACGACGAGCCGAGTTTTTTCAGCTGATTTATAATGCGGTTACCGTATTGTTCTTTCCACGCCCAAACACGTTCGAGGAATTTTTCTCTGCCGAGGTCGTAACGTGTAAGCCCCTCTTCTTTGCGAAGATATTCTTCAACCTTTATCTGTGTTGCAATACCTGCGTGATCGGTACCGGGAAGCCAAAGAGCCTCATAGCCGCACATACGTTTGTAACGTGTTAAAATATCCTGCAACGTCTCGTCGAATGCGTGACCCATATGCAGCTGACCCGTAACATTCGGCGGCGGTATAACGATCGTAAACGGTTTTTTGTTTTTGTTTACGTTTGCTTTAAAATAATTGTTTGAGACCCAAAAATCGTATATACGATCTTCAACATCTCTCGGATTATAGTTTTTTTCCAATTCTTTTTTCATAAAAATGACCTTTCGAAAAGCAGCGTCGACTCGTTATCCGACATTGAACGTGATGTTCCGCCGAGACAGGTCGGACGTACAGCTTTTGGTTAGAATTTATTTTTTAAGATGTTGACCCCTTAAATTACGACGGAAGTTGCAGCTCCTGCGAAAACCTAAAGCGGGATCATGTGTTTCGGGAAATCTCCGTGTCAGACTATAACGATCTTAATAAAAGATTTTTTTCCTTTTTTAACAATGACGCCGTTAAGTTCCTCCGCAGAGAACGATGCCGTAACGCTTTCGACAAGCGTGTCCGCAACGAATATGCCTTTTTGATCGACAAGACGTCTTGCTTCGCCTTTGGACGGAGCCTGTTTTGTTTTAACAAGAAGATCCGTAACGGTTATTCTGCCCTCGGCATTGAGATCGTCTGCCGTCAGTTCAACTGTCGGGACATTTGCGCCGACGCCGCCTGAAAAAAGAGCTCTTGCGGTTTGCTGTGCTTTTTCGGCTTCTTCTTCGCCGTGAACAAGC
>CAYUWC010000009.1:0-47487 GCA_964448355.1 uncultured Oscillospiraceae bacterium | reverse complement strand
GGCGAACTTACCATTTCTTTGCACATGCAGGAAACCGCAGGCAACGAATATCAGGAAAAGACGATCAGCGGCATTTCCGTCACAGTCTTCGCAACACAGGATACAGTCGAATATGACAGCAATAGTAATACTTATGATAAAAATGCCAGCGTCAATGGATCTCCTGTTTCCACAACAGAGGAGTTTTTAAAGGCTATTTCAGAAGGCAAAAATGAAATCGCACTGACGAGCAATATTACACTTTCGTCCGCTGTTGATATTACAGGTAATGTTGTAATACGTAGCACGGGTGCTGTAATTGCTCCTGCTGCAGGATATACGGGAACACTTTTCAATGTCAGAGAAAACGCATCTCTTACTTTGGAACAAGTAACCGTCAGCGGCAAAAATGCATGGTCTTGGACGGGCGGCAACAACCTGCAATCGGTATCTATGCCTTTGACAGATGATAAAAAAGGATATGATATAACTAAAGCGGTATCTTCATCCGGTACGGAATTGACAGCTTCTCTTATTAAATCTGCAGGCACATTGGTCCTCGGTGATGATTGTGTTATCGAAAACGTATATTACGTAGGTTCTTGGGGCGCAAATCCCATCGTCAGCATTTCCGGCGGTACACTTACTATCGACGGTGCAACAGTAAGAAATACGCTCGGTACGATCTTCTCAATATCTAATGCAGCTGTTACGATCGAAGATTGCAATATCTCGAATAACTTTGCTTATAACAGCAATAAAGGCGGTATTATCGAACTGTTCAATTCTACTTGTGTTATGAACGGAGGTACGATCACACAAAATGCAGGTCACGCGCGCAGCGGACTTGTTTTCGGTGTTATAAACGGTTCTAAACTTACAATAAACGACGGTACAATATCTCAAAATTATGCTAAAAATCGTGATTCTTCTCCAGGTTCTGTTGTTTGCTGTGAAAACGGCGGCGACTTTGAGATGAACGGTGGCTCTATTGTCGATAACCGCGGCGTTTTGGCAGGTGCTTTCTCTGCACGCTGGGTATTTAATGGTGATACTTCAAACAGCTATATTACTTTGAACGGCGGAACGATCCGAGGAAATACGTGCATTCAGAGCAATTGGCATGATCCCGAGATCTTTATTCGTGATACTGTAACAACTATAGGCTCCTCTATGGTTATCAACGGCAACGTTGTCCTTGACAGCGGCACAACGAACCTTACAAATAACGGTAAGGTCAACGGTAATGTGTTTGTTCAAAACGCAAATGCAACAATGATCAATAACGGCACTGTTAACGGCGACGTTACCGTTACGGCGGGAAACTTTACTAATAACGGTACTGTAACAGGTACAACAACAAAAACAAGTGATTGAAGCGAAATTTTTGTCAGCCACGTAAGTGGGTACTGCATAGTATAATCATCTTATAATATCCCGTAAAAAAAACAATACCAAACGCCGTGACGGGCATAAGCTTTTGCTTATGCCCGTCACGGCGTTTATGTATATAACCTAAAGTATATGTTCGTCGCCTTTAAAAGGCGTATTGCACAGATTTAAATATTCAAAAATCGGGTTTTGATTAAAATTTGCCTCCGCCTACGTGTCTCGAACCGCCGCCCGATCGGCCGCCCGAACTGCTCGGTGGGCTTTTTTCGATTTTGATCCTCGAAACATTGCGATACAAAAACAGATCTTTTGAAGAAGTGAGTTTCATACTGTTCTCTTTTGTATATCCGGACGCAGTGCTTTGTGCCCTGACGGACTTCAATTGTCCTGCCATTATACCGGTTGAAACGAGTGCGATCACAAAGCCGACAATAACGGAAACGATCAGATGCGTGCCGACATCGAACGGAAATCCGTTTATCGTGCCGTTGATATTGTATTCACACAGATCGGCAAACAGATCGAACGCCTCGTAATAGTCTCCGTCGGATAAGTAGGGGACTATTTTATTACCGACGGAATCGATAAAGTCCATCGTAAAAGCCGAAGCTCCAAGCCCGTTTGAAAGGATCCTGTAATCCCTTTCGCGCATTGACAGCAACAGCAACACGCCGTCTCGGCTTGAACCGTAACCGAAGTCGGACGAATCATAGTAATATTCCGCATATGCATCTGCGGAAAGATTGCCTACGCTGTCAACCGTTGCGATTATAACATCAACAGAGTATGTTTCGCTTATCGAATTGAGCTTTGCGGAAAGCGCAGCCGCTTCGTATGAGTTTAACAATCCCGCGCCGTCGTACAGCCTGCTGCGAACAGGGTCGCTGTTGAGCAACGTCCTGCAAGTATCTATGTACGACAAAACACCGCCGTAATATGTCGATTCGGCATCATATGCTTTGATAAGTACCGATTTGTCGGCTTCGCTGAGTTGACTGCCGAACGTGTCGGAAAAACGAACGGATACGCCGGTTTCGTCTTGTATCATAGCGATATATTTATTGGACGTACTCGAAAAAACGCAATAATCGGAGTCCGTGAAAACAAAATATATACCGACGCCCGATTCTTCCGTCAAACGTTGCGCTTCGGTGTTGAGCAATGAAAGCTCGTATTCGTCAAGTACGCCGATATCGTCTGTTATATAAACATTTTCGTCTGCAAACGCAGGCAAAGCGCAAAAAACGCATATGAACAGCAAAATTATAGCGCAGGAGATCTTTTTTTTCATAACGGACCTCCTTATAACAACCAAACAAGGTAGGATATCGCGAATACTGCGGCACTTACTGCGCCTGCAATACCGAACAACCATTTTGCGAAAGCGCCCTTATCCATAGGCAGGTCTCCCGCAAATTTGCCTGTTTGGCCGTTCATTGCAAAAGTATATTTTTGTCCGTTCCACGTTGTGTTCAAGATCCAAACCGGATAAAGCGCATATTTCGCTTTTCCGTTTTTCAGATCGATGCTTGACGAGACGGGAATAACGGAATTATAACCTGTCACGGTCGAAGCAAATGCATCTTGCGTGCTTTTTTTGATCCTTTCGTTTGCTCTTGAAACGCTTTGTTCCGAGTTAACATCGTATTTGTCGGCAAGATAACCGGAAAGATAAGCTGTTTGAAAATCGACCGCATCGGAAAAATCGTACGGTTCGATCGACTCCATAAGCGCATCGTCCATTTTTGTCGATCCGTCAACGGGAACACGTTCAAAACCTATAGATCCGTTTCGAATAACGGAGTAAGTGCTTGTTTCCGTATATCTGTACGAACCGTCCGACCAACTGCGCAGCCGCGTCGCTTTATATCTTATATTAGCGTCTGCGTCCGCATCGAAAAGCCAGAACGGCACGTACATTCCCTTGACCTCATCTATATGATTTTGGTCTTTAAACACCTTGGGTAAAAGCTTTTTGCCGCAATAATGCCTTTTTAACGCATCGATAGCCGCTTTTTTGTCGAGTTTGAACGGTATTACGTAATCCGGTTTCAGATCGCCCGAAAGCTGTCCCATCATTACAACGGGATTTCCGCAGTACGGGCACGCCGTTGCGGCAGTCGTTTCGTCGCAAACGATCTGTCCGCCGCAGGTGTTACAAGAATAAACACGAAGTCCGTCGGCTTCGCCCTCTGCCCATTCGCCGGAGGCGGTCTGCCATTGCATATTGTCGGCATGACTGCTTTTGAGGACCTCGTCGTAAGACGCCAACGTTTCAACATCAAATTCCGTGCCGCAGTAAGGACACTTCATTTTTTGCAGATTGCTGTCAAACTCGATCGCACCGTCGCAACAAGGACATTTATATTCATGCAATTCAGACACAGCAGTCACCCCCTATAACGTTGCACATATGATCATTATTTGTGTTCAACAATATCTCCGTCATCAAACTTATCACCGCATTCCGGACAGAATTTCGGCGGTTTTTTCGGATCTTCCGGTTCCCAACCGCATTTGTCGCAACGATAAAGAGGCTCTCCGACCGGCTTTTTCGCACCGCAGTTTTGACAGAACTTACCTTTGTTTATCTCTCCGCACGCGCATTTCCAACCGATCGCTTCGGGCTTCGGTTTTCCGCATTCCGGGCAGAATTTGCCTGTGGATTCGGCTCCGCATTCGCATTTCCATGTGTTTGCGCCTGCAGGCTCGGATTTTTCCTGCGGTTTTTGCTGTACGCCTATATTATAAAGATTCTGCGCTGCCGCAAATCCGCCCTGACCGCCTTGACCGACCATGCCCATGCCCATGCCCATAAAGCCTGTCATTGCGCCTGCGTCGTTTTCGGCTGCGGCTTTCATTGCGTCTGCCGTTGCGGTCGTTATTCTGCCCGCCATTGCAAAAGCATCTTTACCGTACGAAACGGATTCTTCAAGCTCGTTGATCTTTTGCATATCGGCTTCGGTAAGCGTGATCGGGTTGAGTGCTATCTTTTCAACGGATATTCCGCGGCTTTCGACCCATTCTGTCTTTAACGCTTCGTTCATTGCCGCCTTAAGCTCTTTTGCTTTTGCGGGAAGCTCGTCGGGACGCATGCCCAATGACGAAAGCTCTCCGAGTGCCGGTTGCAATGCGTCGATAAATTCGGTTTTGAGTGTGTCGTCTATTTCGGATCTCTTGTATTCGTATTCAACATTGCCGCACACTTTTGTATAGAACAAGAGAGGATTTGTTATAATATACGAATAAATACCGTTGCAACGTACCTGTACCGTTCTCGACAGATTTACTTCTTTGTTGACTACTCTGAACATGATGGGGCTGGGAGTGCCGAACTTATTGCCGAGTATCTCTTTTGTGTTAAAATAATATACTCGCTGATCTTTTCCCGTGTCGCCGCCGTATGTGAATCTCTTTCCGATCAATTTAAACGTATCGACTATGCTCTTACCGAGCTTTCCGGAAAAAATCGACGGCTCTGTCGAACTGTCGTATGTAAATTCACCGGGTTCGGCACATACTTCAACAACTTTGCCCTGCTCAACAATGATCATGCACTGACCGTCCGCAACGGCAATGCCCGATCCGTTTGTTATTATATTGTCGCTTCCTTTGGTGTTGGAAGAACGTCCGCTTATTCTTTTTTCGCCCTTTCTTACCAACACGTCGGACGGTAATGCGTCACAATAGAAAAACTCTTTCCACTGATCGGCAAGTGTGCTTCCGAGAGCACCTATTCCAGCTTTAATAAGACCCATAACAAGACCTCTTTCTTTATTTTTTATGTTTATTGTTCATTTCATTCGGCTGACCGACGGAATACGGGTTTTTGTTTGCCCTGTACGGCGTCGGCTCGTTGCCGCACTTTGTCGCCCAACCGAGAAAAAGCATACGAAATATCAGCACCGACAGCCACAGCGCCGCAGCACCGATCGCCCAAAATACCGGTATGTCAAACAAAAAATGCAAAACCAGCAGTATTGCCGCAGGAATAAGCCCCGCTATGTTCATTAACATATTAAACAGCAAGCACAAAATAAAACTGCCGCATCGCCGTATAAAACGCATTTTTTATACCTCAACAAACATACTGACGTTTGCAATATCGCTTGATACAAACAGTATATCACAATTCGATCTTTTTTTCAATACCTTTATTTGAAGTTTACAAAATTAATCCGCATTTTTAACATCAAAATTTAAAAGTCCGCAGCTCAAAATGATCGAAAACCCCGACTGAGTTTTAAAAACCAAATTCGTATTTTATTCTATCGGTGAGGTGTTTGTCCAATCGCCCATGAGTGCTTCGATCTTTTTATGGTATCCGTTGTTAAAGAACACACATTTGGACGGATCGGAACCCAATTTGTCGTCCGTTAACGCAAATGCGAGAGCGCGACAGCCGCCGACGCAATATTTAAAGTACTGACATTTGCCGCATTTTTCGTTTATACTTGCCAACTGACCGACAGTCGTGCATACCTCGTCGAGGTAACGACTTTGCTGTATCAGCTTTTTCAGCCCGTCCTTTTTGACGTTGCCCGGATAATCGTTGTGAGCCTCGTAATAACCGGATATTTGCATACACGGGAACACATCTCCGCCTGCGGTGACCGCTATCATGCCTCTGTTTCCGCGGCATACGGGCAATGAATCCCTGTATTCTCCCATGCGGCATTCGACCGGACGCAGACGGTATTCTTTATACTGCGGATCCAAAGTCAAAAATTGCCAAATATCTATATCCATTTTATGGTTTGACTTTATGTACATATCCGTAAATTCAAGCATTTTGTCAAAATATTCCGTCAATTCCAACGTCATACCGTGCGCATTCTCGACCCAACGCGGAGCTTCGCTCGTTCGAATTATACGCATTTCTTTTGCACCCATTTCGTCCAACATTTCCGCAGTCGCAAACATAGAATCGAGATTTTGACGGTTTACGTTGGTTTGTATTTTAACATCCAAACCGTTTTCCGTGCAAAGCTTTATTGCGCGAAGCGCGTCTTCTTCGGCATTACGGCAATTCCTCATCCAATCGTGATAGCCTATCCCGTCGAAAGATATTTTTATCAGCGGTCTGTATTCGAGCGACAACAATCTGTTCACCGCTTCACGATCAAGGTAAAATCCGTTCGTGTTAAGCTCTTCGACATACATTCCCCGATCGTATATGCCTTTTATTATCTCAAAGAAATTTTTGTGGCACATCGGTTCTCCGCCCGTGATCGTGAAAGCGTTTATGCCGCATTCCGCAGCTTCGTCAAGAAACTTTTCCGCCTCGTCAAGCGACCATTCTTTCATTAACGGCGCATTATCCGCAGCGTTAAAGCAATGCAGACAATTGTAGTTGCATTTGCCGGTGATCATCCAATTTACCGCAGGAAAATAACGATTGTCGCAAAAACACGGACGGCTCCAATCGCTTAAAGTTGCCTCGTTGTCGGCTTCCGAGATAAAACCGGAGCGCAGAAATTTCTCGATAAGCTCGTTGTTTTCAGCTTCGGGTATATCCGTCTTTCCGTCGCAGACAGAAAGAAATTCAAATTCTTCTTTTTTTAATCCCTGAGCGTTACGCATTCCTTTAACGTAATACGCGTAGGGCACTCGTCTCCACGAGCGAAGAGCTATGTTTGGGTTTAAAATATATCGCATTGCGTAATACCTCCGATCCGATATGAATGTTCTTTTTTGAGTTTTTCGCCGAACTTACCGTTTTTTACGAAAAACACGAAATTTCAATACTTTTTGTTTTAAACATCGCAGCTGCCCGACGGCATTGTCAGACAGCTGCTTCGGTTCTTGTTAAATTTAAATGATCTTCTTTAAAGACAGGGTAGGGAATATCCGAAAATCATCACTTAGTTTACTTTTTCCAGCATAAATTCCGAAAGATATGCCATGTTCTGACCTCTGTACGATACCGCGTATTTCCAACTGCCGTTTTCGTACACTTTTTCGGTGATCTTTGCGGGATTTTCGTAATCGGGTGCTTTACTGTACACAACAAGGTCGCCTACTTCGAAAAGCGACTTTGGCTTTTTGTCTCCGCCGCTTCCGCAACCTCCGCCTGCGATATTGTCAAGATCTTCGTCGGAAAGCTCGCCGGACGAGGGAGTGGTCAGCTTTGTAAAAATATCTTCGGCTTCCTGCTGCGTTATTTCAATATTATTTTCTTTTGCCGTGTCCATAAGTTCCTGTACGGATTTTGCGTTTTTTGCTTTTTCAAGCAGTTCGGGGTTTAAATTGTTCATTATAAAAATCCTCCTTTGTATTTTTATTTGATCGTCAAGTTCGAATTTTCGCCGTTTACGCTTTCCTTTGACGATTTTTTGAAACAACGTGTGGTGCGGTTAATAATAGACATATGTACCTTGGGGGGGTTCCTGATCGTTTCTGGATTCGATATAGTAACGGCAATAGATGCAGCCTAAAACCGAGTACTTATCATCTTTGCAACCGTTCGGCGTTTTTACTATAAATTCCATTCTTTGCCCGCAAATCTTACAAGTTTCTGTAGTTACCGGGCCAGATGTTTTGGCACACGATCCTCCGGACACGTTTTCAAGCTCGTTGTCGGATAATTCATGCTCTTTCAAAAGCTTAGAATATTCCTGTGCGCTTTCTTCGGTCATTTCAACATTATTTTCTTTTGCGAGCGCCATAAGCTCCTGTACGGATTTTGCGTCTTTAGCTTTTTGCAAAAGCTCTTTGTTGTTTGTCATAGACTAAACCTCAGTATGTTTTCAAACAATTTTTATCTTCTGCTGCACAGCCACAAGCCTTTTGTGTATTTGCAGTACTGACATTCACAGCACCATGTACCGAATCCGAACTCATCGCAATGATGAAGTGCCGATACTACCAACTTGCCGTTTTTGCGGCATCCTCCTCCGGATACGTTTTCAAGCTCGGTATCGGGTAATTCACCGCTTGCGGATCGTTCGTTCAAAAGCTCAAAGTATGCCTGTGCGCTTTCTTCTGTCATTTCAACATTACTTTCTTTTGCAATGTCCATAAGTTCCTGTGCGGATTTTGCGTCTTTTGCTTTTTGTAAAATTTCGTTATTCATTTCCATAATTAAAATTTTCCTTTCTGGTGCAGTATAGTTATTGCGTCAATCGTTTTTCGGCGTGATATAAGCTTTTCGTCAATAATCAGCATTTACGCCGGTATTATCGCCCTGTGACTTCGCTTTAGGGCGGACGCTTTTTGCGTAAAGAGCGACATCTCCTAAATCTTTGTTGTCGATTTACACCGCTGCAGTCTTCCTGCTATGGTATCAACACAGTAAATCTTAAGTGTCGAACTAAAGATCGGATCGGAACTTATTCAAGCTCATCTTCTCTGTACGATTCTTCTCCGACTCCGCGGTCTACGCCGTAGACCCATGTGTCGTTTGAATATTTTTTGCTTTTTACTGTTCCCGAATAGCGTGTGATCATCGGTGAGTTTTTCAACGCCGTGATGCATACGCAAGCTCCGATCTCAAATTTTGATGCCGGTTTTTTCTTGCCTTTGCCGCAACCGCCGCCGGCAACATCGTCCAGATCATCGTCGGAAAGCTCTCCGGACAGGGTAGGGTTAAGCTTATCGAAATTATCTTCGGCTTCGCTCGGTGTCATTTCAATACCGTTTTCTTTCGCAAGACGCATAAGCTCTTCCGCATTTTTTGCCGTGCGTGCTTTTTTGATCATTTCACCGTTTAATTCCATAACAGATCCTTCTTTCTTCTTGATTATTTAACATATGTTCCGTGTAAGTTGTAAGTTACTTAACAAATAATTTTATTTTTCGATAATGCCTTTACGTCCGGAAGACGAGCCGTTGTCGTTGTCATTATTTCCCGAATCTCCTTTTGAAGGATCGAGGACCAATCCGCCGCCGGATACTTTTTTCAATGTGTCGTCGGGAAGTTCGACGGGCGTGTTTTGCTTTTCTTCTTTGGGGTTCGCATTTTTGCAACATGTTTTGCCGGGCTTTTCGTCATTGAATTTCATTTTGTTTTCTCCTTTAAATTGATTTATTTTGCAATTTTTTTACTTTGCCTATGGCCACTTTTAAAGACGGCGAATTCTACGGTTGAAGCTGTTTTCGCAGCTCCGCAAGAGCAGCATTGTGAAGCATCTTGGTGTAAGAGTAGGATATATCGAGCTTTTCGGCAATGGATTTTAAGTTGAGGTTTTTAAAATAACGAAGAATGATTATCTCCCTTTTTCGTATATCCAACTTTTCCAATGCTTTCGCAAGAAGCTCAAGATCGGTCTCGTCAACGTTTAAGTCGTCGCTGTCGTAGAGGAGAGTTTCGTTAAGCTCGATATATTCCTTTCTTGTTCGGTAATAATCCGTTACGGAATTTCTCGTGATCGTGTATATCCAAGTGGACATCGAAGCTTTTCGTTCATCGAAAGAATCCAATTTTTCGAATATTTTAATGAATACTTCCGACGCAAGATCTTCCGCATCGTGATGATTACCGATCTTGCCGAATATGTAACCTCTGACCTTTGTTTTGTATTCGAGATATATTGCTTCCTTACTCGTCAAAGTGTTCATAGTCGGTTGTCCTCGTCTTTTTTTTGATTGTTTTCCGCCGAAACATCGCCGGCGGCATTGACAAGAGACAGATCGTCATCGCTTAAGTGTTTCGCATATTGATCTTCGGTGTCGGCAATCAGTTTTGCCAATTGTTTGTTGTCAACAAACTTTTGAAGGTCAAAAAGAATCGTAAGCTTTTTTTGCGTTTTAAGATCGTTCATACCATATCAGCTTTCTTTGTTTATTTGCCATCTCACTACTTTATACGAATGAAAAAGCAAAATGGCTAATAATTTTTTTTAAGTATTAAAATTTAATTGTTGGCGTTTAACAAGCTCGGTGAAAAATCCGTCTCGCGCCATAAGATCATCATATGTGCCGTCCTCGATTATCTTGCCCTTGTCCAACACGATGATCCTGTCGCATTGTTTTATCGTTGACAGCCTGTGGGCTATGACTATTCGTGTACATTTCAGGCTTGCGAGCGAGTCGGACACTTTCTTTTGCGCAATGTTGTCAAGCGCGGACGTCGCTTCGTCAAACATCAAAATTCTCGGCTTCGGCGCGATCGCACGTGCGATCATAAGCCTTTGCCTTTGTCCACCGGATATGCCGCCTGAACCCTCGGATATTATCGTATGCATTCCCATCGGCATGTTGTGTATGTCATCCGCTATGCCTGCCAACTCCGCAGCTTGCCATGCTTCTTCCTGCGTTAACCACGGTGCGGAAATAACAATGTTCGAATATATATCGCCCTGAAACAGCTTTCCGTTTTGCATAACAACGCCGATGCGGCGGCGCAGCGATTTAAGATCGATGTTCGCAATATCTTTACCGTCGTAATAAACAGCGCCTTTTTGCGGCTTTTCAAAACCGAGCAGCAGTCTCATAAGCGTAGATTTTCCGCAGCCGGTCTTTCCTACGATAGCAACATATTGACCCGGACGTATCTTTAACGAAATATCGTCCAACACCAAAGGCATATTATCGTTGTAACGGAACGATATATTGTTAAGCTCGATGCTTCCCGACAACCGCGTGAGTACTTGCTTATTTTCGGCAATTTCGGGTACGGCGTCGAAAAACGGCTTTACCATATCCAATATGGGCTTGATCTGCGCTACCGTCAACGCAATGCCCGTAAGCGACATAAGCGCTCCGGATATCATGCCGTATGCCGAATTGAATGCGTAGTAATCGGCAACGGATATTTCGGATGCTATTGCGGAATAGTACATTACAATCGAACCTACGGTCGATATCACAAGGCTGATAAGCGACGTGAGGTTCGGTTTGTACTCGATCCTTGCATTCTCCGCGTAAAGCTTTCCCCAACGCGCAAATGCTCTCTTTTCCGCACCCGACAACTTTATTTTTTGCACACCCGTAATAAGCGCATATGTCATACCGCTCTCTTTGCTCGAAAGGACCATGTTCGCCTTGTTTCTTTTCATCGTTACTACCGAAGATATTATCGACGAAATAACCGTAAGCACGGTTATAACAAGTGCGGGTATGACCATAGCGGGCGCATATATGAATATCTGAGAAATGTATATGAGCGAAAAAATCGAGCTTAACCCCGTTGTCAATACGGACGATACAAGCATTTGACACAGTGTGTTAACATATGAAGTACGGGACGAAAGATCGCCCGAACTGTACTGCTTGAAAAAATCTGCGGGGAGAGACAGCACTCGCATCATTGTCGCCGCCTGAACATAAATGCTCATTTTTGTATTGATACGGGCATTTATCATCGATTTCACGGAAGATATCAAGAGCGAACTCAACGAAACCGAGACGGAAAATACCGCGATAGCCAAAAGCAGACGAATGCTTCCCGACGGAAGTACCGTCGCAAAAAGCAGATTGTTTATTTTCGGTGTGAACATTCCTACGAGGCTTACCGCCAAAGTAGCAAGCATAAGCATGATAAAGTCCGACAGCGAAAGGGCTTGGATTATGTATTTCATCAGATCGCCTATGCCTATCTTTTTTAGCGGAAACGGTTTGTAAAAAGCAATCGCTTCATCGTCGAAAAGATGCTGGTTTTTTTTGTTTATTTTTTTATGCTTGCCGGTTTCACGGTCAAAATAACTGTAGCCCGAAAGACCTGTCGGCACAAGCGCAACAACGCTTCCGTCCGATTTGAGTATGCCGAGCATAGCCCCGATCGCATCATTGTACCAACCCTTTTCCAGTTTTACGGTACGTCGCATTATGCCGTAAGGACGCATAAGATACTCCAACTGCTCGTTTCGGTCTTTTATCTCGTCGGGCACTTCTCGACTTTTTACATGATAATATTTAAGGATCTCGTCTATCGCGTCTTTTGTTGTCGTCCTTTCGTCGTTTAACGCCGCCGAAGCTTTATGTCCCAGAACAGCCGATGCCATATTCGCAAACGAATCGGCGAAAACATCGTCGTCGTTTTGCTTTCTTTGCCTTATTTGTTCATCAAACCAACCCAAAATTTTCGCCTCCTTTATTCGTTTGATACCAGACGCGTATATTCGCCGCCGAGTGCCATCAGCTCATCGTGTGTGCCTCGTTCGACAACTTTACCGTTGTTTAACACTATTATCTCGTCGCAATCCCGTATCGTCGAAAGTCTGTGTGCAACAACAATACACGTAATTCCGCGGTCTTTTATCGAGCGAACGACTTCATATTCTGTCTTGGCGTCGAGCGCAGACGTTGCTTCGTCCATTATTATTATGGTCGGATCTTGTGCCAACACTCTCGCGATCTCCATTCTTTGCCGCTGTCCGCCCGAAAAATCCTTGCCGCCTTCCGTTATTTTGTACTGATATCCGCCTTCACGCTGCATGATGTCTTCGTGCAGGTGCGCGTCGCGCGCCGCCATTATCATTTCGAAATCTTCTATCGAGCTGTCCCACATCTTTATGTTGTTTGCGATCGTATCTTCGAAAAGAATGATGTCTTGGTCAACGACCGCAAGCGAACCCGTAAAAACACATCGATCTATTTGCGAGATCGGTTTGCCGTCAAAAAGGATCTCTCCGCTCCACGGCTTGTAAAGCCCGGATATCAGTTTTGAAACAGTCGATTTTCCGCACCCCGACGAGCCGACAAAAGCCACTCTGCTGCCCGGCTTGAGCGTCATGCTGAAATTTTCTATCAGCGGATCCGCAAGCCTGGAATATCCGAACGTGACGTTTTTCAGTTCAACATTTCCCGAAAGCTTGTCGTAACTGGCGTTGGGATCCTCTTTTTCGTCAAAAGAAACATCCGTGGGATATTTCATAACGTCTTCAACACGTTCCATCTCCGTGCGCATTTCCTGAATGGTTTGTCCGGACGATATCAACGTTTTGGCAGGGGAGATAAACGAAGAAAGAAAGCCCTGAAACGCCATTATCATACCGACCGTAAATTCGCCGTTCATTGCCAGAAATACGCCTACCATGAGGACTGCCGTGTCGCAAAGCGAACTTATAAACGTCGGCACTATCCCCAAAAGTTGATTAAGCTTTTGAAATCTGACTTGCTGTGTGTTAACACTCGCCTGATAACCTGCCCACTTTTCAAAAAAACCGTTTTCCGCACCGCTCGCTTTTATCGTTTCTATCATTTCTATACCGGCAACGGTCGTTCCCGCCAGTTTTCCGGAATCTCTCATTTGCACTCTTGTAAGATTGATGCGTTGTTTTGAAATAACACGGGATATCGCAATGTTTATCAACACCGACAGCAAGCCTATCGCCGTTAAAGGCAAACTATAACGTATCATTACGATAAGATAGAATATCATCATCGCCGTGTTCAACACGAGAGGAGCGAATGTGTCGACTATCGAGCCTGCGATCGAAGCGTTCGACGCTTGACGTCCCTGTATATCGCCTGCCATACGCTGCGAGAAAAACTCCATCGGCATTCTCAGTATCTTCCACATAAAAGTCGAACAACCCACAAGATCCATTTTTCCGCGAATCTTAAGCGAATAGACGGATTGCAGCCAACTCATTATCAGCTGTATAACACCCAATGCCGCAAATGCGACCAAAAACGGCAAGACCCACTCCGGATTTTCATGTGTTAACAATCGGTCGAGAAATATCCTTGAAAACGCGGGACTGATAATTCCCATCAAAGACGATATCAATGTTGTAAGAACAACAAACATAACGGCGGCGCCTGCGCCCGAAAGCTGTTTTTTTGCATATGCCAACATCGACTCGGGTTTGCCTCCGGGAACAAATTGTTCCGACGGCTCAAACATAAGACAGATCCCCGTAAACGCATCGTCAAACGCTTCCATCGAAACGCTGTAATTACCTTTTGCAGGGTCGTTAAGATATGCTTTGTTGCCTTTAAAACCGTTAAGTACGACAAAATGATTGAAGTTCCAGTGGATAATACACGGAAACTTTCCGTTCGCCCGAATGTCTTCCGTCTCGTAACGGTATCCCTTTGCGTTAAGACCGTAGCTTCTCGCTGCTCTTAAAATATTTCGTGCGTTAGAACCGTCTCTCGATACGCCGCAATCGAATCGTACCTGTTCCAACGGTATCCATTTTTCGTAATACGCCAATATCATGGCAAGCGACGCCGCTCCGCATTCGAGAGCTTCCATCTGCATAACGACCGGAACTTTTGCGACCTTGTTTTTCAACGGCTGTTTTATTTTATCTGTTTTGCTCATTGCTTTTTCCTCAGTTAAACACAAACGACATCGGCGATACACGTTCCGTTATCACGGAAATTTCATAGCTTCCGTCTTGAAGATCCGAAGCGTTTACGATTATCTTGAATACCCATTCGTTTGTATCTATATTACCGATATGCATAACATAACTGTCCGTTTCTTCGTCAAGCTGTATCGGAAAAGCGGATATTTCCGTGACGGAGTACTCATTCCCGTTTACGGAAATGAGCGCCGTTTGATCAACATCGGAAATATCCGCTTCTTTTATATAACAAGTCAATACACCGTTTTTACATACTCCGGCCGTCTGTATTTGGCTGGCGAGATGCCCGAATATGCCCCAAACGCAAACGCCGACAAGAAGTATCGTCACCGCCGCAAGGATCATCCATACGCCGGGATTCGTTACTTTTATGTAGTCGTTAAGTTGTTCGGGCGACGTAACTTTTTCCATGCTTTTTTTGCGAAACAGTTCACTCATAAATCGTACTTCCTTTTATTTATCGTAATTGATGGTTATCGTATACTGCTAACAGTATAACATATATTTATTAAGATTTCAAGAGATAAAATAAAGAAAACGAAAAAAAATTGTTTTATTCCGCATTTGCCGACAATTTACCTTTTTTTACAAATTCCGTGTATATCGTTTGCGGCTGCGCTATATCGTCTATGACCGTGCAGTCGATTTTACAGTACAGCCCCAATTCCGTTTCGGTAAACGATATTTGTTCGTCTTTAACATCGAGGCCGTGTAGGTCTATTCGCATTTCTTCGTTAAGTTCGCATAACAACCGCTGCTTTGCTTCTTCGTAAGACAAAATGTAAACGGTCGGTTCGAGCTGTTGTATATGCGATATTTTTACGCTTAACGGCAATACTTTTTCGCCTGCCGTCAAATATATCGTTTCGTCCGTCGTGTCAAAATATTCGTAAGCGTTTTCGTCTTGAAAAGGCAGTGAAAACGCTATGTTGAATACCGAAAGTTCGTATGTATCGATACTGTTGTCGGTTTTTTCGTATTCCGTTATCGTGTATGGAATAAACGCCTCGTATGTTCGCCTTGTGTATGCCAACATAAGCGCCGAAGCCCGCACGAGCCTGTATCCGATAACTTTACTCGTAAATATTCCGCTTACGAGCAATTCTCCTTTTTTTACCGCCTGACCTGCCTTTACCGCTATTTTGCCCTCATATGCCTCCGCCGTGATCAACACACCGTCCGTCTTTGCCACGATGTTGCGATAATCTGTATTATCTACCGTGTCGGGAGGCATCGTGCTTTCAACAACATCTACCGAAAGCCTGCTTCCGTTTATGTTGAACGTAACATACGCGATATTTTCAAATTCACGCATCAGCGCTATACGGATAGCATCAAAGTCGTGTCCGTTTGAAAATGCTCCGATATATAATCCGTTTTGTTCGAGTGCGTCGGAAAATTCTGCTGCGGAGATCTCATACAGCCCCGTAACATCTATCGCCCAAATAACGGAAAGCATAAGTATAGTTGCGGCTATACATAATATAAAACCGGCGGCAAAGCCCGACCTCATTTTATGCTGCACAAGCCACGGCAGCAGGCCGTTTTTTTGAATTACCGTTATTTCCGTGTTCGGACTGAATTTGTCTTTGTCCGTTTTAACGATATCTTCTATATCTTTATCGTCAAACAGTCCCGTGTGTATCCTTACCGTGTTTTCGTCGATACGTCGTATCTGCGAAATAGCCGCTCCCGATCTTGAAGCTGCGGTAAGCACTTGTTCGCAATATTTGCTTTTTATTTCTATTACACAGTATCCGACTATCCATTCAAATATCTTCATGATCATTCAAACTCCAAAGACACTATCTTCCCTTGTACCATCACGCATTGAGGCGAGATATACCCGATATAAAGCTCATACCCGTAGAGCCTGACCCTGTTTTTTTGACTTCCGATCCTGACTGTTTCCGTGCTGTATTCGAGTATCTCAACGCCGCTCGGATTTTCAAACGAGATCTGACTGTTTGAATAAAACTCTATCTGCAAACCTTTAAATTCGGGCTTTTTGTCTTGTTTCTTCTTCAAAATATTCACCCCGTTAAATTATATTTTGTATTTAAAAATATATTCCGCTTGACAATCATCGTTTGCTGTGATAAAATAGCATGGAAACAATGTATTCTGATCGGAGACGATTTTATATTTTATGAAAAAACAATTTGTTCCGCTTTTTGTCGGCACGTTGATGATCCTTGCGGGCGTGATATTGATGTTACTTGTTTTAACATCTCCCTCGGAGGGTAAAACTCCCGAAAACGATCTTCTTCTTCACGATTCGAGAACCGATGATTTAAAGGTTGATAATGCCGCAAAAGAGCAATCGAATAACGGTGATCTTGACAACAGTGTCATCGCAGATAACTCCTCATACGGCGAACAAGAGCAGTCCGGCGAGCAATCGGATAACGGTGATCTTGACAACGGTGTCACAACAGATAACTCCTCGGACGGCGAACAAGAGCAGTCCGATGACGGATCGGACGATCCCGAAGACCTTATTTTCGATGATGCCGATGATAAAAAAATGACTGTTGACACATCGCTCTGGAATTTGATACTTGTAAACCCCGATCATTATTTGCCCGAGGATTTTACTATCGAAACCGCACAGGTGCAGGGCAATTATTATCTTGACAGCCGTGTGGCACCGTATGCCATTCAAATGATAGAGGACGCAAAAAAAGACGGAATAGAGCTTCAGATATGTTCGTCAATTCGCAGTATCGAGCTGCAAACAAGATTGTATAACAACAAAATAGAAGACATTATCGAAGAAGGTCTTTCGCGTGAAGATGCCGAAAAAAAGGCAGCAACAATAGTCGCCGTGCCGGGTACGAGCGAACATCACACAGGGCTTGCGCTGGATATAGTAACACCGTCGTATCAACGTTTAAATTCCGGATACGCTCAGACCGATGCCGCAAAATGGCTTAAAAATAACGCTGCAAAGTACGGCTTTATACTTCGTTATCCCGAAGATAAAACCGAGATCACAAAAATCATATTCGAACCGTGGCATTATCGGTATGTCGGAGTCGAATATGCGGAATTTATTATGTCGCAAGGCATATGTTTTGAAGAGTTTATAGCTCTTTACGGAACTTCGGAGATTAACGATAATGAATGAGATCACAACCATGGTAATGGTCGAAAACAAAAAGACCGGTGAGGTCGTCGTTATCGACCGCCTAAAAAAATATCCCGGAATATGTTTTCCGGGAGGTCATGTCGAACCGGGCGAGAGCTTTACCGCCTGCGCCGTAAGAGAAGTCCGCGAAGAAACAGGGCTTGAAATAAAAGCCCCCGTTCTGTGCGGAATCGTTCATTGGGCAAAAAAAAACAGTTCCGATCGTTACATAGAATATCTTTTCCGCGCATCCGATTTCTGCGGAACGCTTTCGTCGGGTACGGACGAGGGTAGGGTATTCTGGGCACCGAAAAAAGATCTTTCGAACATGAATTTGTCCGTAAATTTCGATTACTATCTTCCCGCTTTCTTTGCCGAAAGCCCCATTGAACTTTTCGGAGAGTGGACTGACGGATTCGACACACCTCCGACAAAACAGTGATTTTGTTTTGTGTTTAAACATCTGAATATAAAAAGAGCCTAAGTCACCGATTCTATCGGACAATGACTTAGGCTTTTTGTTAACAATAATGATAATCTTCGCGCTTGAGTACGTAAAAAACAAAAGTGACGACCATCGCTAATATCTCGGCAACGAACAGAGAATACCAAACCCCGTTCAGCTCAAAAAACACGGGCAAGATCAATACGCTTGCGATTTGGAAGAGCAATGTCCGCAAAAACGAGATCGCAGCGGACACAACGCCGTTGTTAAGCGCCGTGAAGAATGCGGACCCGAAAATACTGAAGCCGCTGAATAACACTGCCAAGGAATAAAAGTGAAAAGCCGTTACCGTCATTTCCGTTACGACCGGGTCGCTTCCCACAAAGAGCTTTGCCAAAGGTTCGGAGAAAACAAAGGCAATTGCGGATAAAACTATGCTTGTAATTATTATTAACGTGTTGCTTTTTCTAAACAATCCCTTTAATTCCTGTTGATTCTGCGCTCCGTAATGAAATCCCACGACCGGTGCCACGCCGATCGAATAGCCGAGAAATACCGCAGCAAAAATAAAGCCCACGTACATTACCGCACCGTATGCCGCAACGCCGTTTTCTCCCGCAAATTTCATCAGCTGATAATTATAGAGAATGGAAACCACGGACATGGAAATATTGCTTACCAATTCCGAGGAGCCGTTCGTGCAACAGTCAAGCAACGCTTTGCCGTCCCAATGAAATTCTCCGAGCTTTAACAAGCTTGTATTCTTTCTCGCAAAATAAACAAACGGCACGACTCCGCCGACACACTGCGCTATGATCGTCGCTACCGCAGCGCCGATAAGCTCCCATTTGAAAACAATGATAAACACAGCGTCGAGTACGATGTTCGTAAGTCCTGCGCCCACAGTAATCGCCAAGCCCAAGATCGGCTTTTCGGCAGTCACCAAAAAGCTTTGAAACATATTTTGCAGCATAAAAACCGGAAGTGTTATCAACAGAATACGACCGTACGTAACGCAATACGGTAAAAGCTCTTCGTCAGCCTGCATGGCTATCGCCACCGGTTCGATAAAAATGATACCCAACACCGCAAGTACAGAGCCGCAGACTATCGTTATGTATACCAACATCGAAAAGATCCGATTCGCTTTTTCCGTATTCCCCTCGCCCAATGTGGCGGAAACCAATGCACTGCCGCCTGCTCCGAACATAAATCCGATACAACCGAGGATCTGCGTGAACGGCATGATCAGATTGATCGCCGCAAAAGGTGTTATACCGACAAAATTCGAAATAAAAAATCCGTCTACCACGCTGTAAATAGATGTGAATATCATCATAACTATCGTCGGCAAAGTAAATCGAAGCAATTTGCCGTAGCTAAAATGATCCGAAAGTTGAATCCTCACTTATTTGATCTCCTTCATTTCTTCTCGAATTTGGTGCAGATATCGTTCTGTCAATTGCACGTAAAGATCCCATTCTTCCTTTGACCATGAAGAATAGATCTTTGTTTCAACATCAAGCACTCGCTCTACCGTTTCGTGAACTATGCGAAAGCCTTTTTCCGTAAGACACGCCCTCTTTGATTTTTTGTCTACGGGTTCCAGATAAACAATATCGTTTTTTTCCAGTTTCCGAAGTGCGGAAACAATGGTTTGCTTATTAACACCCGACGATTTGATCAGTTCCGGCAGGCGGCACTTCCCGTCATTGTCCGACAGAACGTACAATATCGTCATCGCACTGTCCGAAAATCCTTGACGGACAGCAAGTTCGTGATATACTTCGTCGATCTCGGATAAAAGACGGTTGTATCGTCTCGGCTCCGATTGCTTTATGCTTTTCATAATATCTCCTTTGTTTTTTTGTATGAAATCATACGAATGAGATTGTAGTACGAAATCATACATATGTCAAGAGGGTATTGTGTAATTTACAAAAATGTCGTAAACGATGTTGTCTCGATCGCATACTGTCTAAAACAAACACTGCCTTGCACTCAAACGATAGACATGGATAAAATCGAGCGGTCGAACAGAAAAAACAGAACCAAGGATTCGGCTCTGCTTAAAGATTTAAAAGAATTTTTCGATATCGAGTTTTACGTCCGGATGTATATTTCTCGGAAGGGGATAATTTTTCGAGTTGAGAAGTCGTTCGGACGTGAATCGGATAAATTCCGTTGTTTTCCTAAGCGAATTTTCGGACAATGCGTCGATCACATCGTTTCTTGAATGCATGCCGCCCTGACCGCCTCTTTGGAAAGTGATGAACGGAACGCCCTCATGCGCAAACGATGTCGAATCGCTCGGAAAAGCACCCGATGATAACGAAACGGAAAATGCCGTTTCCGCAGCGCAATATTGTAAAAACTCTCTGATCGAATCGTTGCCCGAAACACAGGCAATATCATGCCCTATAACGGTGCCTGTCATATCTATGTTCATTCCCAAAACAAACTCACAAAGCTCGTCTTTGTGCGCATTTGCGTACGCTTTGCTGCCGAGCAGACCCAGCTCTTCGCTTCCGCACCATATAAATCTGATACCGCGCATCGGTTTGTTCTTTGAGTAATAACAATAAAGAGACATCAGATTTGCACAGCCGGACGCATTGTCCCACGCACCTTTCGAGAACCGCGTGCTGTCATAATGTGCGGTGAACATCATTTTCTCAGAGCTTTCGCACGTACCATCGATATTCGCAACAACGTTTCCGGACGTAAGCACGGTATTTCTTTGCTTTAACGTCATTTTTACGGAATCGGGCATTTGCTTTAAAAGCTTTAACGCATCTGACGCACGCATGAGCAGTCCCGGCAGTTCGCCGAGTTCCGCCGTGCTTTCTTTGATCGCTCTGACAGACAGATCTGTTTTTGCTTTATCGTCAAATATCGTTCCGTCAAACGTTAAAAATCCGACTGCCTGCTTTTCCTTCAGACGTCTGTAAATCTCGTGATTCATGGAATTTACGAATACGATCTTTCCCTCGCAGCCGCGCAATTCCGTATCGCTTCCGTCACCGACATACATAAACGGCGCTTCGAGACCGCCGCCGGGCGTCGAACCTGTTCTGCCGTATCCGGTAACGGGTATGAATTTTTCTGTATTTTTGTTTTTAACGCAAAGGGTCGCTTCGTCAATTTCAAAATAGTTTATCTCAAACGGCTCGTATGTCGCATCTCCTCCGAGATTTTTTACCGTTTCGATAATTATATCCGCAGCAGCACGTTCGTTATCGCTGCCTGCCATTCTGTTAAAATACAGCTTTTTGATAAATTCCGTTTGTTTAAAACCGCTCATTTAACACTCCTCATTCCCGTGTTTTAACGTTTTACATTTTACGTATTTCGGTTATCTTGCCGTCTTTGATGTTTAAAATCATATATCTGTCGCCGAATCCGACGCTTCCGGGATTAAGGCACAATATGTCGCTTACCGTATCCTCCGCTTGTACGTGTGTATGCCCGTAAAGTGCCACGGAGCAATTGTTCCTTTTTGCTGCTGCCGCCAAAGACAAAAGCCCCGACCTGACGCCGTATTTATGCCCGTGAGTTATAAAGAATCTTACTCCGCCGAATGAAACCGCAGTCTCGCTTTGAACGTCGCAATTCCAATCGTTGTTGCCGCATACTTCGCATATCGCAAGCGTCGAAAAATATCTCGACAGCACGTTGCAGTCGGAATGCACATCTCCGAGAAAAACAACGTAATCGGGCGCCTGTTCGGTAATGACGTCGATCATTTTTGCGGTAAATCCGTGCGAATCGGAAAAAACTAAAATTTTCATACGTGTATTATATCCGTTATTGTCACATTTGTCAAGACCCGAATATAATACTTAGTAGTTAAAGGAGTTGATATGTTTTGAACAATATTTTAAATTCGATCGATGCCGAAAAGCTGTCTCTTGCGATAAAAACCGTCAAAGATATGATAGGTGCCGAGGAAGCCGCAAAACTGGAAAAAAGTTTTGCCGGTTCTCATGCTTCTCGGTTAACAGAGGGTTTGAGCGATGCGGAGCTTCTTATGGTGAAAAACGTGATCGAAAATCCGGAGCTTTTGCGCAAGATACTTTCGACAGCAAAAGGTAAAGAAGCTATCGGAAAAATAATAAAATAAATTATTGAAAGGTACACGGTTTTGTTATGGATGATATGATATCGAAAATATCCGAACTTTTGTCGGATCCATCTCAAGCGGAAAAAATAAAGCAGATAGCCGCTTCTCTTGCCGGTAACGGCGAAAGTACGGCACTTTCTGATCTTTCATCCGAAATTTCTTTGCCCGATACGGGAAAAACGACATCCGATCAGTCAAACGCTCTCGGTTCTGTTTTAAACTCGTCGGATACACGACCGACGAATGAAAATATGTCAAGAAACATAGCCCTTCTCAAAGCTATAACGCCGTACTTAAGATCATCGAGAGCGTCAAAGATATCTTCTGCGATAAAAGCCATTCAGATAATTGATATCTTGTCGAAAGTGAGATGACGCGATGTATTCTTCGGGGGTTTCCAAGACGTCAAAACCGTATTTTGCACGACCCGATGACCGCAGCGGCGATTTATACGAGAATATGAGTTCGTCTCGGTATTCCGATCGGAGTTCCTCGGAAAAAAGTTCCGGGGGCTTAATGTCCTTTATTAAAGACATTGCCATTGACGATATACTTATTATCGCTGTCTTTGTTCTTCTTTTAAATGAAAACAAACAGGACGATTACCTCATTCTTATTATCCTTGCTGTTTTGTTCTTCTCCTGAAACGAAAAGTCTCCGACCGCAGTCGGAGACTTTTCGTTAAAACATTATGCGTCTTGATCTTTTATTTTCGATACGGTCCTGTATATTTCCTGCATTTTACAGTCCGTTTCCGCTATCGTTTCCGCACATTCCAAAAGTTTTGCTTTTACAAACGGCGGAATATCGTCGGGATTTTTGTATTTAAGCTCGTGTTCCAAGCTCGCCCAATAATCCATCGCTATCGTCCGTATTTGTATTTCAACATTTACGTGCTCCGTGCGGTCCGAGAAAAATACCGGAATGTTGATCAGCACATGAAAGCTGCGATATCCGTTCTCTTTCGGATTCTTTATATAATCCGAAACCTTTATCACCGTAACGTCGCTTTGCGCGGAAAGCAAGTCGTATATCGTAAAAATATCATCGATATATTGGCATATTACACGTATGCCCGCAATATCCGTTATCTCGTCGCGGATCGTTTCGTAGTTGAAATTCGATAAGCCCTTTTTTAACATTTTCGTGATTATACTGTTCGGTTTTTTCAGTCTGCTTTGTATGCTGTGAATGGGGTTGCGTTTATGCCTGTAGTTAAATTCATCGTCAAGTATCTCAAGCTTTGTCCGCACTTCTTTGATCGCTGCGGCATATATGCATTGGACCGTCAGATATTCCTGAAGCATTTTTTCTATCTTATCGGGTTCTATTTGTTTGAATGTTGCTTTTAACATTTCCGCCTTTTCGATTTCGCTGTTTCTTTCGTTTTCCATAAGCAGCCTCCGGTTATAGTCTATACGATAATTATATCAGATAAAAACTCGGAATTTGTGAACTATACTTGAATATTCGGTGTATACTCGAATTTAAATCGTAAAACAAAATTATTTAATGATTGACAAAGCATTAATGATTGACAAAGCAGGACGGTTATGTTATAATTTAACATGGAACCAAATGAACAATGCAAATGGTCATATGAAAGGTATATAGCATGAAAATCAAATGGTCCAAAAATTAAAAGAATACCTGTTTCACGCATAAATTCACCATAAAAACAGGACCTGCCTCGTTTTTATTGGCGACAGGGTGAATTCCGTTAATTGTTTGGAAACATGAGAGGAATAGCATGAAAATCAAATGGTTTAAAAATTAAAAGAACACCTGTTTCACGTGTAAATTCACCATAAAACGTTTTGTCGCAATGCGTTGTCGTAAAGCGACGATATGAATTTCACCAATTACTTGTGTCGCCGCGATGGCGGCAGAATGGAGATTGTTATGAAACTTCGTGCCCCCGCGGTCCCGCTTATAACGGTCGACCCTTATTTTTCGGTTTGGTCTTTTGCCGATAAGATCACTTCCGAAAACACAAAGCATTGGACGGGTAAAGAAAATCCCGTACTCGGTACCGTTCGTATAGACGGCGAAGACTACGGCTTTATCGGAAAAACCGGAAATGACGAGCTAAAACAAGTCGATTGCATCATCGAGGCAATGACGACGAAATATGTTTTTGAAACGCCGTCAATACGTCTTTTCGCAACGTTTTTCTCTCCGCTTTTGGCGGACGATCTCGATGTGTTGTCTCGTCCCGTGTCTTATCTTTATATGCAGTACGAATCTCTTGACGGCGAAGAACACGACGTGAGCGTTACCGTTTCGGTTTCCGAGGAACTTTGCCTTAACGAAAAAGGTCAGTCCGATGTCGTTACCGATATATTTGAGCTTGAAGACGACATTACCTGTGTAAAAATGGGCAATCGTGTTCAAAATATACTCAACAGAAGCGGAGACGACACACGTATCGATTGGGGCTATTTTTATCTGGCTTCAAATGCCGAATATACGAAAGGTTTTTCGTATCGTGACGATAACGGTACAACATATGCCTGTATCGATGCCGACGTGTGCGATTGCTGCGGTGCGATGTTCGTTTTTGCTTACGACGATATTCGTTCTGTTGAATATTTCGGTAAACAACTGACATCGTATTGGAATCGAGACGGAAAAAGCATCGAAGAGGCGATTGTCGAATCCTTTGACGAGTATTCGGGTCTGTATGCCGATGCAAAGATAACTTCCGATGATATATACGCAGCCGCCGTCACATCCGGCGGAGAAAAATATGCCGAGCTTCTTTTGCTTGCGTACAGACAGGCTTTCGCCGCACATAAACTTGCCGTTGACGAAAACGGCGAAATATTGTTTATTTCCAAAGAATGTTTTTCTAACGGCTGTGCTGCCACTGCGGATGTAAGTTATCCGTCGATACCGCTGTTTTTGTACTTTAATCCCGAACTTGTAAAAGGTATGATGAGACCGATAATCAAGTTTGCAAAAACAGACAAATGGAAATTCGACTTTGCTCCGCACGATTGCGGACAGTATCCGCTTTTGAACGGACAGGTCTACGGAAGTCTCGATTCCGACAAATATCAGATGCCCGTAGAAGAATGCGGAAATATGTTGATAATGCTCACAAACGTTTGTCTTGCGGAAAACAATGCCGACTTTGCCGCCGAAAACCTCGATCTTTACAGACATTGGGCAGAGTACCTTCTCGAATACGGAGCCGATCCGCAAAATCAGCTCTGTACCGATGATTTCGCAGGTCATCTTGCGCATAACTGCAATCTTTCTTTAAAAGCCGTTATGGGCGTTGCGGGCTTTGCGATCGTTTTGGATATGCTCGGAGCATACGACGAAAGCGAGCGGTACTACACTCGGGCAATCGAAATGGCGATATCTTGGTGCGAAACCGCTTGTGACGACAACGGAGGTTATCGTCTCGCGTTTGACAAAGAAAATTCTTTCAGCATGAAGTATAATATGATCTGGGATAAACTTTGGGGTACAGAACTTTTTCCCCGTCAAACCGTCAATGCTGAGCTTGCGTCTTACGAGGAGCGTTTCAGACCCTACGGATTGCCTCTTGACAATCGTGCCGAATACACAAAAGCCGATTGGCTTGTTTGGACAGCGGCGCTTTCTTCCGAACGCAGTAGGTTTGAACGTTTTATCGAACCGCTGTGGCGTGCGTATAATTATTCGTACAGCCGTGTTCCTCTCACTGATTGGTACGATACTGTCACCGCAGCTCAGGTCGGTTTTCAAAACAGATCTGTCGTAGGCGGCTTTTATATCCGTTTGCTCGACAGCAAAGGGATAGTCAAACTGAAAAAATAATACATTTACATATTAACGAAAGAAGGTAATTAACATGAAAAAAGGAATCAATGCTTGGTCTTTTACAGACGTTTGCAATAACGTTCGCGATATGATATCTCTGTCCGCAAAGGCAGGATTCGAAGGCTTCGAGCCTGCATTTAACGAAACAGGCGAATTGAGCTTGGAAAGTACGGATAAACAGATCGCCGAAATAAAAAAATACGCCGATGATCTCGGTTTCCCGCTCACAAGCCTTGCCACCGGCCTTTATTGGGATTATCCTTTAACTTCAAACGATCCCGCAATGAGGGCAAAAGCAAAAGATATCGTAAAAAAACAGCTCAATGCCGCAGCGGTCCTCGGCGTTGATACGATCCTTGTCGTTCCCGGCGCGGTAACACCCGAAGTCGGATATATCGAGGCTTACGAACGCGCTTTCGACGCTTTTAACGAGCTTAAAGACGACGCAAAAGCTTGCGGCGTTTGTATCGGTGTTGAAAACGTATGGAATAAAATGCTCGTATCTCCGCTCGAAATGGCTAAATTTATCGATGATATAAATTCCGAATACGTTCAGGCATATTTCGATATCGGCAATGTTCTTCTTTACAGCTATCCGGAACATTGGATCAGGGCTTTGAACAAACGTATACGAAAAGTCCATGTCAAAGATTTCCGTACAAATTGCGGTAATTTCGACGGTTTTGTAGATCTTCTTTGCGGCGATGTAAATTTCCCCGCAGTTACAAAGGCTCTCGACGAGGTCGGATATGACGGATACGTTATCGCAGAGATGAGTGCTTACAAAACATATACCGAGCAGCTTATATGGAACACGTCCGCGTCCCTCGGTAAGATATTGGGCAAATAATGTGTAAAATCGCATTGTACGTATAAAATCAGAATAAATTGATGTTGAGGTAAATTTATGGAAGAAAAAGTTATAAAAGTTGCCGTTATAGGCCTCGGTTCAATGGGCAGAGGTCATGTTGAAGTATATAAACGTTTCGAACGCGAAGGCCGCCCCGTAAAAATGGTCGCAGTATGCGATATCGATCCGAAAAAACTTTCGGGCGAAAGTGCGTCGGAGCTTAATTTGTCGGACGTCGGAAAAGAAACCGTTGATTATTCGGCATACAGACAGTATACTTCGTATGATGAACTGTTCAAAAAAGAAAAAGACCTTGATTATGTGGATATCGTTTTGCCGACATATCTTCATGCCCCCGTTTCGATCAAGGCAATGAAAAAAGGCTTTAATGTGTTCTGCGAAAAACCGATGGCTCTCAATGCCGCAGAATGCAAAAAAATGATGGATACCGCCGTTAAAACCGGTAAAAAGCTTATGATAGGGCAGTGCCTTCGTTTTTGGGGCGAATACGAATACCTTAAAAATTGCGTAAGTGACGGTCGTTACGGTAAAGTAATATCCGCTCATTTCTTCAGAGGCGGCGGAACACCTCTCTGGTCTTTCGAAAACTGGCTGCTTTGCCGTGAAAAGGGCGGCGGAGGGCTTCACGATCAACACGTACACGATGTTGATATGGTGCAATATCTTTTCGGTATGCCGAAATCTCTTTCCACGTCGGGAAAAACCGTTTACGAGGGTAGCGGCTACGATTGTTGTTCGACAAACTATTTTTATGACGACGGTAAAGTCGTAAACGTTCAAAACGACTGGACGATCAACGGCGAGTTCGGTTTCGAGTATAATTTCCGCGTAAATTTCGAAAAAGGCGCTGTTGTTCTCAACAACGGCAAATTAACGGTATTTCCTCACGACGGAGAAAAATTCGAGCCTGAATACGATAAAGAAAGCGCATACTACAAAGAGCTCGTTTATTTTTCCGACCGTGTCAGAAACGATCTTCCCGTCGAAATGTCTTCGCCCGAAAGTTGTGCGAAAACGATCGATATCGTTTGCGCAGAGGCTAAATCCGCAGACAACAACGGTAAACAGATAAAACTCGAAAGATAATGTTTGATACACACGCTCATCTTGATGATGTTAAATTCGATGCCGACAGAGCAGCGGTTATCGACGCGTATAAAAGTGTCGGCGGTACGCTGCTTGTAAACGCATCGTCGGATATACCGTCTTCTCGTGCAAGCCTCGCACTTGCGGAAAAGTACGATTTTATCTATGCCGCCGTAGGCGTTCATCCTCACGAAACCGACAAAATGACGGAAAAAGATCTCGACGAAATGGCTGCGATGTGGAAACATGAAAAATGCGTCGCCATCGGAGAAATAGGTCTTGATTTTTATTATGATTTTTCCGACAGAGACACTCAACGTCATTGGTTCGCAAAACAGCTCGAACTTGCCGAAAGTCTGGACGCTCCCGTTGTAATCCACGACAGGGACGCACACCTCGAATGCTTCGAGGCTGTAAAAAAATCGGGAGTTCGCGGCGTTTTTCATTGTTATTCCGGTTCTTGGGAAATGGCGGAGGAATTGCTGAAACTCGGTTTTTATCTCTCTTTTACCGGTGCCGTAACGTTTAAAAACGCGCGAAAAGCCGTGGAAGTCGTTGCAAATGCACCGATAGATAAAATTATGATCGAGACGGACTGCCCGTATCTTTCGCCCGAACCTCTTCGCGGAACACGTAACGAACCGAAAAACGTTCTTTGGACTGCAAAAAAAATAGCCGAGATAAAGGGCGAAAGTCTCGATTTTATCCTTCGACAAACCGAGGAAAACGGCAAACGCCTTTTCGGTATACAATAGCAGTCGGATACTTTCGTCGAATACAAAAAATTGGCTGTAAAAAACGCAAGTTTATTACGGCCATTTTTTTGATTTCTATTCATCGTGCGAATTTCTGAATTGCCTGCAAGTCATTCCGGTCACTTTCTTGAAAACGCGGGAAAAATAATTTGCGTCGTTAATGCCGACTGCGGATGCTATTTGATTGATCTTCATGTCTCCCGACAGCAAAAGCTTTTTTGCCGTTTTTATTTTTTGAGAAGTTACATATCCCGTAAAACTCAAACCTGTCTGCTTACGTATACATCTGTTTAAACTCGCTTCGCTTATGTGCATTTCTTTCGCGATCTTTGCGGAAGAAACGTCGGCGTCGTATTTCATAAGACTGTAGTGATGTTGAAATTCGTCGAAAAGCGAACTGGTGTTTACACGCACAGCCTTCGTGTCGTACAAGCTCTGTGCGCAGAGTTCGAGAATGTCGCAGATCGCCGTAAATCTTTCGGGTGTGTATCGTGTTATTTTATCGTATTCTTCTTTTAATCTCCCGATATTTGCGAGATCTTTAAATTTATCGTCAAGGCTTGCGAGAATATTTAATTTGTTGCGAAAATCCTCGTCGCTCTTTTCTTTTATAAGCACTCTGCCGATAAAAAAACAATATATGATCGTTTCATCTTCGATAACGGGAAGTATAGCTTCCGCAAAGCCGAGCGGACATTCGTAAATTTGACGTTCAAGCGTCAATTCCGTTTTTTTGAGATATTCCTTATCCGCTTTGTCGCACAGACATTTCCTCACTTCTCCGCTTATCTTTCTGCAAGTGTGGCAAAAACCGCTGCGCTGCCATGTTCCCTCGATATATACGTTCTTTTCTATATTGTGCGCCCCGATATGTATTGCCGACGCTTTATAGAAATTTTCCATAAACAGACGGACTTTTCTGTCATTGAACGTTATTTTTTGCATTGCGAAAACTCCTTTATTCGGATCCTGATTAAAATATATCATAAAAACAGACCCGTGTCAATAACAACCTCTCAAAAACGGCTCGGTTTTGAAAATAAGGCTCGTTTTTGCCGTTTTTGTCATAAAAAATTTCTTTTTACCTATTGCATTTTCATGAAAGATGTGATATAATCTTAATTAAGAGCGGTGCAGAACCGCTCTTAATAGTTTATATAGAGGATTTTGTCTGATGTCTGTTGTTGATACGGTAAAAAAAATAGCGGAACCGATAGTAAAAGAATGCGGTCTTGAACTTTGGGATGTCGAATTTAAAAAAGAAGGCTCCGAATATTTTCTTCGCGTTTATGTCGATCGCCCCGAAGGTGTTTGGGTAAGCGATTGCGAAGCCGTTTCGAGAAAGCTCGACCCGATCTTGGACGAACTCGACCTTATCGAGCGTTCATACGATTTTGAGGTCCTTTCCGCAGGGCTTGTACGCGAGCTTAAAACCGTCGATCATATCAACCGTTATATCGGAAAACCGGTTTCCGTAAGTCTTTATAAGGTGAACGAAAATATCGTTCCTCACAGTAAAAAGTTCGATGCGACGATCGTCGGCGCGAATGAGGACTTCGTCACTTTCGATATCAACGGCGAACAGAAAAACGCAGACAGAAAGACCATTGCAAAAATAACGATTGATCTTGTATGATCTAACGCAGATATCCATAGCCTCTTATTCTGCGAGGTCTTCTTTGGGGAGCATAACGCTCTGCGTAGGTCGCAATCGCTTGCAGGCACTGCTCCTTGCACCGACTTAAAATAAAAATTAACTCGATCCATAATTAAAAACACGGAGGATAAAATGAAATCTGAATTTTACGACGCTTTGGACCTGATACAGAAAGAAAAAGGCGTGTCCAAGTCTTATATGCTTGAAAAGATCAAAGCGGGTATCGTTTCTTCTGTTCGCAGAGATAAACAAGTTCCCGCCGACAACGTTGACGTTACATTTAACGAAGAGGCCAAAACAATGCGTGTCTTTATAAAGAAGAACGTTGTTGAGCAAGTATCTTTTCCCTCGATCGAAATTTCTCTCGAACAGGCACAGCAGCTCGACCCCAAATACCAAATAGGCGACGTTGTCGAGTTTGACTGCGATCCGTCATCTGTCGGCCGTATTGCCGCAAAAGTCGGAAAGAACGTAATTATTCAGGCTATAAACGAAGCCGTAAACGGTTCGCTGATCCAGGAATTCGAAGAAATGAAAGGCACTGTCGTTACAGGCGTCGTTTCCCGTGTTGACGAACGCGGCAAATGTATTTATGTCATGATCAAAGATTACGAGATGCAGATGTTTGAAAAAGATCTCGTACCCGGAGAAAAACCCAAAGACGGTGATCGCCTTAAGGTCTGTATTGCCGATGTCAGACGCGGATCAAAAAGTCAGGAGATCCTTCTTTCAAGATCCAATGCGGAATTTTTGCGCTGCCTGTTCCAGATAGAAGTTCCCGAAATAGCGGACGGTACGATCGAAATAAAAGGTATTGCGCGCGAAGCCGGTTCACGCTCCAAAGTCGCAGTTTTGTCTCATGACGAAAACGTCGATGCCTTGGGTGCTTGCATAGGCCCCAAACAGGCAAGAATAAATGCCGTAGTAAGCAATATTCGCGGCGAACGCATCGACCTTATTCGATACAGCGACAAACCCGAGGAATATATTATCGCATCGCTTTCTCCTGCAAACGTTCATATCCACGAAATCGATGTCGAAACAAAAACCTGCAGAGTTTCGGTACCTGCGGATCAGCTTTCTCTCGCTATCGGTAAGACAGGTCAAAACGTTCGTTTGGCAGCTCGTCTTACAGGCTTTAAAATCGATATCATAGCCGAATGACCGTGAAAAAAAACAAGGAAAAAGGCGCATTTCTTCGTCAATGCGTCGGTTGCGGAAAAAGAACAAACAAAAACGAGCTTATACGCATTGCAAAAAGCCCTCAGGGCATCGTCTCGATTGATTTCGACTCGTCTTCGGACGGGAGAGGGGCTTATGTTTGTAAAAACGAAGATTGTATAAAAAAAGCCGCCAAAAACGGTCGTTTAAACAAAACGCTTCGGCAAACCGTGCCCGACTATATATACGAAAACTTAAAACTTTTGGCAGATACAAATGTTTATAAATGATAACTTTCAAAAAAACGATCCGTTCCTGACGACGCTCGGTCTTGCGAAAAAAGCAGGCAAGCTCGTCGTCGGTTGGGACAGGATCTCCGATTATTCGGGCAAAATAATATACAATATCGTTTCCGGCGACGCGTCCGAACGCACTCGTTTGAACGCAGGAAAAAAAGCGGAAATATTTCCGGTCGATTATTCTATGCAAACAATTGGCGAAGCTCTCGGCATAAAGAGAGCTGCCGTAATAGCCGTTGTCGATCCGGGATTTGCGGAACTTTTACGCAATAAATCAAAACAGTAAATCTTGGCAATAAAGAATCTATTTTATCGTTAACGTTAATAACAACATACGGGGAGTAATTTGATGGGCTTACACAACAATAAGTACAGAGTACACGAAATAAGCAAGGATTTTAAACTTAAAAACAATGATATTCTTGCTCTTCTTACGGAAAAATTCGGGGAAAGCGCAAATACTCATATGACCGCTCTTACCGACAAAGAGATAGACTATCTTTTTGACTATTTCACTCAAAATGATAAGATCAAAGACTTTGCACTGTATTTTTCCGAGATGGACAGACTTTCAGCCGAACGTAAAGCAGGCGTAAAACCCGCTGCCGAAGTTAAAACGAAATCGGGCGAAAAGGTCGTCAAAAAAGCCGCTGCGGCAAGTAAAAATACAGGCTCCGAAAAACCTCGTAAGAGCACGGAGACAAAGCCTGTTCGAACTTCGGTATTGGAAACAAAGTCGTCCGTACCGAAGGCAAAAGCTCCTGTTTCCGATGTAAAATCTTCCGACGACAAAAAGGTCAAAAATTCCGAAACAAAGCCTGTTGTTTCAAAGCCCGTAAAAGAACACGAGCAGAATAAAAACGCTAATAAGACCAACGTCACTCAAAACGACAGAAACAAAGACAAAAACGCAAGGTTCGAGCGCTTCTCCGTCGAAAACGTTAAAAACCAGCAGAAGAACAAAGACAATAAAGAGAAGAAAGAAAAAGAACGTTTCGATAAACAGAAAAATATTGTTCCCCGTCGTATAGAAAACGATAATGACGAAAAAATAACCGTTATCGATAAAGATGTAATTAACGAGAACGTCAAAGTCGTCGACACTCGTACGGCGATCAACGTTAACCTGTCGAAGTACGATGAACGTTTAAACGATATCGTAGGCGACAGAGCAAACAGAGATTACGGTAAAAGTAAACAAAAAATCAAAAGCAAGAATAAATCCAAATCTCAGTACGATACTAAACGCGAAGACGAGCTTGCAAAACTCAAACGTATCGAACAGTATGAAAAAGACAGAAAGAAGCATCTTTCCAATGTCGTACTGCCCGAACAGTTGTCTGTTTCCGAACTTGCGGCAGCTCTCCGTATGACAAACGCCGAAGTCGTAAAAAAACTTATGATGCTCGGTATTATGGCGTCCGCTGCACAGATAATCGATTATGATACCGCGGCTCTCGTAGCCGAGGAGTTCGGTGCAAAGGTTTCAAAACAAGTAGTTGTTACCATCGAAGACAAACTTATCGACGATACGGAAGACGCCGAGGCCGATCTCGAACCGAGAAGCCCCGTTGTTGTGGTAATGGGTCACGTTGACCACGGTAAAACATCTCTTCTTGACGCTATCCGTCATACGAACGTCACAAAAGGCGAAGCCGGCGGTATAACGCAGCATATCGGTGCGTACACCGTTATGATAAACGGCAGTAGCATCACTTTCCTCGACACTCCCGGTCACGCAGCTTTCACATCCATGCGTGCGCGCGGTGCTCAGGTAACGGATATAGTTATACTTGTCGTTGCCGGTGATGACGGCATAATGCCTCAGACCGTCGAAGCTATAAACCACTCAAAGGCTGCGGGCGTGCCTATTATAGTTGCCGTTAACAAAATGGATAAACCCGAATCGAATTTCGATAAAGTTCTCCAGTCTCTTACCGAATACGGTCTTGTCGCCGAAAAATGGGGCGGCGATACGGTTTGTGTCCCCGTTTCCGCAACAGCGGGAACAGGTATCGACGAACTTCTCGAAATGGTTCAGCTCGTTGCCGAAGTCAAAGAGCTTAAAGCAAATCCCAATCGTAAAGCAAAAGGCACCGTTATCGAAGCAAAACTCGACAAAGGCCGCGGCCCCGTTGCGACCGTACTTGTTCAAAACGGTACGCTGCACACGAGCGATGTTCTTGTCGCAGGCACATCTGTCGGTCGTATCCGTAATATGATAGACGATAAAGGCAGACGCATTACCGAAGCAGGTCCGTCCACTCCCGTTGAAGTTACGGGATTTTCGGATGTTCCCGCAGCCGGTGACCCGTTCTATGTCGTTGACGACGAGCGTATGGCTCGCGAACTTGTCGAACAAAGAAAGCACGAGCAAAAAGAAGAATCCGCAAAAGTTAACACCGCGGTCACGCTCGACGACTTGTTCTCTCAGATCAAAGAAGGCAATGTCAAAGATCTCAATATCATAGTTAAAGCCGATGTTCAAGGCTCTGCGGAAGCCGTAAAAGCTTCTTTGGAAAAAATCTCCAACGAGGAAGTTCGAGTTAAAGTTATCCATAGCGCAGTCGGCGGCATTACCGAAAGCGATGTTATGCTCGCTTCAGCGTCCAACGCGATAATTATCGGTTTTAACGTCCGTCCCGACCCCGGCGCAAAACAGAGCGCAGAAAAGGGCGGCGTGGATATACGTTTACACAGAATTATATATGACTGCATCAACGAAGTCGAAGACGCCATGAAAGGTATGTTGGCACCCAAATTCCGCGAAGTTTCTCTCGGTATGGCGGAAGTACGTCAAACATTCCGTGTTTCCGGTGTCGGAACGATCGCCGGATGTTACGTTAAAGAAGGCAAGATCGCACGTTCTGCGGAAATTCGCCTGATACGTGACGGAATCGTTGTACACGAGGGTAAGATAGATTCTCTTAAGCGTTTTAAAGACGATGCGTCCGAAGTTAAACAAGGTTATGAATGCGGAATCGGTATCGAAAAATATAATGACGTCAAAGAAGGCGACATCATAGAAGCATTTGTTAACGAGGAAATAAAACAGTAGGGGACATTATGGCAAATTTTAAAAGAGACAGAATAAACGAGGAGGTCAGACGAGAAGTATCGCAGATACTTTCTACCGTCAAAGATCCTCGCATACCGCCCATGCCTTCCGTTGTTGCCGCAGATGTTACGGGCGACCTTGAAGAAGCCCGTATTTATGTCAGCTTTTTCGGAGAATACGATGAAAAAGAGGTAAAACAAGGGCTTAAGGCAGCGTCGGGATTCGTTCGTAAAAAACTCGGAGAAAGGCTTAAACTCCGTGCCGTTCCCAAGGTAATATTTATTCTTGATCATTCAATTGAAACAGGTTCGAGGATAAATAACATATTAAGAGGTTTGAACAGTGAAAAAGATGCTGACTGACGATCAAATATCAGTTTTTTTCGAACTTCTTAAAAAGGATAATTTTTGTATTGTTATGCACAAATCGCCGGACGGAGACACTATTGGGTCTTCGTTCGCACTTTTGTGTGCTTTGAAAAAACTGGGCAAAAATTCGCAGATCGTATGCAGCGATCCGATACCTCCGCAAATGCGATTTATAAGCGACGGAGCTGTCGAGATGGACCTTTTGTTTGAACCCGAAACGGTCGTCTCCGTAGATGTTGCGTCCGAAACGCTTTTCGGCGAAAAATACGGATATCTGTCAAAAAAGGTGGATTTGGCGATCGATCATCATTTTTCCAATACCCATTATGCGAAAAACACGATCCTATGCGATAAAATGTCTTCTGCGGGCGAAGTCGTTTTTCATTTGTTCAAAAACGCCGATATACCGCTGGATGATTATATTGCGGAAAAATTATATACGGCAATATCTTTTGATTCGGGTTGTTTTCGTTTTTACAACACATCTTCCGAAACTCATCTTGCGGCTGCCGAGTTGATGAAATATAATTTTGACGCGGCGTCGATAAACGTTAAACTTTTCGACAGCATTCCCTTGGCTCAGATCCAAATAGAAAGCGAAGTTCTCAGCACCGTTAAACGCTTCAAAAACGGCAAAATAACGCTCGCAACGGTTCGACTTTCGCAAATGGAAAAATACGGTGTTAAAGAAAACGAGCTTGACGGTCTTTCGGGTATAACACGTCGCATCGCAGGCACCGTTGTCGGTATAACGGTTCGCGAACAAAGCAACGGCGAAGTTCGAATATCGCTGCGTTCGCAACAGGAGGCTCCGCTTCCGGAGTTCGATGTGTCAAAGGTCGCATCCGAATTTGGCGGCGGCGGACATATCCGCGCAGCGGCGTTGACCGTTAAATGCTCTGTCGAAGACGCGGAACGGAAAATTCTCAATGCAGTAACAAAGGAGTGGGACAGGTTATATGATAATCCCCGTGAATAAACCGGCAGGCTATACGTCTCACGACATAGTTGCGGGCCTGAGACGGGCATGCGGAAAAAAAATAAAAATCGGTCATACGGGAACTCTTGACCCGATGTGTACCGGCGTTCTTCCCGTGCTTACCGAAAATTACACAAAACTTTCCGATATCTTTCCTTCGGACAAAGCTTATGTATGTAAGATCTGTCTGGGTAAGGAAACAGATACCGAGGATATTACGGGCGAGGTTTTAAACACGTGCGATGTCGATGTTTCCGAAGAGGAATTTGTCGCAGTGCTCAAAAGCTTTATAGGCGAGATAGAACAAATACCGCCCATGTACTCTTCCGTTAAAAAGAACGGGGTTCCGCTTTATAAGCTCGCACGACAGGGAGTCAGTGTCGAACGCGAACCGAGAAAAATAACAATATACGATATCGTTTACAACGGACCCCTCGACGAAGCCGATACATATTCCTTTACGGTATATTGTTCTTCCGGTACATATATCAGAACACTGTGTTCGGATATAGGCAAGGCACTCGGCTGCGGAGCCTGTATGGGTGCGTTGAAAAGAATAAATTCAAACGGTATAAACATCGATTCGTGCTACGACTATTCAGAACTTCTCATTCTTGCCGAAAACGGCAAACTCGAAAAAGTTTCAATCCCGTTTGAAACCGCATTTTCTCATCTCGAAAAAATAACGATCCCCGAAACGGGTCGCGTGTATTACCTGAACGGCGGTATAATATCTGCACAGCGCATCGTCGGTGCGAAGCTTGCACCCGATACCGATTATATTGCATTGTCCGAAGACGGCACAGTACTCGGCATTGCTCATACGGACAAAGGACTTTCTGTAAAATCTTTATGGAACAAAAAACAAAAAAACTCGAACCGAAACGAACTGTGATTGCCGTCGGAAATTTTGACGGTGTTCATCTCGGACATCGGGTCGTATTCTCAAAAACTCTCGAAATAGCGGCAACGGAAAATCTCTCTTCCGTTGCCTTGACGTTTACTCCGCATCCGAGGAATTTTTTTTCTTCGAATAATCCCGTTAAAATAATAACCGACGATGATTATAAGCGTGATCTGATTCTTGCTCTCGGTATCGAAAATGTTTATTTCCAAAAGTTCGATTCCGATTTCGCTGCGTTGAACGCTACGGAGTTCGTAAAATACCTTATAACAAAATTTTCTTGCGCCGCCATTGTTTGCGGTACGAATTTCAGATTCGGCAAAGGCGCCGCTTTCGACACGAACGATCTGTGTATAGAATGTCAAAAAAACGGTATACACCTTTATGTTGTCGGCATGAACGATCTTCAGGGCGATCTAACGGTAAGCTCTTCTTTGATCAGGTCTTTTCTCGAAAACGGAGATCCGGCTAAGGCAGCAAAATTTCTCGGCAGACCGTTCTCCGTTTCCGCACCGGTATTTCCCGGCAAACAGCTCGGTTCTCAAATCGGATTCCCGACCGTTAACCAAAAATTGCGGCGTGATTCCGTCGTCCCAAAACTGGGAGTATATGCAGGGTTTGTCGACCTTGAAAACAAAAGATATCGCTGTATCGTCAATATCGGTTATCGTCCGACCGTTAACGATAATGCCGAGGATATAGACGTCGAAACGTATATATTCGATTTTTCCGGCAATCTTTACGGTAAGGTCATCCGTGTCTTTCTTACAGACTATATACGCGAAGAAAGAAAATTCGATACGCCGTACGAATTGAGCCGGCAGATAAAAAGCGATTGTCGTTTTGTACGTGAAAACGATCTTTTTAACTGAGAATATATGCAAAATCAACAATAAATTCCGAAAAAATTGTTACAAACAGGGGGCTCCCTATTGCAATTTGCACAAAAAGGCTGTATAATAAAGACGTACGGCTTTAACTCGGATCTGAGCGCGTTCCGAAAGCGAAATTATCCCGTTTATCTTTAAAACGGGAGTTGTTTTATTGCGATGACCGTGTAAAGTATCTTGATTAACGATCGGGCCAGAAATTTAAAGGGATAGGTGTAATTATGTCAAGCAGATTATTTCAAAATGTAGTTCTGCAGATGAAAGAATGTACGGACAGAACGATAGGTGTTGTTGACGAACAGGCAAATATCATAGCCTGTACGGATCTGAGCCTCATAGGTCAGTCTATAGGCAGCAATCTCAACGATATCATGTCGATGTCCGATATGAACATTATAAACGGATATACATACCGCGTTGTAGGCTCTCTTATTAAAATGGAGCACATTTGTTTTGTTAAAGGTACGGACCAAATAGCCGAAGCCGTATCCGGTGTGCTTGCGGTTTCTTTGAGCGCACTTAAAGATTATAACGATGAAAAATACGACAAGATCAACTTTGTAAAAAACGTAATGCTTGAAAATATTTTACAGAGCGATATCTACGCAAAAAGCAGGGAAGTTCGCTTTACCGACGATATCCCCCGCGTTGTTATACTTATCCGTCTTATTGACAGAACAGAGATCTTTGCGTATGATATAATCCAAAGCCTGTTCCCCGAAAAATCAAAAGATTTTATAATCAATATCGGAGAAAACGATATCGCACTCGTAAAAGAGGTAAAACATTCGACGGAAGGCCGAGATCTCGAAAAGCTTGCGCATTCCATAGTCGACACTCTCAACAGCGAATTTTACACGAGAGCCGTCGTCGGTATCGGTTCCGTCGTAAGCTCGATAAGAGACTTGTCAAGATCGTATAAAGAAGCTCAGATAGCTATCGAGGTCGGAAAAGTATTCGATGTCGAGCGCGTTATCATGAGTTATAACAATCTCGGTATCGGTCGCCTTATTTATTATTTACCGACAACTCTCTGCAAAACTTTCCTCGATGAGATCTTCAAAAAAGGCTCGATCGATTCTCTTGATCATGAAACACTCTTTACTATTCAGAAGTTCTTTGAAAACAATCTGAATGTGTCCGAAACGTCCAGAAAATTGTTCGTACACAGAAATACCCTTGTTTATCGTCTCGAAAAGATCAGACGCCTTACCGGGCTTGACCTGAAAGAATTTGACCATGCAATCGTGTTCAAGGTCGCTCTTATGGTACGTAAGTATCTTGCGTCGGACCCTATGAAATTCTAACGTATTTCTTGAAATTCTGACGAGTTTCCTGTAGTTCTGACGAATTTCCTGAAATTCTGACGAGTTTCTTGAAATTTTGCCAATTTCCTGATATTCTGACGGCTTACTTGATTTTGGCAATATCTTGGCATTCCGACGTATGCCTTGAAATTCTAACCAACTCTCGATATTCCGACGAATGTCTTGAAGTCCCGACGAATCTCTTGATGTTCGGACGAATTGTACCAAAGCCTGACGAATTTCTCGGAATTTTAATGTAACACCGAGATTCCGAAATTTGTCTGTAAACATAAAATTTATTTTAAATCGAAGAATTTGACTGAAATTCTAAATATAACCACACACATTCACAAACACAGAAACAACAGGGAAACGAGAAAATACTCGGACATATTTTCAGTCGGATATTATTATTCATTGAAAGCGAGTAAAAGTTTTGATAGTATTAAAAAATGTTAAAAAAACTTATCCCAACGGAACAACTGCTCTCGATGGGGTAAACCTAAAAATAGATGACGGCGAATTTGTTTTTATAACAGGACCGTCCGGCGCGGGTAAAAGCACAATGATGCATTTGCTTACAAGCGAAGACGTCGTTTCCGAGGGTAAGCTTACCGTTGACGGAACAAATCTCAAACGTCTCTCCCGCCGTCAAATACCGAAATACAGACGTAAAATAGGCGTCGTATTTCAAGATTTCCGCCTTATACCGACTTTAAACGTATTCGACAATGTCGCATTTGCAATGCGAGTCGTCGGCAGGGGAGGCAGGGAAATAAAAGACAGGGTGATGACCGTTCTGGGCATCGTCGGTCTCGAAGACAGAGTTTCTTTCTTCCCCGAACAGCTCTCAGGCGGCGAGCAGCAGCGTGTCGCTCTTGCACGTGCGATCGTTAACGGTCCGTCTTTGATAATCGCGGACGAGCCTACCGGCAATGTTGACCCCAAAATGTCGATTCAGATCATGCAGCTTCTCAGCTCTATAAACAAAAGCGGCATAACGGTCGTTGTTGTAACACACGAACAGCGTCTTGTCCGTGCTTTGAAAAAGAGGGAGATCCGTTTAAATCACGGCCGTATCGAGTTTGACACGGCAAATGATCCCAATGCCACGTCGTCTGACCTTTCCGAGCAAACAGTCGAAACTCCCGTCATAAAAGAAAAGGAGGTATCCGTAAATGTTTGATAGCTTCATTTTTCTTGTAAAGTGCGCTTTTAAAAGCATTTTTAAAAATTGGCTTTTAACATTGGCGTCCGTGACCGTGCTTACGATCTGTCTTTTGATCCTCGGCTCGTCCATACTTCTTTTTGAAAACGTAAATCTTTTTATCGACGATGTGGGCGACGAAAGCCAAGTCGTTCTTTTCCTTGACGAGGATCTCACATCAACCGAGATCAATCAGATCCATCAACAGCTTTTGCAAATTCAAAATATCAAAAATGTAAATTACGAATCCAAAGAGATCGCTCTTCAAAATTACCTTGAATCAATGGGCGAAAATGCCTCTTTGTTTTCGGATATTTCTTCCGATGTTTTGAGAAATTCCTTTATTTTCAACATAAAGGATCTTACCAAATTCGACCAAACAATGTTTGAAGTCCAAAAAATAGAGGGCATCGCCCGTATCAGGGAACGTCGTGAGGTCGTCGCGAGAATAAATGATATCAGTCAAGTCGTTATGATGCTTGTTTTTTGGATAATCGCTATTTTTGTCGTTGTCTCCGTACTTGTTATTACAAATACCGTTAAAATGTCGGTATATTCAAGAAGAATTGAATTGAACATTATGAAGTATGTCGGTGCTACGGACGCTTTTATTCAATTGCCGTATTTTATCGAGGGTATAATTATCGGCATAATGTCAGGCATATTAACTCTTGTTTTAACTTGTTTTACGTATACGAATATCCTTTCCCCGATCATTTATGATTTCGGACTTTTCACGCCGATCTCTCTGCAAAGCAGGATTGTTCCGTTCGGTTTGTTCTTTATAATCGCGGGAGGCCTTATCGGAATGATAGGCTCCGTTTACCCCGTGAAAAAATATTTGAATGTATGAAAGGCAGTCGTATGTTAAATAAAATAAAGAAAATATTATCACTTACATTTGTCGTTCTTTTTATCCTCGCATTTATTCCGTTTGTTGCGCCCTCGCTTGCCGATAGCGAAGAGTTCACGCAAGAAGACGCGGATTCCCTGGAATCGGCGCAGAAAGAGCTTGAAAGGATAAATAAGCTTCAGGCGGAGCTTGCTTCGGATATTAAAAAATATTCGTCGCAGAAAAATTCCGAAGTAAAAGCAAAACAAACACTCGAACAGCAAATCACAGAGACCGAAAATAAGATCAGTACCATTGAATGGGTCATTGAAAATCTCAGTAGCCGTCTCGAAGAAAAAAATGCCGAGCTTGAGTATGCACAGCTCGAATATTCCGAGTATTACGAAAAATACGTCGCTCGTATCCGCGAAAACTATGAAATGGGCACAACTTCTTATCTTGAAGTCCTTTTGATGTCCGAAAATTTTTCCGATATGTTAACACGTTATGACTATATTCGTGATATGATGGATTACGATAAAGAGCTTCTTGAGTCGATGAAAGAAAATATTGAGTTTATAGAGTCTCTTCGTGCCGAGATCATTTCGGATCAACAAGAACAACAGGAAATGCTTACCTTGCTCGTAACGGAGCGTCAAAGCCTTTCATCTCAGGTAAGCGATTTGAGCGAACGTATCTCGTATATCAGTCAAAATATCGACGCTCTTCAGGACGAACAAGACGAGTTTGCAAAACTTGAAGCCGAATTTGAAGAAGAAATAAACAAACTTCTCGACAAAAAGAAAAAATATGCCGGCGGAGCGTTTATGTGGCCGCTCGATTCCAAATGGAGCAGGATCTCATCTCCTTTCGGTGAGAGAACATATAATGGCAAAAAAGAATTTCACTATGCCATTGATATTCCCGCAGACAAAGGCAGCCCGATCTATGCCGCTGCGGACGGTACGATCATTTATTACGGTTGGACAAATACCGGCGGCGGAAACAAATGCGTTATCGACCACGGTTCCAAGCTCGTTACTCATTATAACCATATGTCGGCTTATGTCCCGGAACTTCAAAAAGAATTTAAAGAGAACGGTTCTGTCGAAGTGAAAAAGGGCGATATCATCGGATATGTCGGCACAACGGGCAACTCGACCGGCAATCATCTCGACTTTAAGATACTTTACGACGGCACGGCTGTAAATCCGGCTTTGTATGTCACTCCTGACGGAACAACTCCCGAAAAAGATATCATGGATCTTATAAAATAAAAGGAGGCTTTGAATGAAACCCAAAAAAGGTATACGTCTCGGCACGGTTTTTTTTCTGATCGTGGCTACGGCTTTCGTTTCGGCGGTCGCAACATATTATTATGTCAGTTCGTTGGTAAACGATCTTGGCAGAAACCAAACGATGTATCAAAAGCTTGATATAATCAATCAGGTCATTTCAAGAAACTATATCCTTTCTATCGACGCTGTTAACGGTTACGATAACATAATCGACGGCATCGCAGCAGGCTATGTCGAAGGTTTGGGTGATTCGTCTTCTTATTATCTTAACGAGAAAAACTACAAAACATCATCGATAACGCAGGATTCCAACCATATCGGTATCGGTATTGTTTATTCTTACGATACGGGAACAGGCTGTATTGCCGTCGATTTTGCAAAATACGGCTCTCCCGCACGTCTCGCCGGTATAGAAAAGGGCGATATCATCATTGAGATTGACGGTGTCAACGTTACCGAATACGGATACAAAAAAGCTGTCGCCAAATTATCCGGCGATGAAGGCTCCACTGTTGTTTTAACGGTTATTCGTGCCGGCGAAAGCGATCTTCTTTCGTTTGAGATCAAAAGAACATCTTTTGTTCCGGAAACGGTGCAATACCGCATGATCGAAAACAATATCGGCTATATTTATATCAACGAGTTCGACAGGACCACTTTAACAAGCTTTAATGTCGCACTCGAAGACCTGACAAACAAAGGTTCTAAAGGTCTTATTATCGACGTAAGATTTAATGCTTGCGGTGATTTCGATGCGACTATAGATGTCCTTGACAGAATTATGCCGTCAGGTATCATTGTCTCGATAAGAGAAAAATCTTCAGATAGCCTTACACCGTACTTTTCCGATGATAAAAGCGTTTCGTATCCTATTGTCGTTATTCAAAACGAGGAAACATCCGATGTCGCCGAAGTGTTTTCTGCGGCACTCCGAGATACGGAACAGGCTGTCGTCGTCGGTACAACAACCAAGGGCATCGGCGTCGGTCAGAGAGATATCCCTCTTTCGGACGGAACGGCAGTCCATTTGTCTACTTACGAATATGTAACTCCCGGCGGAGAACGTTTTAACGGCGTTGGGATCGCTCCAAACTATGTTATAACGCTCGACAGTTCAAAAATGGAACGTTTTGAGGATCTTTCCGTCGAGGAAGACGACCAACTCCAAATGGCTCTCACAAAGCTGAAAGAGCTTATGGGTATGCAGTAATTTTTTTAGAACGAAGGCAATTAAATGAACAAAAACAAACGTAATATCCTTGTTGCGGTTATCCTCACTTTTGTTATAACCGTATCCCTGTTTTCTTTTGTATCATGCGGCTTTTTGAAGCTGTCCATAGATAAGGAAACTTCGGAGCAGATCGGAGATAAATTTGCCGAGATCACCGGCTATATCGATAAATATGCGATCATGCCGTTCGATGAAGACACGGCGCTTTCAAACGCTCTTTTCTTTTACGTTGCAAGCATGGAAGATCCGTATTGTTCGTATATGGATGCGGAGGAGTATGATGAATATATCGAAGAACTCTCAGGCTCGTTTACGGGCATAGGCGTCAATGTTATAACAAAAACTCAAACATTGCAGGACGGTCTTCTCGTCTATCGTGTTATCGGTAATTCTCCGGCAGAGCTTGCGGGCCTTCAAAACGGCGATATGATAGTCGAGGTCGACGGCATTTCGCTTATTGATTACCCTTATCAGGACGCCGTAAATCTTATGTTGGACGAACCCGGCACAACGCTTAACCTTGTTGTCGACAGAAACGGCGAAAAGCTTGAGTTTAACATCGTTCGTCAAAATTTCACCAAACGTCTTGTCGATTATGAGGTGATAGGTGACGTAGGATATGTTATAATCTATCAGTTCGAATCCGCTGCATTGGATCAGTTTAAAGCTGCTCTGCTCGATCTTGAAGAATCCGGCGTTAAAGGCTATATATTCGATCTTCGAAATAATCCCGGCGGCGAACTGAATACCGTTAAAAACATGGTAGATATGCTCGTTCCTAAGGACGAGATCGTTGTTTTGCAATACAAAGAATACGAATCGTCTCTCTATTCCTCCGGCAACAGGATCGTGGATAAACCCTGCGTCGTTATTGTTAACGGAGAATCGGCTTCCGCTTCCGAATTATTTTCATCGGCTTTGCGCGATATTCTCGGTTCCAAAATTGTCGGCACTCAGTCGTACGGTAAAGGCGTCGGTCAAACAACGTTTTCTTTGAGTGACGGCTCCGCGCTTAAGTTTACAACGTTCCGTTATGTAACAAAAAGTCGTTACAATTATGACGGAATAGGTCTCGAGCCCGATTATGTCGTCGAATTACCTCTTGAAGACACGATCTATTATTACTGTATGTCAAGGGAAGACGACACTCAGCTTGCCAAAGCCGTTCAGGTCATCGGCGAACAAATCGAACAACAATAAAATCAATCTTTTAATATAGGAGTACATTAATGGCAGATATTATTTTAACAGAAGACGGCGTTCTCAAACTCGAAGAAGAACTTCGTTATCTCAAAACAACAAAAAGACCCGAAATCGCAGAAAAGATCAAAGTCGCTCGTGATTTCGGCGACCTTTCGGAAAACAGCGAATATGATGCTGCGCAAAACGAGCTTGCGATCATGGAAGCAAGAATAAAGGATATCGAAGAAACATTGAAAAATGTCGTTATCCTCGATCAATCGCAGCTTTCAACAGATATAGTTTCGGTCGGTTCCAAAGTTACCGTTCGCGATAAAGATTTTCCCGATGATGAACCGGAAAGCTTTATTATCGTGGGTATGACCGAGTCCAATCCGTCGGAAAATAAAATTTCCGATCAAAGCCCCGTAGGAAAAGCTCTTCTCGGCAGAAAAAAAGGCGAAACCGTTCTTGTCGAAGCTCCCGGCGGCGAATTTGAATATGAAATACTCAACATAGAGTTTGGAGAAGTGTAAAATGTCTGAACAAAACGATAGCTTAAACGTTTCTTCGTCCGAAAACGGTCTGTCCCTCAGCGAACAGGATCTTATCCGTCGCGAAAAACTTAAGGCTTTGCAGGATGCGGGACAGGATCCTTTTAAGATAACAAAATACGATCAAACACACCACAGCACGGATATTAAAAATAATTACGACGACCTCGAAGGCAAAGAAGTTTCCGTCGCAGGCAGAATGATGTTCAAAAGAATAATGGGCAAAGCTTCTTTCTGTCATATACAGGACCTTGAAGGCTCTATACAGGCTTATGTTGCACGTGACGCAATAGGGGATATGCCGTATGCCGATTTCAAAAAAATGGATATCGGCGATATTGTCGGCATTAAAGGTACCGTGTTCAAAACAAAAACAGGCGAAGTTTCCGTCCACGCAACGGAAGTCATTCTCCTCTCCAAGAGCCTTAAACCGCTTCCCGAAAAATTCCACGGGCTTACAAACGTCGATCAACGTTATCGTCAACGCTATGTTGACCTTATTACAAACGCCGAAAGTAAAGATACTTTCATTAAACGTTCGAGAATAATAAGCACGATCCGTCGCTTCCTTGATTCGCAGGGCTTTATCGAGGTTGAAACACCTATGCTCGTTGCGAATGCCGGAGGTGCCGCAGCTCGTCCGTTTGAAACGCATTTCAATGCTCTTGACGAAGACTTTAAGCTTAGGATCTCGCTTGAACTTTACCTTAAAAGACTTATTGTCGGCGGTCTTGAACGTGTTTACGAGATAGGCAGAGTATTCAGAAACGAAGGTCTCGACACTCGTCATAACCCCGAATTTACGCTTATGGAGCTTTATCAGGCTTATACCGATTATCACGGTATGATGGATCTGACCGAAAATATGTATCGTTACGTATCACAGGAGGTTCTCGGCACAACAAAGATCGTTTATAACGGTGTTGAAATGGATCTCGGTAAACCGTTTGAAAGAATTACTATGGTCGATGCTGTAAAGAAATATTCGGGTGTTGATTTTAACGAGATAAAAACGCTTGAAGACGCGCGTAAGATCGCAGATGAAAAACATATCGAGTATGAGCCTCGTCATAAAAAAGGCGATATTCTCAATCTCTTCTTTGAAGCATTCGTTGAAGAACATTTGATCCAACCCACGTTTGTTATGGATCATCCTGTCGAAATATCACCTCTCACTAAGAAAAAACCCGACAATCCGGATTATGTTGAACGATTTGAATTTTTCATGAACGGTTGGGAAATGGCAAACGCTTATTCCGAACTCAACGATCCGATCGACCAACGCGAAAGATTCAAAGCGCAGGAGGAGCTCTTGTCTCAAGGCGATGAGGAAGCTAACAGAACAGACGAGGATTTTATGAACGCACTCGAACTCGGTATGCCTCCCACAGGCGGCATAGGCTACGGAATAGACCGTATGTGTATGCTTCTTACCGACTCTGCGGCAATACGCGATGTTCTTTTGTTCCCGACAATGAAGTCTTTGGATTGATTAAGTACCAGAAACTTTCTATATTCGAGTAATCTGAGCTTATCTGCACGTTTTAAGTCGATCCTTAAACCAATTCAAGCCATGCTTATCTGAATGCATGAGAAGATGTTTGATTGGGAGAAAAATGAAAATGGCACTACTTAAATTATTTCACGGTACTCCCGACGAAATCGTAGTACCGACATACGGCAAAGGCGAAGAAAAACACGACTACGGAC
>CAYUWC010000008.1:0-55933 GCA_964448355.1 uncultured Oscillospiraceae bacterium | reverse complement strand
TAATTGACGTGAAAATAACGCTTGCAAGCGAAAGACAGAGCATTATTATCATCAAGTAAAGCTCCGTATTTGTTGCTTCCGCATAATGATCTGCCATTTGCTCGGTGGCAACTATTTTGGTTATTTTATAAATGCCCTCAAGCCCGGACTGACGCAGTATTTCTTCCATCTCTTTATACGCAGCGGCTTCATTTTCCGGGGATGTTACATAGTGTTTTGTGTTGAATGGTCCCAAACCTATATCATACATATAATATCCGACAAACCCTTTGTATTGAGGGTTTTCTTCTTTAAATTCCATCCATTCTTCCAATGTTTTGCTAAAATACGGAATAACTATATACGTATCGAGAGGTATGGGAGAAGAACTTCCTGTGGGGGGATATACAAAGTCATCTTCTTCTATGAATCCTATAACTTCATATGTTACATATTCAGTTTCGTCGTCCGGAAAAGAAAACATAGAAGCTTTAAACGTGTCGCCTATAGAAAAGTATTGCTTGTAATCGTAACCGAGAAGAACGGGAACTCTGTTTGGATCAAAATTTTCAAAATCTTCTTCCGTAAAGGTCGATCCGCTGTCGATTCTTATTCCGAATATATCCAAATAGTTTTTATCTATCATCCATGCGTTTGGTCTGGAAGAATTATATAAAAAAGAATATTCCCCTTCGCTCCTGTCATCGATTCCCCACTCCGATAATGGGTAGTTGATATAAAGATAGGGTCTGATAAGGATTGCTGATTTTATTATTTCCGATTCATCTACCAGTTTTTTAAACATTTCGTAATCCGAATAATCTGTTTCTTCTAGGGAGATGAAAGTATCGCCAAAACTCCTTATCATTTCACTTGCAGTTTTGTTAGGTCCAAAATTCATGTAGAACAGCTTGTTTGTGCCGTAAGCATTTTGGACATAACTGTTTTTAATTTGAAGTTCAGTGTTCGTGTGTATCGCATAAAAAAGAAAAAACGATGTAATAACAATCTGAATAAATATAACACAGGAAATAAGGGGTGAGCGGCGTATATTGGACCAAAGATTTAAAAAGAAAAGTTTAATCATAATTATCATCTCCTGTTGATGTATTTAAAAAATATGCAGAAAACCGTAACGGGGTTTACCCCGTTACGGTTTTTTTCCATTTATTTAATGATCGGTACCTGTATAGTAGTATACATCTCCATCAGCTTCAGCAATAAAAGGAATTTCTAATTTATATTCTTTTTCCGGTCCTTTATATGTTGCAGAAATAGCAGTTGGGTAATCATTTATAATAGATGTATATCCTAAATTAGTCGTTGCATAGGCAAAAGCGTGAACTTTATTGCCGTTACCGCCGCTGTAAGTCAATGTCGCCCAGGCATAAAAATACTTGGGTCTCTCTGAAATTTCATAGCCTGCCGTATGCGTCAACGCATTTAACGAAGCAACTGCGGGGACGGCAATAACAGACACAATTATAGTAATTGCCAATGCTACAGAAGCAATGTTGATAATTTTTTTCATTGTATATATCCTCCTTTCTTCGGTATTTTATGTTTTTCCGTTTCTCAAGAACGGATCATGTTCTAACATCATACCCGAATGATAGGTTTTTCATGTTTCGAATAACCGGTTCGGGGCTTATTCGCCGCAAACGACCTTATCTTAGAGACAGTCGCTTACGGCAGTCATATTACTGCCTGAGTTCGTACCGTGAAAAGTACTCGTATTTTTATCATTTCGGAAAGGAGAAGATCGCCATGTATTCGCTCGATCTTTGTATCTTCCGAAACCGATTTTATTGAGTTCTTCATAACGGGTCCTCCTTTTTTTATTTTCTGATTACATTATACCATGAAGCAAAAATGCTTGTTAACAAGGGCATTTTTGCGAAGCCTTCAATAGCACAGTCGCGAAGTTATTCGCGGGCGGCGGAGCCGTCAAGGCTTGCAAAGCAAGGCTTTCTGTGTGTATTATATCACACAAATTTTTTATTGTCAAGATATTTTCAGACGAGAATCTTTAGAATTTTCGTTCATTTAAGACCGTGTTTTTGTACATATTTCACAAAAAAAGTTTCAAGTCGTTATACCTATATCCGTGTATGACGATCTCAAGACCCAGCAAGCGGATGCTCAATACCTTTTCGGTAAAGACCGCTTTTTGCCTTTTTAGCCTGCCTTAATGCGGCAGATTATAATTTCGTCGATTATATTTATATAATTTCGTCGATTATATTTAATTTTTACTCCCGTTTCAGATCTCTTGACGAGCCGTTGAATGAGCGGATAATGGAGAAGATCGAAAGGACAAACGCTATTAAAAGTATCGCCGCAAAAGAGAAGGCGAGTATCGGTAAGTTTATCTTGAATGCAGATAACAACAATACATCTTTAACAATAAAATAGACAAAAAGAGAAGTTTCAAGGCGTTTGATGCCGTCTTGAAACTTCAGATAAATCTCTCAGATAAAACTCTCGGTAATGATTTCGTGAGAGAGCATTGCCGAGAGTTTGTAGATATGAAAATGTAAAACCGAAAAATATATGATTACGTTGTTTGACAGAAAAAACGAGCGCCTTTTTCGATGATTTTGATATGCGAACTTGTCGTTTCCGAAAGCTCGCCGTCAAGATTTAGCAGAAACGGAGAATCGCTTTCGATCGTTATTTCTTTTGCGCGGATGACTTTTACCGCTTTATGATGAATATGCGAGCCGTTGAGAAGCTTTGGAAGTATCGCGATTATACGTGTTTTCGACATTGCGTCGGCAAGGTATACGTCAAAATAACCGTCGTCTGTCTCCGCTGTCGGCGCGACGTGAACTCCTCCGCCGTAAAATTGTCCGTTGGCGAACGCCGCAAGCAGAAATTCCTGTTCAAACACCTGCCCGTCTATCGTTATTTTCAGTTTGAGGGGCTTGTATGTGAATAATGTATAAAAGATCGAAATAATGTAGCTTATTTTTCGCAACAACGGTATCTTCTTAAATTTTGACGCATTTTTGACGATTTCGGCGTCGTAGCCGACTGACGCAATGTTGGCGAAATATGTATCGTCGGCTTTGCCGCAGTCGAGTTGTTTGATCGAATACGATTTGATATCGGAGAGGACTTTTTTGTAGTCTTTCTCTTTTGTTAACATTTTGCAAAAATCGTTTCCGCTTCCTGCCGGTACGACGAATACGGAATTGTCGGTTTCGGCAGCGCCGTTGATAACTTCGAGCAGTGTGCCGTCGCCGCCGACGGAGAAAAGTACGCTGTTGTTATAAGTACGCGCGGTTTGTGTTAAATGCCCTGCGTATTGCGATTCGATCAGTTCATAGTCTTCGTTTTGAAACGCTTTTTTTATATGCTGTTTTACTTCTTCCGTACACGATATCGCGTTTAATAGAACTACTTTTTTCATTCAGACAGCCTCCGTTTTATTATTTTTTTGCATCAAACCAAGTTTTGCCCGTGTTGACGTCTGCCGTTACGGGAACATTGAATTTATATGCGTTTTCCATTTCTTCTTTTAATATTTTTGCGGCTTGTTGTATCTCGTCTTCCGGTGCTTCGACGATCAGCTCATCGTGAATTTGCAGGATAAGACGTGAGCTCATGCCCGATTCTTTTAACCTGTTGAAAACTCTTATCATGGCAATCTTTATCAGATCTGCCGCCGTGCCTTGAATAGGGGTGTTCATCGCAACTCTTTCGCCGAACGCTGCCGTCATTTTGTTTGACGCATTGATCTCCGGAACATACCTTCTTCGTCCGAACAGTGTTGTGACATAGCCGCTTTCTTTTGCTTGAGCTATTGTTTTTGTTATATATTCTTTAACATCCGGGTATGCGGCAAGATAGTTTTCGATGTATTGATGGGCTTGCTTTCGAGATACACCGATGTCTTGCGACAGTGTGTAATCGCCAATGCCGTACAATATCCCGAAATTTACGGCTTTTGCTTTGCGCCGCATATCGTCGGTCACCATTTTCTTGGGTATGGAGAAGACTTCGGAAGCTGTCATTGTGTGTATGTCCTCTCCGGACAAAAACGTATCCGTCAATGCCTTGTCACCGGAAATGTGCGCCATAAGCCTGAGTTCTATTTGCGAGTAGTCAGCGTCGGCAAGATAACAATTGTCTGCGGCTATAAACGCTTTTCTCAGTTCGCGCCCCAACGGCGTTCTGACCGGTATATTTTGCAGATTCGGTTCAACGGAGCTTATACGTCCCGTTTGCGTGACTGTTTGTGTGAACACCGTGTGTATGCGTCCGTCTTCGCCAGCTGCTTTTAACAAACCGTCCACATAGGTCGATTTGAGTTTTGTTAATTTGCGATAAGCAATGATCGGCTCGATGATCGGATGCGTGTTGATGAGTGACTCGAGAACTTCGTTATTCGTCGAATATCCCGTTTTTGTCTTTTTCATCGTCGGCAGATTAAGATCGTCGAAAAGAACTGCACCGAGCTGCTTTGTTGAATTGATATTAAATTCTTTTCCCGCCAACATATACACAACGGAGGTCAGCTCCGAGATTTTTTCGTCGAGCCTGTTGCCGAAATCCTTGAGAAAATCGCAATCAACACGTACGCCCGTAAATTCCATTTCCGCCAAGACCGTCGATAGAGGAAGCTCTATTTGCAGATAAAGAGGCATAGAGCCGTCTTGCTGCATTTTTGCGGTAAGTGTTTTAACAAGTTCGGGCAAAATGTATGCTATATTCTCAGGGCCTGCCGGATCTTTCCCCGTCAGTTCAAGGCACAGCGTTTCGGATCTGTATTCGCTTTTTGAGGGGTTTACAATATACGCCGCAAGCATCGTGTCGAAATCCGTTATCGGACGCGCGTTACTTTGCAGCGCATAACGCAGAAGGGTCTTGCTGTCGTGAGTTACGATATGCTTGCCGTCGATGAGCGTGAGTATATCGTCTAAGTCGGCTTGCAACGCCTTGTCGCCGTCTTTTATAAAAACGCTTTTTTCGGGAAGCGTGTGAATAAGATAGATCGGTTCGTTTTTCAGTACGTTTTTATGCTTTTGCAAATCAAACGTTTCCGTGCTTGTCGAGAACGTTTCGACTTCTTTGTTTAAATCGAATTTTTCGAGCATCTTTACCATCTCAAGACGGGTCAATATTTCTTTTAACTTCGGAATATCGGGCTTTTGACGGTGCGGCGTGGGGAACATCTCGTTTTCCGGAAGTGAGGTGGTAATCGTTCCCAGTATTTTGCTCATATAGGCGCTGTCTTTTCCGAAAATAAGCTTTTCTCGAAGCCCTTTTTTCGATATTTGGTCGATTTTTTCGTAGATCCCGTCAAGTGAGCCGTATTCTTTCAAAAGCTGTATCGCCGTTTTTTCTCCGATACCGGGAACACCGGGTATGTTGTCCGAAGTATCTCCCGCGAGCGCTTTGAGATCGATCAGCTTTTCGGGCGGCAATTCGTATTTTTCGCAAACCTGCTGCGGTGTAAAAACATTGTCGGAAGACGTTCCGCTTTTTGTTACTGCAAGCTTGACCGTGATGTTTTCGTCAACAAGCTGAAGTTCGTCTCTGTCACCGGTGATAATAATGCATTTTTTGCCGTCTGCACTCACTTTTTTCGAGATTATCCCGATAATGTCGTCGGCTTCGAAGCCTTCGCGTTCGTAAAGGCTGAATCCCATGGCCGAAAGTACTTCTTTTACAAGCGGCAGCTGAACCGCAAGCTCGTCCGGCATTCCTTTTCGGTTTGCCTTGTATCCGTCGTAAAGCTTGTGGCGAAATGTCTTTGCTTTAAGGTCGAACGCAATACCGACAGCCGTCGGCTCGTCTTCGTTTATATGACGGAACAGTATATTCAAAAAACCGTAAACGGCATTTGTGGGTATTCCCGAAGATGTGGATAGGGGACGAACTCCGTAAAATGCCCTGTTTAAAATGCTGTTTCCGTCAAACAACATTACGCTCTCTTTTGATACGCTTTCTGCCATGACCGACCTCCGAATTTTTGGGTTTGAGCTTATACATTAATATAATAATAGTATAACATATATGCCGAAAAAAATCAATACGAACGTCCTCGGATTTGCCTGTAAATTGCAATCGACAAGGTTTTTTGTGCAAAATGACGAAAAACATTTTTTTGCGTGATAAAATATTTACGTCAAGCCGAACTTTTTTTTTGCTTACGTGTTGACAAATCGCCTTCGTATGTAGTATAATATCATCATCAGGTGGGGAATGAGTGGCTAATTGCGGTTTTTCTGGGGGCGGATGTCCATGGTTCCCTGAGAAACAAGAAAGGAGCGTCGGTGATAATTTATGGAAAATGAAGATGTTAAAGTCGTAGCGGAATCCGAATCGGACGACAATTGTTTTGCCGACGCTATGAACCTTATCGGCAACTATCGCCATACGATGGACACCAAGGGCAGAGTATTTATTCCCGCGAAATTCAGAGACTCAGTCGGAAGCGTTGTTTACATGACCAAAGGTTCCGACAATTGCATATTCGTTTTTTCCGAAAAGAAATGGATCGCTTTCGCAAAAGAGATCGCATCCAAAACAATCAGTAAAGGCGGCAGCTCGCAGAGAGCCATTCTCGGTAATGCGTGCCGTTCCGAGATCGATCCTCAGGGTAGGATCGTAGTGTCGCAAAGTCTTCGTCAATTCGCAGGCATTCAAAAAGATGTCGTTGTCGTCGGCGCGATGACACGTATCGAATTGTGGGAAGCTTCCAAGTGGGATGCATACGATGAAGCCAGCGGCTCCGATCTTCTTGCTGCGTTTGAAGAACTTGGTATCTGACAATGAACGATTTTTCACATATCCCCGTTCTTTTCCGCGAAACGATAGATTCTCTTAAAATAAAGCCCGACGGTGTATATGCCGACGGAACGGCAGGCGGAGGCGGACATTCTTTTGCAATAGGTTCGCAGCTTTCCGCAAACGGCTTGCTTATATGCACCGACAGAGATACGGAAGCTGTCGCTGCGTGTACTTCTCGGCTCGACCCTCTTGAATGTAAAAAAGAAATTTATCATGCGGAATTTACAAATCTTCCGCATATTCTCGAAGAAAAAGGAATAAAACTTGACGGCTTGCTTTTGGATCTCGGTGTTTCGTCGCATCAGCTCGATTCTGCAGAGCGCGGATTTTCGTATATGAACGATGCGCCTCTCGATATGAGAATGAATACCGACGATACGTTTACCGCCGCAGATCTTGTCAATACATATTCCGAACAAGAGTTGGCACGTGTATTTTTTGAATACGGAGAGGAACGTTGGTCTCGTTCCATCGCAAAAAAAATAGTTTTACAACGTCAGTCGGCACCCATCAACACAACACTTGAACTTGTTAACATAATTAAATCCGCAATGCCCGCAAAAGCGCTCAACGAAGCGCAACATCCGGCAAAACGTGTTTTTCAGGCGATAAGGATCGCGGTCAACGGCGAACTTTCGCAAATTCACGATGTTCTTTCCGATATAATCCCGTATATGAATCCAAACGGAAGGATCGCGGTCATAACGTTTCACTCGCTTGAAGACAGGATCGTTAAAACGGCTTTCGCTTCTGCGGAACATCCGTGTACATGCCCTCCGAATTTTCCCGTATGCGTATGCGGCAAAAAAAGCCTGGGCAAGGTAATAACGAAAAAACCCATTGTTCCGTCCGACGAGGAAATGAAAACGAACCCAAGATCGAGAAGCTCCAAACTGAGAGTGTTCGAAGTATATTAAACACACAAATCACAAAAAGAAAGGATAGATCACACAATGGAAAACGCAAAAAAGAAAAGCAGCTTTGACATAACCACCGCTATCCTTATCTTTATTATAATCGCTATCGGCGCAATGAGCGTAATATGCTATATTACTCAGTATGAAAAAATATATTGTTTAAAACAGCTTAAAAACGATCTTGCGATCGAACAAAACGAAGGCGAACTTCTGCGCATCGAATACGAAAAACGGACAAACTACCGTAACGTTGAAGATTATGCGATAAATCGCCTCGGCATGACCAAGATAAACAGTTACCAAATTGAATATATCGTCAGCAATAACACAAACCAAACACTTTTGATCTCCGCAGAGGAGGACGACGCGGGATTATTTTCCCGTATTTCGAGAGCTTTATCCGTTGCGATGGAATATTTCGGATAACGGAAGCATATCTATTACAAAACGCACTTCAGTATCATCGTACCGAAGTCGCCCCTCTGCATACGGTCTTTTTACACACAAGACCGTCTCTGACCGCCCGTTGCGGCGGTATGCCCAATGCCCTGTATGCTTTTCAGACGACAGTTGTGTCCGGTGAAAATCTGTATGGGCATTTAAATTGCAATATATTAAATATTTTTTTACGATCTGAGGGTCACGAAAGTGACCCTTGCTTTTTCAAATCTTTTATTTTGTTCGCACAGCTTGTTTAACGCTTAAGAAAGGAAGCTTTCAGTAAAAATAAATGGCTCAACGTCCTTCCAAATATACGGTGAACACCTGTATATTGTTTGCGGTGATTTTCTGCTTATGCTTTTTGGCTCTTATCGGCAGATTCTTTTATTTGCAGATAATTCAACATGATAAATACGAACGTTTGGCTGTTAATCAGCAAACGAGCGATATTGCCGTTCAGGCAAAAAGAGGCTCGATCGTTGACAGAAACGGTAACGAGCTTGCCATTTCCGCAACGGCGTATTTGATCACCATGTCACCCGTTTCGTTCCAAGACGATGAAGAACGCGAGCTTTTGGCTTCCGGTCTTTCCGAAATACTTGACGTCAATTACGATACATTGCTTGAAAAAACGAAAAAGAATGTTAAATACGTCGAGATCGTCCGAGGCGTAGAAAAAGACGAAGCGGATGCCGTCAGCTCGTTCTTGTCCGCAAACGAGGGTCTTATTGATGTTGTAACGATCACCGAAACGGCAAAAAGATATTATCCCCACGGAAATCTCCTGTCTACCGTCCTCGGCTTTGTTGGTACGGATAATCAGGGGCTTGAAGGTATCGAATATCTTTACGACAGCTATCTTAAAGGCTCAAACGGTAAGATCATAACTTCCAACAACGCTCTCGGAACCGCTATGCCGTTTGAATACGAACAATATATCAGTGCGCAGGACGGCTGTACCGTCAAACTTACCATTGATATCGAAATGCAGTATTTTCTCGAAAAACATATACAGAATACGCGAGTTGAACACAACGTTCAAAACCGCGTCGCCGCATGTATAATGGACGTTAAAACAGGCGAGATACTTGCAATGTCCACCAAGCCCGATTACGACCCCAACGACCCGTTCACGATAAACGACGATATTATTTTGGATACTCTTTCGGAATATCTCGACGAGATGGGAAATATTACCGATGAGTATATCACTCAGTATAATTCCACTCTCACGGAATTGCGAAAAAACAAGTTTATCGTCGATCAGTATGACCCCGGTTCGACGTTTAAGATCTTTACCGCCGCCATGGCGATAGAAGAGGATCTTTCGATATTGAACAATACGTTCACCTGCACAGGCTCCATTCAAAAAGGCGTTATAACATACCACTGCCATAACAGATCCGGTCACGGAACGGAAACTTTCCGTGACGCAATGGCAAATTCCTGTAACCCCGTTTTTATACAGATCGCGGAACAGATCGGTATCGAACGTTTTTACAATTACATAACGATCTTCGGCTTGCGCGAAAAAACAGGCGTGGGCTTGCCCGGCGAGGTCGCCGGTATACATCATGCGCTTGAGTCCATGACCGACTATAACTTGTATTCTTCATCGTTCGGTCAAACATTCAAGATCACCGGTATGCAGCTTATCGCAGGTGTCAGTGCGATCGCAAACGGCGGAACGTATATGAAGCCGTATATTATCAAGGAAATAATCGATGCCGACGGCAATATCGTCGTTTCCAACGAACCGACGGCTGTAAGAGAAGTCGTTTCCAAACAAACCGCCGAAACGCTTTGGGAGATGCTCGAATATACCGTTGAAAAAGGCAAAACGGGCTATTTGGACGGATATCGTATCGCAGGTAAAACCGGTACGTCTCAAAAAGTATCGAACGGTACATACGAAAACAGTAAAAAGATAGCATCGTTTATCTGCTTTGCTCCTGCGGACGATCCGCAGATATGCGTGCTTGTTATTGTCGACGAGCCCGAAAGCGAACAGATCTACGGCTCGTATATCGCCGCACCTTTGGGCAGAGATATTATGGAAGACTGCCTTAAGCATTTGAATATAGAACCCGATTACAGTGACGGAACAACAAGCTCGACGCAAACAGTTCCCGACCTTATAGGTTACGACAGCAAGGATGCGGTATCCGAACTCGCAAACTGTTCTCTTTCGTCGAAAATTATCGGCGGCGAAGGTATGGTCACATATCAACTCCCGTCAAAAGGAACCGAACTTCCCGAAGGCGGCTGCGTTATTTTGTATACGAACGATACGGCTTACGAACGCAAGACCGTCGTTCCCGATCTTATCGGCAAAACAGCCGCAGACTGCAACGAGGCGCTTATAGCCGCCGATCTTAACATAAAAGTAAAAGGTTCAAATATAAATTATCCGGACGTCGTAGCCGTGTCCCAATCCCCGGCAGCGGGGCAAACGGTGGATAAGGCAACTGTCGTTACGGTAACTTTCGAATAATTTGCGGAGGTCTTTTTGCAACTTAAATATTTGCTTGAAGACGTTGAAAAAAAAGAATGTTTAAATCTAAACTATAATTACGATATTTGCGATGTGACGTCCGAGCTTTCCGACGTGCGTCCCGGTTCCGCTTTTATCGCGGTCGGCGGTCGAAATTTCGACGGTCATACGGCGATCGAAAAGGCTGTCGAACAGGGGGCGATATGCGTTGTGTTCGACAATGACGAATATCGCTTTAACACCGAACACCTCGGCGAAAATGTCTCGGCCGTTCGTGTCTCTGATTCGAGAAAAGCTTTGTCGGTCATGTGTTCAAACATAAACGGAAATCCCTCCCGCAAACTGTCTCTTATAGGCGTAACGGGCACAAACGGCAAAACAACGACCTGCCATATGCTGCGCACCGTTCTTTCCGAAAACGGTATACGATGCGGCGTTATAGGCACTGTCGAAGCTCAAAGAGAAAATCGTCGCGGAGTTTGTGTAAGCGAATATACGGGTTATACAACTCCACGTCCCGAAATATTGCAGCCGATACTTCGCAGAATGGTGCAAAACGGCTGTAAATATGCCGTAATGGAAGTGTCTTCGCAGGCATTGGCACAGGAGCGTGTTTACGGAATGAAATTCGATCTGGGCGTGTTTACGAATCTTTCCGTGGATCATCTCGATTATCACGGAGATATGCTGTCGTACAGAGCGTCAAAGCTCAAGCTTTTCGCTCAGTCCGAACAAAAACTCGCCAATTGCGACAGCGATTATTCCGCTCCGTTTGCGGCATCCGCAAAAACATATTCGATCTACGGCAGCTCCGATTTCGGCGCAGAATACCTGAGCGCCGGATCTTTGGGCAGTTCATACGATTTTCGTTACGGAACAAATCGGCTTCCAGTCGAGCTTGCGGTGCCGGGCATTTTCAATGTTTACAATTCGTTGGCAGCCTTAAGCTCTTCAGTTTTGTTGGGTATTCCGGCGGAAGACGCCGTTTCGGCGATCCGAAAATTCAAAGGCGTTTGCGGCAGACTGGAAAAAGTAAATACAGATGCGCCGTTTTCGGTTTTTATCGATTTTGCACATACACCCGACGGACTTCTTAATCTGCTCGTTTCCGTGCGCACATTTGTTAAAGGCAGGATCATTCTTGTTTTCGGCTGCGGCGGAAACAGAGACAGCTCGAAACGTTCGGAAATGGGAAAGATCGCTTTGCAAAACGCAGACTTTTCGATCGTAACGTCCGACAATCCGAGATTCGAATCTCCCGAAAAAATAATAGCGGATATCGTCGAGGGTATGTCCGACAAAAATAAATATACCGTTGAACCCGACAGGGAAGCGGCGATCAGACTCGCTTTATCCGTTGCAAAAAAAGACGATGCAGTGATCCTTGCGGGCAAAGGACACGAACTTTATCAGGAAATATCAGGAAAAAAATATCCGTTTGATGAAAGAGAGATCATAAACAGATATATTTGAAAAGGTGAGAAATATGAAACTTGAAGATATACGCAATATAGTCGGAGGCGAGATCATAGGCTCGGATACCGAGTTTTTCGGCGCAGCATACGATTCGAGAACGGTAGCTGCCGGTAATCTTTTTGTTTGTCTTGGAGGCGAACGTACCGACGGCCATAATTATATCGACAATGCCGCACAAAACGGTGCCGTTGCGGCAATATGCCAAAAAAAAGTCGAATCGCGTATACCGTACCTTTATGTTAACGATTCTCTTGCAGCTCTTCAAAAAGCAGCAGCTCTTTACCGGAAATCAATACATATCCCTGCCGTTGCGGTTACCGGAAGCGTCGGAAAAACGACTACAAAGGAATTTGTTTCGTCCGTTCTTTCGTCAAAGCTTAACGTCTATAAAACCGACGGCAACAAAAACAGCACTATAGGTCTGCCGGCATCTGTTCTGAATATGCCCGAAAACATCGATGCCTGTGTTTTTGAAATGGGAATGAGCGGCTTTGGAGAGATCTCCGTTATGTCGCAAATCGTATGCCCCGATATTTCGATCGTATCCAACATAGGCTTTTCTCATATCGAATATCTCGGCAGCAGAGAAAATATAATGAAAGCAAAGCTTGAAATCGTTGACGGTATGCCCGAAAACGGCGTTTTGCTTTTAAACGGCGACGACGAGTATCTTTCGACTGTTGACAGAAAAGATTTTTCTCAAAAAATATTGTTTTTCGGTATCGGCAACAAACAAGCCGAATATCGTGCCGACGATATCTTGTTTTCGGACGGCAGCTGTCGCTTTTTTGCCATAACACCGAAGTGTTCGTTCCCCGTCCGTATACCCACGGAAGGATTGCATAATGTGTATAACGCTCTTTCCGCCATTGCCGCAGGTCAGCTTTTGGGCTTGAGCACGGACGAAATAAAAAGAGGACTTCTGAATTTTAAAAATGCGCCGCTTCGTCAAAATATATACGAAGTAAACTCTGTGACGGTTATAGAGGACTGTTATAACGCAAGCCCCGACTCCGTTACCGCCGCCATCAATGTTTTAATGACAAAAAACGGCAGAAAGATCGCAGTTCTCGGAGATATGCTCGAACTCGGCGAACGCTCACGGGAACTTCACGAAATGACGGGAAGCAAAGTCATCGGTGCGGACATATTCGTCGCATTCGGGGCTTTTGCGGAAAGCTACAAAAAAGGTGCGGAAAAAGCCGGCTTTTCTTCGTCGAACATATATACTTGCCGCACTACCGACGAGGCAGCGGCTCTCGTTAGCGAGATCGTCACTGCGGGAGATATCGTGCTTGTTAAAGCAAGCAGGGGAATGTATGCGGAAAAAATAACAGAAAGACTTAAAAAATAAGGTCGTAAAAAAGGAAGGAAAAAGATATGTCTATACCTACATCCGCAATAATCGCATTTATAGCGGCTTTGGCGTTCTCCGTGATAGCCGTTCCGTTGGTCATACCGTTTCTTCGTAAGCTTAAAGCGGGACAGCAGATCATTGAAGATATGGGACCTACGTGGCATAAGTCGAAGCAAGGCACTCCCACCATGGGCGGTATTGTTTTCATTTTAGCCGTCCTTGTCGCATATTTAATATTCGGCTTTGAATATTATACGGGCGGATCTGTCCCCTCAACGGGTATGATATGTCTTTTGACATCTGTTATACTCGCGCTCATGGGCTTTTCCGATGATTTTATCAAGATCAAAAAGAAGAACAACGCAGGTCTTACGGAGATCCAAAAACTGATCCTTCAGTTTATTATCTCTGCGGCATTTCTTATTTTTAACGCGATCCGCACCGGCGGCTCGACGACTGTACAATTCGATTTTCCGTTTTTTGTGGACGCTATAGGCGGTTGGTCTTTGGATCTCGGCATTTTCTGGTACGTGCTTGCGATGATAATCATGGTCGGATTTACGAATGCCGTCAATATCACGGACGGTCTCGACGGTCTTTGTACGAGCGTTACGATCCCCGTGGCGATCTTTTTTGTGTTTATTTCCGCACTCCGCGGCGCATACGATATAACGGTCCTTTCAATTGCTCTTGCGGGCGCTCTCATAGGCTTTTTGATATTCAACTGGCACCCCTGTAAGATCATGATGGGCGACACAGGCTCGATGTTCCTCGGCGGAATGGTAACGACTATCGCGTTTTCGCTGGATATGCCGCTTGTTTTGCTTCTTGTCGGCATTATTTATCTTATAGAAACTTTTTCCGTTATAATTCAACGTGTATATTTTAAAATAACACACGGCAAACGCTTGTTTAAAATGACGCCCATTCATCACAGTTTTGAAATGTCAGGTTGGAGCGAGGAAAAAATATGCTTCCTTTTTGCGGGCGTTACGGTCATCGCCTGCATTCTCGCCGCTTTATTGTCGGCGTAAAAACCGAATTTTAAATGACGGATAAAACATTTTTACCGAAAGGATATTTTTATGACATCGACAAATACGTCGCAATCGGATAACAACTCTCGGCGCAGCCCGCTTCAAAAACTCAGAAAACATCTGCGTGTCGATATACCGTTTCTTATCCTTGTCCTTTTGCTGTTGGCTGTCGGCTTGATGATGCTGTTTTCCGCAGCTTATGCCAAGTCTTTGTCCGCATCGGATGGCAAGACAAGTTATATGTATATCAAACGTCAATTGATATTTGCCGCAATCGGATTGTTTTTTATGTTTATTGCTTCGATCATTCCGCCGAAGTTTTATACTCGCTTTATACCGTTGTTTTATTGTATATCCGTTTTTCTTCTCATATTTGTCCTCGTCTTCAGTAAAGATTCCGAAAAACGTTGGATATATTTAGGTGGTAGCGCACAGTTTCAACCGTCGGAAATAGCTAAGGTCGCCGTTATAATGTTGATGGCGCAATACATAAAACAGAACAAAAACGAAATGCAAACGTTCGTCAAAGGCTTTGTTGTACCGTTTCTTATTTATGCGCTTCCGGCAGGTCTCGTTCTTGTCGAAACACACCTTTCGGGCGGTATTCTAATATTCGGTGTGGGACTGATAATGCATATTGTCGGTGGCGTTAAAAAAAGATATCTTCCCATAATTTTCGTCTTGCTGTTAATAGCTGCGGCAGTTGTAGTCATCTTTACCAACTATATGCAGGATCGTATCAGCATATGGCTCGACCCCATGAGCGATATTACGGGTAAAGGACATCAACCGTACCAATCCCTTATATCTATCGGATCGGGCGGACTTTTCGGTCTCGGTTACGGCAAAAGCAGACAAAAATATTTGTTCTTGCCCGAACCGCAAAACGACTTTATCTTTTCGATAGTCTCCGAAGAGCTGGGTTTTGTCGGCGTTGTTCTTATAATTATACTGTTCGCTTTTTTAATTCTGCGAGGAATATACATTTCCGTCAAAGCGAACAATACTTTTCAGTCTCTTATGTCTATGGGGATAATTTCCCGTGTTGCATTGCAGGTTATTTTGAACCTTGCGGTTGTAACAAATTCAATACCGACGACCGGTATTTCTCTCCCGTTCTTCAGTTACGGAGGTACGGCATTGATCATACTTTTGGCGGAGATGGGTCTTGTTCTTCAAGTATCGAAAAATTCCTATCTGAATTAACGTAGAAAGGAAAAGGCTTTTTGTATTATGAATATTCTTGTTGCCTGCGGAGGTACTGCCGGTCATATCAATCCGGCTATCGCCATTGCAAATGAAATGAAACTTCGTCATCCCGATGCGAATATCCTTTTTATCGGTACGGAAAACAACCGAGAAGCCGATCTTGTTCCGAGAGCCGGATATAAGATCAAATTCGTTAAAGCAAACGGGTTTACGAGAGCAAAAACGTTTAAAGCGACAAAGCACAATATCAAAGCTCTTATGACTTTTGCTTCAACATCCCTTAAACTCAGAAAAATATTCAAAGAATTTTCCCCCGACATCGCTATCGGAACGGGCGGCTTTGTCAGCGCACCCGTTATGTATACCGCAAGCAAGCTCCGCATTCCGTCGGTAATTCACGAACAGAACGCTTTTGCGGGCGTAACGACGAAAATGCTGGCACCGCGCGTCGATAAGATATTTTTGAGCTTTCCGATAAAAAACAAGCTTAATTGTCCCGATTCCAAATGCGTTCTTACCGGTAATCCCATAAAACGCGAATTTTTGTCGAAAACACGAGACGAAGCCCGCCGCGAATTGGGTATTCCCGACGATGTTCCAATGGTCCTCTCGTGCGGCGGCAGTCTCGGCGCACGAGAGATAAACGACGCTTTTTGTACAATGGCTCGTCTTTCTGCGGAAGAGGGATTGATCGTTCATTATCACGGCGCATCTTCTGACTATAACAGGGTCGTCGAAAACTTGGGCGACATCGCAAAAGCCGATAATCTCAACATTTTTGAGTATATTTACAATATGCCGACCGTTATGGCTGCCGCAGATATCGTTATAAACCGCTCCGGTGCAATGACGCTCACGGAGATCGCGGCGCTCGGAAAAGCGTCCGTACTTATCCCGTCGCCGAATGTTGCGGAAAATCATCAGTATTACAACGCCAAAACATATTCCGACGCAGGTGCAGCCGTTCTTATCGAGGAAAAAGATCTCGACGGCGAAAAGCTTTATGCTCTCGTAAAAGAGCTTTGTTGCGACAAAGTTCGGCTTCACAAAATGGAAAGAGCCGCTTTGTCTCTCGCAAAAACGAACGCTGCCGAAAAAATATGCGAAGAGACCGAAAAAATAATAGAAAATTCGCATAGGTAATTCACGATATTTCGACAAGCTCATATAATATATTATCTTCCGAACGGAGGGAATGTATTATTATGTCAAAGTTTGTCGTGCGGGGCGGATATCCGCTCTGCGGTGTGTTGCCCGTGCAAGGTGCAAAAAACAGCGTTTTACCCATAATGGCCGCTGCTTTGTTAACAGACGAAGATTGTATTATCGAACATTGTCCGAATATAACGGATACTGAAACGGCGATAGATATCTTAAATACTTTGGGCGCCTTTACCGCCCGAAAAAAAGAGACAGACGGCTCTCTTACCGTTTACATAAATGCGTCAAATGCTTTCGGCTTTGAGATCCCGGATCATATGATGAGAAAAATGCGCTCGTCCGTAATGTTTCTCGGCGCTATATTGTCACGACGCGGCAGGGCGCTGATAAGCTTTCCCGGAGGCTGCGAACTCGGACCTCGTCCGATAGATCTTCATATTTCGGCGTTGAAAAAAATGGGTGCAAAAATCACCGAAGCTCACGGATTTTTGGACTGTGAATGCAGTGTACTTAAAGGTACGAAAATCGATCTTTCTTTCCCGTCTGTGGGCGCTACGGAAAACATTATGCTTGCCGCAGCTCTTGCCGACGGAGAAACCGTTATAACAAACGCCGCCAAAGAACCCGAGATCGAAGATCTGCAGAATTTTTTGAGCAAAATGGGTGCGAAAATATACGGCGCCGGAACGGAACGCATCCGTATTCAGGGCGTTTCTCGGCTAAAAGGCTCACGTCACAGGGTGATCCCCGACCGTATAGCAGCAGGCACTTATCTTTGTGCCGTTGCGGCAACAAGAGGAAACGCACTTATAAAAAATACGGAACCGAGGCATCTTTCGGCGCTGCTGTCTTTTCTTTCGGATTGCGGTTGCGATATAGATGTTATAGGCAACGATATCGCAGTCGGTTGCGGCGAACTTCATTCGGTGCGTCATGTTCGAACAATGCCGTACCCCGGTTTTCCGACGGATATCCAAGCGATATGTATGGCAATGATGACAAAAGCAAAGGGCAGTTCGGTATTTGTTGAAACAATATTCGAAAACAGGTTTAAACACGTCGGCGAATTGCACCGAATGGGCGCGAAAATAACGACCGACGGCCGTGTCGCCGTTGTGGAAGGCGTAAAAAAACTTTACGGTACGAGCGTGGAATGTACGGACCTGCGAGGAGGTGCGGCACTTGTGGTTGCGGCACTTTCAGCAGAGGGTACGAGTGTTATAGAAAATATCGCGCATATCGACAGAGGATACGAAAAAATAGAAGACGCGCTCTCGTGCTTGGGAGCTAAAATAACAAGGGAATCGTAAAAATCGAGATAGGGGGGATACAATGGCAAGCGAAATCGAAAAACTGAACAGAGTGATCCGTCGCCGTCGCAGAAAAAGAGTTTTTGCTTTTTTACTCGTTTGTCTCGTCATCGCGGTCGTGATATCCGCTTTGACGAGGATATTCCTCCGAGTTGAAATCGTTTCGGTCGAAAATTCAAGCAAGTACGAATCCGCATTGATACTCAAAACGTGCGATGATCTTCGCGGCGAACCCATTCTTCAACTGGACAGAGATCTCGTGTGCGATAATTTGTGTACGGACTTGCCTTATATAAAGTCAGCCTCCTTTTCGGTTTCTTTCCCGGACAGGCTTAACATCTTCGTAACACCTGCGATCCCCGAATATTCCGTCAGTGTCGAGAACGGATATATTTGCCTTGACTCGGATTTTAAGGTCTTGGAAGAAAGCAATGTTAAATTCCAAAATGTTGTCAACGTCGACGGACTTGATATCGAAACGTACGAAGTCGGAAAAAACGTCGATCTGTCGGAAAATATCGAAGCCTCCGTTCTCTACGACCTGATTGCGTCTCTTAAAAAATACGGACTTCAAGATCAGCTGACAAACGTGGATTTTTCAAAAAAATACAATCTGTCGTTCGTTCTCAACGATATTATCCAGGTCGAGTTCGGAACGTCGGAGGACTTTGACAAAAAGACGGAAATGCTTGTGGAAATTCTTTCACGTAATCCGTCGGACAAGCGTGCTTTGATAAACGTGCGTAATTACACCGAGGGCAGATACAGAGCGTTGGATTGAACGCAGGGCGTCGAAATATGAGCATATTCAAAAAAAATTCACATAATTCGACGGAAATCGCTTGACTAATCTCTTAAAATATGATATTATATATTAGAGTATAAACATGTAACAGACATATTAGATATTATTAAACAGTAGAAACATATAGTTCTGAAAGGATTGAACGATAATGGCATTCCGTAGTATTGAGGAGCAAGATAATTTCGTAACAATAAAAGTTGTCGGCGTAGGCGGCGGCGGTAACAATGCTGTCAACAGAATGATCAAAGATGAAGTTCTCGGCGTTGAATTTGTTGCCGTAAACACCGATAAACAGGCTTTAAATCATTCTCAAGCCACACATAAAGTTCTTATCGGGGATAATGTTACGCACGGCAGAGGCGCCGGCGCAAATCCCGAAGTCGGCCGCAAAGCAGCCGAAGAAAGCAAAGCTCAAATCGAAGAAGTGCTCAAGGGCACCGAAATGGTATTCATCACCGCAGGTATGGGCGGCGGTACAGGTACCGGGGCAGCACCCTTTGTTGCCAAAGTTGCAAAAGAGCTTGGTATTTTAACAGTCGGTATAGTAACCAAACCTTTCGCTTTTGAAGGTTCTCGCAAGATGACCCAAGCAGAGCGCGGTATAGAAGAACTTCTTCAGGAAGTAGACGCTCTTATCGTTATTCCCAACGAACGTCTCAAACTCGTCGCAGACGCAAAGATAACCCTCGCAAACGCTTTTGAAATGGCTGACGGCATTCTTAAACAAGGTGTTCAGAGCATCACAGAGCTTATTCAGGGTCACGGATTTATTAATCTCGACTTTGCAGACGTCACTTCCAATATGAAGGACGCAGGCTACGCACATATGTGTGTTGCTTCCGCAAAGGGTAAGGATAAGGCAGAAACAGCGGCAAGAAACGCTATCACATCTCCCTTGCTCGAAACATCCATCGCAGGTGCGCGTAAGATCCTTCTTAACTTCACTGCCGATTCCAACATCGACCTCGAAGATATCTACAGAGCTGCCGATATTATCAAAGAAGAGGCTCATCCCGATGTCGATATTATCTGGGGCGTTATTCTCGACGATACTCTTCAGGACGAGCTTCGTATCGCCGTTATCGCTTCGTGCTTTGACGAAAGCGTAGTCTCCGCTCCCGTTAAAAAAACACAGACGGTCGTAACCCCCTCCGAAAGTTTCTTTAACATTCCCGCAGCTCCCAAGCCCGAACCCGTTGCTGCTCCCGCAGCTCAAACTACCGATTATGAGCCTGTTGTTGCAACAAGGCAGCCTCGTACCGGCAGCGTTCAGCGTCCCAACGGCAACGAACGCCCCGCAACAAGAAGAGCTTCTTCCGTTGTTGACGATGATGATTCCAACGACAGCTTCCTTAAGCTTCTTAACGACATCACAAAAAGCAAATAATCGTAATACATAGCTAAAAAACAGTCCTCCGTTTTTTTACGGAGGACATTTTTAATATCAAAAACAAAAGTGCGGATATGATAACATACACTTTCGTTTTAATTTTGAGTTTTTACGTCATCTTCAGACACGGGGCACGTTTGTGTTAAGCTATACTCTTTTTCTTTTTATCAGTCTTATTACGGCAAATACCGCCACCGTTAAAACGATTCCGCAGAATCCTCCGGAAAAATCTATCACTATATCCGAAACAAGGCTCGATCTTCCGGTGAATGATTGAACATACTCGTCTGCCACCGCTGTTGCCAACGTAAAAAACATGGGCATAAACAACCACGGCGAAAATATCTTTTTGCTTAAAATAAGCGCCACTGCCGTTAAACTCGCACCTAAGAGGAGAAATTCGGAAAAATGCGCTGTTTTTCTGACTATATATTGTATCTCGTATGTCGCCATGCGCCCGTCCGGATCGATTATCGGCCGTATGAGTTCAACAATCACACCGCTCTTTTGATTTGAAACGGTGCCGGATAGCAGTGAATTGTAAAAAATAAAAAATGCCGTACACGCAAGAACGGCAGTTATTACAATGAGTAAGATCGTTTTTTTTGTCATCGTTCGTCTCTTTTAAATAAAATTTGCATATTGTTTATTATGATTTGAATCGGTTTTAAAAACAGTACTGCTTTGTCTGCATACATTATACCATTTGTCGCTGCGAAAGTCAATCATAAATTGCTTGCATTTGTTACACGATTGTAAAAATATTTAAAGTCGCTCAATTGATATTGAAAATAACATTTTTATGTGATACAATAATAATTAACCCATAACATAGCGGATCTACCGCACAAATAATCAACAGACAGGAGACAACAATGAGAAAAAGAAGCTATGTAAAAGCCTCTTCCTATTCCTCATCGTACTACGGCGCAAAAGAGCGTCGCGGACGCAAGGCGGTCAATACCGTCTTTGCCGTGATAGCTTTGATCTCCGTGTGCGCTGCGGTCTTTATGCTTTTTCGCTTTAAAGAGATCGATTCTCAACGTGAAGAAGCCGCAAGCCGACTTGCCGGTACGATTGCCGATACGGAAGCGCTTAATGAACAGCGTAAAACACAAAAAACCGAATTTGAGAACCTTTCCTCCGAGGTCGAAAGACTTAGGATCGAATACGATTCGTTATCAGAATAGGGGGGAAGAACCTTGAGATTCGTATGTGTTTTAATTACATTCGCAGCAGTTATTTTTTCCGTGTTTTTAGGTTTTACGATCTACACCGATACAAAAGACATAGATCGTTACGAGCAGGAGATCGCCGTATATGAAGCCCAACAGCAAATATATCAGCAGGAAATAGACGAAATAGCTCCGCAAATACAAATCGCTCTTGCCGAAAAAACGGTCCTTGAGGAAGATATCGCTGCCATCAAAAAAAGGATAATTTACAAAACGCAGCCTACCGCGTTCCTTACGTTTGACGACGGTACGTCGTACCACACGCTTGAGATTCTCGATATCTTGAAGGAAAACAACATAAAAGCCACATTTTTTGTTGTCGGCACTCAGATCTTGAACGGCGGCTCCGCAAGTAAAGAGGCGATTCGTCGTATCGTGGACGAAGGTCATGTTTTGGCAATCCATGCGTACGAACACGAATACAGTAAAATATATGCTTCCGCAGAAGCGTATTTTGAGGATTTTGACAAAATTGCCGATCTTCTTTACGAAATGACCGGCGTCACACCCAAAATCGTTCGTATGCCGAGCGGTACTGCTTCGGCACGCAGCTTTTGCGGCAAATACGGCGGCGATACCGATATATATTATGATATAGTCAGCACTCTTTATGAACGAGGCTATACAGTCATCGACTGGAATGTCGATACGGAAGATTACACGACCGCCACAGGTGTTGATCAAATAGTTCAAAACGCTGTGTCCGGGGCAAAAACACGCCTTAACAGAGAATATAAAGCAGCCGTTATACTTATGCACGATACGGCGGATACGGTTTCCGCTCTTCAAAGAGTTATAGACGGAGTTAAAGATCTCGGTATGGGTTTCGAGGTCCTTGTTCAAGGCGGATACGTCACTCGTCAAATAGCCGAAACCGAAAAACCGTAAACCGACAATTTTGTTTTAACATCGGTGCGCTTTTGCGGTACAACTTCGATTTAAGCTCGGAACAACAAACAGAAAGGACGGCGGAAATATGAAATACAATATCGCGATCTGCGACGACTGCGATGCAGACAGGCAGTATATCTTCTCGATGGTCGAACGGTGGGCGTCGGCGCACGGACATACTGTTTTTGTCGATACTTTTATTTCCGCCGAAAATTTTCTGTTTTGTTATGCCGAAAAAAAAGATTACGATATCCTACTTCTTGATATCGAAATGGGAACGATGGACGGCGTTACGTTGGCAAAACAACTCCGTCAAAGCAACGATACTGTTCAAATCGTGTTTATTACGGGATATTCGGATTATATCTCCGAGGGATACGAGGTCGCGGCACTGCATTATCTTATAAAGCCCGTAAAAGAGGATAAGCTCTGTGCCGTTCTCGACCGCGCGGCTGACAAGCTTAAGAAAAACGAAAAGGTGTTGATTTTTGAGGTCGGCGGCGAGATGGTACGTGTCCCGATCTATCAGATCAGATACGCCGATGTGTTCGGCAATTACGTAACAATCCATGCCCTTCTCGACGTTACGGTAAAAATGACATTGGGCGAACTCGAAAAGCAGCTCGATGAGCGTTTTTATCGTGTCGGACGTTCTTCTGTCGTCAATTTAACACAGATCAGCCGCGTGACAAAGACAGAACTAAAACTCGGCGACGGAACATCGGTTCCTCTTCCTCGCGGAGCATATGACGGCGTTAACCGTGCGATCATCAACATGAGGTGAGATGTATGGGCTTGTTTTCGAAAATAATAGAAAAACAGATCGCTTTATATCAACAAGAGCTGATCGAAACGCATTACCGCGAAGTCGATAATATGTACCGTCAAATCCGCGGTTGGCGGCACGACTACCGCAATCATATTCAAACAATGAAAGCCTACGCTTCTACGGGCGACCTTGATGCGATAAGGAATTATCTCGATTTGCTCGACGAGGACCTTACGACCGTTGATACCGTTGTCAAAACAGGTAATCCCATGACAGACGCTATCCTCAATTCAAAGATCTCGCTTGCGAAAACAAAGGGTATCGAAGTCGTTGCCGATGCGCATATCCCCGTAAAACTGAAATCGTCGGAGATCGATCTTTGCTGCATTATCGGCAATCTTTTCGACAATGCGATCGAGGCGAGCGTAAAATTACCGGAGGGACAACGTGTTATTCGCGTGTATATGGATATGAAAAATACGCAGCTTTATATCTCGTTTACGAATTTTACCGCCGACAAAAAAATGAAAAAAGAGGGTAAGATTTTTCGCACCACAAAAGGCGAAGGACACGGCTTCGGCCTTGTTCGCATAGACGCTATTGTCGAAAGATTGGACGGATATATCAATCGCAACAGTGAGGACGGCGCTTTTACGACCGAAATTCTGCTTCCGCAGATGTGATGTTTTTAACGTTGAACAATTCGTCACCCCGAAACAACGATTCGTCCCCGAAATGACCGGGGACGATTTTTTATGGTACAATACACACAGCAAGGGCTCCGCCGTCCGCGAATAACTTCGCGGCTATATGACGAGCTTCGCAAAATCCCCTTGCGCCAAAGCGCAAGATATGCGCCAAAGCGCAAGATATGCGCCAAAGCGCAAGATATGCGCCGAAGCGCAAGATATACGCCAAAGCGCAAGAAATGCGCCGAAGCGTAAGATATGTGCCGAAGCGTAAGATATGCGCTGAAGCGTAAGATGTGCGCAAAGCGCAAGAAGTGTAAACAAGCATTTTGCTTCATGGTATCATACTCCCGAAAGGACGTGATTTTTCTCGATGAAAGAAAAAACGAAAAAAACCGCAAAACCCAAATATAATATGTTTCAAAACTCATGGTATATGATAAAACTCGCTTGGACGACCGGAGAAAAAAAGGTTATTGTTTTAAGCCTGCTTTCCGCATTTTTTGCCGTAGCGCTTAACATCATCAATCTTTATGTTTCTCCCACGATACTTTCCGTTGTGGAAAGAAAGGCCTCCGTTGCGGAGCTGATCTTGACGATTTCGGTGTTTGTCGGTGTTTTAATGCTTGTTTCGGCGGCGTCCGGATATGTTAACACAAACACTTTGTACGGACGGATCTCCGTTCGCTGCGAGATTATTAACCTGCTTAACAAAAAAGCAACAACGACCTCTTATCCGAATCTGTACGACGAAAAATTCGAGAAGCTTGAATCAAAGGCTCAGGATTCGGTCGGTTCCAACAGCACAGCTACGGAAGCAATTTGGACCACTCTTACAAATCTGACGACAAACATCATCGGCTTTGCGTTCTATGTCGTTTTAATGTTGCAGGTACAGCCGATTTTGTTGGTCACAGTGCTTGCAACAACGATAATTTCTTATCTTGTAAGCAAGCATTTGAACGGGTGGGGATATCGTCACCGTGACGAAGAGGCAAAATATTCTACGCATATATATTATCTCGATCAATGCTCCAAAGATCTGACTGCAGCAAAAGATATACGTATTTTCGGCATGCGTTCTTGGATCGAAGATCTTTACGCCAAAAGCATAGCGGCGTACACCGCATTTCAAAGCAGGGCGCAAAGTGTTTATATCTGGGGCGGGATCGTTGATCTTGTTTTAACATTCTTTCGCAATGCGCTCGCTTACGCTTATCTGATCGGACTTGTTATCTGCGGCGAACTCGGCGTTTCGGATTTTCTGCTTTTCTTTAGCGCCGTGGGCGGTTTTACCGCTTGGGTGTCGGGTATTCTCGGCGGATTTAATACGCTCCATACGCAATCTCTCGATATTTCCACCGTGCGTGAATGCCTTGAATATCCCGAACCGTTTAAATTCGAAAACGGCGAACATATCCAAGCCGAACCTGACAGATTATACGAGATCAAACTCGAAAATGTTTCTTTCCGTTATCCCGGTGCGGATAAATATACACTTAAAAATATCGATTTAACATTTCGTCCCGGCGAAAAACTTGCCGTGGTCGGTTTGAACGGCGCGGGCAAAACAACGCTTATCAAGCTTATCTGCGGTTTTCTCGATCCTACCGAGGGACGTGTACTTCTTGACGGAAAAGATATAAGAGATTATAATCGCAGGGATTATTACACAATGTTCTCGGCGGTATTTCAGGAGTTTTCGCTTCTTGCCGGTACTATCGCAACAAACGTAGCGCAGGACAGCGTGGACATCGATATGGAACGTGTGAAAAAATGCGTCGAAAAAGCAGGTCTTCGCAAAAAAATCGAATCTTTAAACGACGGCTACCAAACATATCTTAACAGAGAGGTTTTTGAAAACGCCGTTCTTCTTTCGGGCGGCGAAACGCAACGTCTTATGCTCGCACGTGCACTGTATAAAGACGCTCCGTTTATCGTTCTTGACGAGCCGACTGCGGCGCTTGACCCTATCGCCGAATCGGAAATGTATCAAAAATACAATGAAATGACAAGCGGCAAATCCTCCGTTTATATTTCCCATCGTCTTGCTTCAACACGCTTTTGCGATCGCATTATCATGATCTCGGACGGCGGTATCGCTGAGGAAGGAACCCACGAGGAGTTGTTAAAAACAGGCGGTAAATATGCCGATCTTTACGAGATCCAAAGTAAATATTATCAGGAGGGAGAGGATAAAAATGAATAAGACCGAAAATAAAATGACTTTTCGCAGAGTTTTTAGGGCAAACAAGCGCGCAATAAAGTTGGTGTATAAACATTATCCGCAAATGGTCATATCTTCGTTGATAAGCGTGATCTGGAATGCGCTCACACCCTACGTCGGTATTTTCCTCTCCGCACTTGTTATCGACGAGCTTGTTGCAAACAGAGATGTTAAACGTCTCCAAACTCTTGTTGTTATCTCACTTGCTTGTGCTGCGATCATCTCGTTGGGCACGGCGCTTTTAAACAAATGGAAAAATACTCATGGTGTTGCCGAGTGGCGGAAGACCGAACATGTTATTTCAAAAAAAATGCTCGATACCGATTATGCCAATCTTGACGATACACATACAGCCGAGATGGCGTCCACGATCCATCAAAACTTTAACGGCGGCGGTTGGGGACTTGGCAGAAGTGTAGGCTGCTTTACGGAACTTTGCAATGCCGTTTTTACGATCCTCGGCGGTCTTGTTCTTACGGTTTCTTTGTTTGTTGTCAAAGTTCCCGCAAATGCGGGTACGTTAATTTTTTTGAACAATCCTTTGGTTGTTTGCGGTGTTATCATCGCCATGTCTGCGGTTACTTTTATCGCGCCGATGTTCGGCAATAAAGCCGGCGGTTATTACGCAAAATATGCCGATGCACACAATCTCGGAAACAGGCTTTTCGGTTTCTTCGGCTGGCTCGGATATTACAACGAGCTTGCGACAGACGTGAGAATATATCGTCAGGATAAAATTTGCGAAAGGTATAACCGCAATAAAGATGACACATTCGGTTCAAACGGCTTATTCGCCCATTTGGCAATAGGTCCTATGGGGTTATACAACGCCGCGGGTGCTGCCGTGTCGGTCATTTTTACGGGGATAGTTTATGCGTTTGTTTGCCTCAAAGCCTTGGCGGGCGCATTTGGGCTTGGCTCGGTCACACAATATGTTTCCGCCATCACAAAAGTGTCTGGCGGTATGTCGAACCTTGTTTCCGACATCGGTCTTATGTACAACAATACCCCGTTCCTTGAACTGACTTTTCAATACCTCGATATCCCCGACAATATGTATAAAGGCAGCCTTACCGTCGAAAAACGTCGTGACAGAAAATATCAGGTGGAATTTAAAGATGTATCTTTTAAATACCCCGGCAGCGACAACTACGCCTTACGTCACGTCAATATGCGTTTTGACATCGGTAAACGGCTTGCGGTCGTCGGTATGAACGGAAGCGGCAAGACTACTTTTATCAAGCTTTTGTGCCGTTTGTACGACCCCACGGAGGGCGAGATACTTCTGAACGGTATCGATATACGTAAATATGACTATCGCGAATATATGGATATTTTCTCGGTCGTTTTTCAGGATTTTAAGCTGCTCAGCCTGAAATTGGGCGAGAACGTTGCGGGAAAAACCGATTACGACAGCGCTCGTGTTACGGATTGTCTTCAAAAGGCAGGGTTCGCAGATAAACTCGCGGAAATGAAAAACGGCACGGATACATATCTTTATAAAAATTACGATAACGAAAACGGCGTTGACATTTCCGGCGGCGAAGCACAGAAGATCGCCATTGCACGTGCGCTTTACAAAGACGCTCCGTTTATCGTTCTCGACGAACCTACGGCAGCTCTCGACCCGATCGCCGAAGCGGAGATCTACTCCAAGTTCGACGAGATCGCAGGCGACAAAACGGCGATCTATATCTCCCACCGTCTGTCCTCCTGCAAGTTCTGCGATGAAATAGCCGTCTTTGACGAGGGTGCAGTGATCCAACAAGGCACCCACGCTTCTCTCGTCGCCGATACGAACGGCAAATACTACGAACTGTGGTCCGCACAGGCACAGTATTATACAAAATAATATGTTTTTAACAAAGCAGTGCCCCGACGCTTTAAGCGTCGGGGCACTGCTTTAATTGCGGGCTTCACCGTTATTTAACATCGCAAGGCTTGCCATCTAATATATCCCGCCGAAATGGGACATATGCGAAAAATATTCGTTTTTTTTGATCTATATGATTTAAACGAATTGCCGCCTGAAAAACGAACGCTCTGTCATGTCAAGCTACGCAGACATATGAAAAATATTCTGTTTTCATGCTCTGCGGGGTTTAAACAAACTGCCGCTTAAGATGACAGAACTATCCCTTTTTCGGGGTAAAAACAAATGCGAACTTGTTATTTCATCAGTTCATCCGTAAGCTTGATGATCTGAGGCGCCGCTTTTTTGCGTTCTTTTTCCAATATATGTTTGTGCAACGTGTACGTGCAAGCAGCAATAACTATTCCCAAAAGCCCGATAACTATCCCGACGGGCATTGCGTAATCGCCCAGAAGCTTTCCGAAATCGCTCATTATCAAGCTCATTCCGATACCCATTAACAGCACTCCGATTATCCCCATCGTCATTGCAGATACGGTCGCTTTGTTTGACACTTTTGCGTCTAACGCTCTGAGAGTTTCCATTTTGTTTTCTTCGGTTTCAACATATTTTTTTCGTATCTTTATTATCTCTTCTTGTTGACTTGCGGAATAATCCATTTTAAATGTTTCTTTATCGTTCATTTCCATTCTCCAAACGTTTGATATTTCGATTTGCTTTTATTATCATGTAAATTGCGGCTGTCACGGTAAATATTGAGACAGCGCCGCCGCTTAATGCTAAAAACAGCGTTTTTGTTTGCGGCGCCATGCTTTCGCTGCCGAACGTTTCGAGCATGGTCCTCTCAAGCGTGATCATCGATACGCACGCAGCCGCCAAAGATATGCTTTTAGATGCCGATAACACCGGACTTTTGTACTTTCGATATTTTACGATGTTTACTATTGCCGCACTTAACGCCGTAAACGTATACGCCGCCGTTGCAATTACGGTTATCTCGTGATGCGATACATCTCGATTTTCGCAGATCATGTAAAATATCATAAACGAGATCGCTGTATTCATCGGCAAAAATACAACGCCGCAGCTCCTGTATCGTCGTAACTCTCGGCGCATATTTTCTCCCGGCATATTTTCGATCGAGTACCTTACAAGAAAAAACCTCATGATCGCCAAGAAAAAATAATAGCTCGAAAGCGCGTAAAACCATGCGGAACCGTGATATATGCCGAGACATAATTGAAAGACAGCATATGCCGTGTTCCAGATCGTCGTTAACGAAAGCGTTATATTCGTTCTGAACCTTGTGTCCTTGAGCCAGCGTTGCAGATATTTATTGTTGTTTTTAACATTCGTAAAAAACCGTATTATTCTCGGTATCCTTACGCACCAGATCGTTAAAACGTAAAACGAAATAACATACGCCGTAATGCGTATGGGATCGCTTTCGTTTAAAAACATAAACGCATATACCAATGCCGCGATACCTGTCGGCAACGATACTATCAAAACCGCTTTCGGCGGGAATAAAACCGCTTTGAATACTTTCGGTATTTCCATTTTTACATTCCCCGTTCGAGCTTGACCGTAAACGCAGTCCCGACACCCACCGTGCTCTCAACGCAGATCTCGCCGCGCACAATGTCTATTACTCGTTTTACAAGAGCCAATCCGAGCCCGTTCCCGCTTTCGGAATGAGATGTGTCGCCCTGATAGAATTTTTCGAATATCCGTGACCCGATTTCCGCAGTCATTCCGCAGCCCGTGTCGGCGATTTTAACATATACGTATTTTTCGTCGCCCGTCATTAAAACGCTTACCGTGCCGCCGCGATTTGTAAATTTAAACGCATTTGACAGCAGATTGTTCCAAACAAGGCTCAACAGCTCTTTATCCGCATTTATTTCGACGCTCTGTGCAATATCCGTCTCTATTTCGATCTGCGAGCTTTCCCATATGTTTTCGTATTGTAACAAACATTCGCACAGCTGTTCGCCCAGATCGAATTTTGTGAGCTTCGGAAATATCTGCTGATTTTCCAACCGATTGAGCTTGAGGATATTTGTTAACATATCCGACGTTTTACGTGTGCAGTCTGCAATTGCTTTCGCATATTCCAGTCTTTTCTCGTCCGATAGGGCAGGGGTCTGCAAGAGTGCGCTGTAATTTTGTATGACCGCAAGCGGCGTCTTCATTTCGTGAGAAACATTTGCGATAAAGTCCGAGTGCAATGCTTCAACACCCTGTAACTCTTGAGCCATACGGTTAAAACAGTCGGATATTTCGTTAAAAGCGTCGTTTGACATCAGTTTCGTTTGAGGCTTTATCCGAACGGAAAAATCGCCTCGTATCATCTTTTCCGCAGCGTCCGTTATCGCTTTTACGGGACGCTTTATAGTAAATCTGCGACGTATCGCATCGGTCAATAAAAATAAAAAGCTCAGCAAAATTACGTTTGCAAACGTCAGCTTTGCCGCCGCATTGAGATTTTCCTCGGTCAGGGTGATATCCATGTTTGCGGTGAACGCAGAAAGAAACAGCGTCATGCAGCACGTTGTTATAAACGCCGTGGACATAAAAAAGGTCAGATATCTGCAGACTGTCTTAAAAAAAACATTCCATTTGTCCGCATCTTTCATTTTATCACCGCCTTATAGCCAAGCCCGTGGACTGTTTTGATCTCGAAATCGACGCAATCCGCAAGCTTAGAGCGAAGCTTTGTTATATACACATCTACGGCTCTCGGCGCCGTGTCCGTGTCGATATCCCAAAACTCGTCCATAAGCTGCGTTCGAGTAAAAGTCTTTTTCGGATAGCTTAACAGCTTGTAAAGAATGGCAAATTCTCGGTTTGTAAGCCCGATCTCCTCACCGTTCAAATATGCCGTATGCTCGTCCGTGTCCATAACAAATGCGCCTATCTCGATCTTTCTGCTCGATACTATCTTTGCACGACGCAGCAACGCTCCTATGCGTAAAACAAGCTCTTCGAGATCAACTGGCTTTACCATATAATCGTCTACGCCTATGCGGAATCCTTTTTGCTTTGCGACTATATCGTCTCGCGCGGACATAAACAAAATCGGGATCTCCTTGTCCGTATCTCTTATGCTTTCCGCAAACTCGAAGCCGTCTGCTCCCGGCATCATAATATCCGAAATTATCAGATCAAATGTGCTTTCGTACAGCTTATCGTACGCTTCGTTCGCGTTTAAACAGCCTACGGCATCGTATCCGTTATTGTTTAAAAACGAACATACTGTCCTGTTGAGTTCTCTGTCGTCTTCGACGATCAGTATTTTGATCATTGCCGTACCCCTCCGTGTCTTATCTGACTGTTATTATAACCTGTAAATGTTAAGGTTTTGTTTCCGTTTCGGTTCGGCAAAAAATTTAGTTGCGCTATTTGAGTATTTCGTCGCTTAATTCGATTATTTTGCCCGCATATTTCTTCTTGCGGGATTTTAACATTGCGCCGTATATCGGATAATTGATTATCACCGCCAACATACCGATGCTCCCTATTACCGTGCCGACGGCAAATGTGTCCGCCATTCCTATGACTGATCCGATATCCGTCATAACAAAACTCATGCCGCTGCCCATGATAAGCGCCGATACCGTGCCGAAAATATATGCGAATATTTCAACGGGACGCTTTACTTCTTTGTCGAGAGCCTTGAGTTTGTCAAGCTCGGTATACTCTTTTTCCGTATACGCATTCCTTATTTTCTGTGCCGCTTTCTGCTGATCGTTATTGTTCATTTTATCATTACCTCTTTCGTGTTTTGTGAGGATATAATACCATTCGTTTGTTAAAAAGGTTTTTGAGCAATGTTTGCGTTTTGTTAAATCATGTGTGCGACAACATAAAACAGAGGGATGTATTTTTTTACATCCCTCTCGATTTTTTTGATATTTTATCTTAATTTTAAGATCTCTTGCGGATTTTTGGTATCCTATCTTATTTTAAGATCTCTTGCCGAGCCTCGGAACGATTTGTTGATGGCGAGCAACGAGAAAAACAGTGAGATCACCAGCAGTAACGCATACGAAAGCCCCAGTATCGGCAGATTGATCTCAAACACGGAGAAAAACGTTGTGTTTTTCAACAGTGTTTTTGAACATATCCAAAATACGGCGTTTCCGATAAAGAATGCCGCTGTCGATAACAAAGCAAACAATGCCGCCGTGTCCGCAAAGATCGCCGCCTTAGAAAAACCGATAAATTTTTTGATATTGATAATACCCTTGATCTTATCGATATAGTAAAGACAGAATACGACCGTCGTGATGAATATCAACACCGTAAATATGTTAACTATTCCTTTTGAAATACCTATGTCTATTCTTGATTGCATAGTATATTCCATGTATGTATAACGACCATTGGCCATGGCTTTGATGTTGTCCGTAACGGCTATACGCTCCGCATCGGTTTTTCCGTCGATAACAACGGGCCGTCCGTTGCAACCGTAACGTTCAAGCACTGTCTGCAACGGCAAAAAGACCCAATCGTCCAATGTCGTATCGTGACCTTCTCTGCCGACAATACCTATAACTTCAAACTCCTGATCGTTGTACGTAAAGAAACGCTTGCCGTCTCTTTCTTCGACAAAATCTTCAAGAACGTTTTTACCTACAACAGCATATTCGCATGCCGTTTCGGTCTCTTCCTCGGTAAAGAATCTTCCCTCCGTTATCTCCGGAACACCGAAATCGCCTTTATAGTACCAACCTCTTATTTTCGGGCCTTCCATTTCATCATAATCGGTTCTCAGACAAAGGTCAACACTGTAATTTTCAACACCGTCAAGCTTGTAAAAAAGCTCTACCGCAGGCGCATTTTCTTGATTAAGCTCCTGCAAATAAATCACATTTACATTACTTGCCCAATAGTTGTTTTGGTATTTGTCTATATGATCGATCTGATAATTGTAGCTGTTTAAGAATGTTATGCAGATGCTTACAAAAAGCAACATAACAAAAAACATAACTTTGTATATCGGTTGCCGTTTGTCTTTTCTTATTTCTCGTCCGCGTATAAGCTCGGATATACTGTAGCTTCTGACTTTTATCAGAACAAAAATATACGACAGCACACAGGCAATCACCGTAAACGCCGCACCCGTGATAAGCAGATTCTTGATCGCGATACTCATTATCTGCTCCGCCATATCGTTTTGCAGCAGACGATTTACGTAACTCCATGAAAAACCGCAGAAAAATCCGAGAATACAATATAAAAATACTTCGATTATCGTGTATGTTATTATTTGGAATTGCGTTGCACCCACAAGATTATGTACGGCGTTCGTTTTCATGTTTTCCGAAACATTGTTGACGGCCGAGAATACTATGCTCGTGATCGAAAATACTACCATTATAAGAACTAATGAGGTCAAAATGGCATTCTTTTCGGCAAGTTCGTCGCCTGTTTGCATTGCTGCCCGTTTTACTGTTCCGATCTTGTAAAACTCGTTTAACCCCGTTTCCTTCAGCGCTGTCTGCATATACTCTTTCAGAACGGCTTCTTTGCCGGTTTCTATCATATAATGCCGTCCGGACAGCATATTCGCTCCCAGACCGGCAATATAATACCGAATGACCTGCTTCTTTGTCATATATTCTTCGTTTTGTTCGTAACAGTCAAGCCATTCCTCCAAGGATTTCGAAACGTACGGAAGAAGGATCTTATCGTTAAACGAATACGGTCCCATTCCTCCGGGTGTAAAAAAAAGTTGTCCTTCCAAAAGAAAACCGACAACTTTATACGTCATTCTTTCATTGTCAGATGCGCCGAATATATTAACGGTGCTTTGAAATGTGTCCCCCAAAGAATATTTTTCTTTGTAATCCGAACCGAGTATCGCAGGAACACATTCCGGATCGATCTCGTTATATTCCGATTCCGTGAAAAATCTTCCGCTGTCAAGTAGCAGATTGAAAAAATCGAAATAATTTTGATCTACGGAATATATATCGTCCGCAGTGCCATGCTGAAGCATCATCGCAGTATATATATCTTGCGATTCCGTCATTTTTTCATGAAAAGCCTCGTAAACGTCGAGACCGGTATTTTCAAGCGATTCAAACTCACCGGCACTTGCACGGGCAAATTCTTCTCTGCTTAAATTATATGAACGAATACTGTATGTTACATAGTTCGCGTAAACGCCCTGATAAGCATCGTTTGTTACATCCGATTGCGCTTGGCTGAACAAAATACTCATTAAACAATACGAAAGGAGTGCGATCTGTAAAAACAAAAGGAGAGAAACTATGGGGGATCTTTTTATATTGGACCATAGGTTCATAAAAAACAGCTTAATCATAACTACTCCCTGATAAATTATTAAAGATTTTACGAATATATATTCGTAAGGTTAGGTTGAAAAATATATCTTTTGTCGTAATAAGTGCTTTTGAATATTCGGAGGAGGGATACCCTCCTCCGAATATTCCCGGAAATCAATCGTAATAAGCGTACCCGTTACAGTATGTAACGAACGGTATGCTTAGTGAATATTCTAGCCATCCACTCGTGATAGTCATTGATTCATAATTGACCACATCAGAGAAATGTTGTTCTTTACCTGCGTTGGTTTCAATACAAGCGAAAAAAAACACCTTGGAAGTGTTCTCGTTTCCCCAGTAAGAAAACGTCATTTGTGCCTTTGGTGTCAAAAGACCCGCTCTAGACGTAATCGCAGTTGGGTCATTTGTTTTCCAAGTGCATGAGCTGTCGAGATAGACTAAATTTGCTGTGGCGATTGTCGGATATGCAATGAGTGTGAAAATCATTGCAACGGCAAGAATCGCTGTGATGCTTCTGAGAACTTTTTTCACGGCTTTGGCCTCCTAATATGATTTATTTTTTTTTTACTTCCGTGTGAACTGTGATATGCGAAAATTTCTTCTATCAAAATTTCTTAAGCTGTTGACCGAAAAATTATTCACTTTTCATATGTTCACTCGATTTATATACATATTATACCATACCAACCACAAAAAAGTAAATGAGGGAGTATGAACAAACGGTAAATTAAAAATGAACAAAAATTGTCCTTTTTGTGAATGTGAACGATGTGGCGCAAACGTCAGTGATCGCTTGCGCCGTCTTGCAGAGCATATTAATTTTTTTTGTCAGCACGTTTCGTCTTTTTTTGACGGTTCCGTATATTTGTACACTTCGGAGTAAAGAGTTGTCTTTATTTCTTCAAACAAAGGTCGGTCGATCGGCGACAATGTCGTCATAATAAGCAAAGGCAAAGCCTGTTTACCCATCGATATGGGAGGCTGTATATAAGGATAAGAGTTGAGAAAAAAGCCGTTTCTTTTGTAAAAATCTATACGTCGCCTTGCGATATCGTTTTGGGGCGGTTCGACTTCCAGACAGATGCGTTTTGGCGAATTTTTTGTTATTTCCCGCAATATCTTCGAACCCATACCTCCGTTTCGGCAATTCGGGTCTACCGCAAGATGTTCTATATACGTAAATTCCGAAAAGGTCCAGATCGCGGCAAAAGCAACGATCGAATCGTCGTTATAAACTGAATAAACGGAATAATTCGGATTTTTAAAAAGTTTTAATTGTTCGTCGCGTGGTCTGTATTCGTCCGACGGAAAGCTTGACTGCATAATGTCGTATACGCCGTCAAAATCCGTGATACTTGTTTTGTTTAACATAATGTTATGTCCTTTCGTAATATAAATCGCAATAAGATCCGATTTAAAAAGGTCGGTCGCCCATAACAGGCAGCCGACCTTTTGAATATATGTCAAAAATTATTTTAAGGCAAAGCGTTTGCTGTATTCGTTGAACTTTTCATCGAAATCGGCATTGCCGTTGTGTTTTACTTCGTCAAGATATTCGTGGGTTTCAAACGTTCCGTTGTAAGATTCTATTACGGTAACGGCGATGTTTGAACAGTGGTCCGAGATCCTGCCGTAATTTGTTATAAGGTCGTTTAACACAAATCCGTGGTTTATTGTGCATTCGCCTTTTTGCAGACGGCTTATGTGCTTCTTTTTCATGGTAAGTTTCATATTGTCGATCACTTGTTCGAGAGGTTCGACATACGTTGCAAGCTCGATATCGTTTTGTTCGAACGAACGTGTTGTTATGTCGATTATTTCACGTATCGCTGCGGATATCGTCGAAACTTCTTTATTTGCTTCGGGCGAAAAAACGATCTTTTTTTCGTGTATTTCTTTTGCTACGTCAACAAGGCTTACCGCATGGTCGCCTATTCGTTCGAAATTATCTATCGTGTGCAGTATTTTCGTGACGATTTTTGCGTCTGCGTCCGAAAGACTGATCTTTGAAAGCTTTATCATATACGTGCCGAGATTATCTTCGTACTTGTCGATAAGTGTTTCCGCTTCGAGAATATCGGACGCTTTTTTTTCGTCATATTTAAATATAAGATCAACAGAGCCGAGAAGCGATGTTTTAACGATCTTACACATATCGATAAGCGCATCGAGCGATTTTTCGACCGCAACCGTGGGAACGGTAAGAAGTCTGTCGTCGAGAATGATCGTGGACGCAGTGGGCTTGCCGGAATCGGGAACGAGCTTGTTTGCGAGCCATTCCAATTGTTTGGAGAACGGGAGAAGAATGATCGTTGTGAGAATGTTAAACAAACTGTGTACGATCGCGATCATAACGGGTGTGATCTCATAATCGATGAACGCCCAGTTAAATATTGCGTTGCATATGTAAAACGGAGTAAGAAGAATTACCGTACCTATAATTTTGATAGCCAGATGAGTTATCGCAACTTTCTTTGCGTTTTTGCTGACACCGATACTCGATATTAACGCCGTGACGCAGGTTCCGATATTTTGACCCATGATTATCGGTATCGCCATTCCGTAAGTTATTCCGCCCGACATCGAAAATGCCTGAAGGATTGCGACCGATGCCGCAGAGCTTTGAATTATTCCCGTAAAAACAGTTCCGACCAGAACCGCAAGTATAGGATTTGTAAATGCGGTAAGAATATTTCTGAATTCCGGAAGCTCGGCCAACGGCTCCATGGACTCCGACATTATCGTCATACCGAACATCAATATCGCAAATCCTATAAGAACATGGCCTGCGCTTTTTGTTTTTTGCTTTTTGCCTATCATTGTAAACAATATGCCCACAAAAGCAAACAGGGGAGAAAAGTTTTCGGGCTTGAGAATGTTTATCCACCATATGTCTCCGCCGTCAAGCCCCGCAAGGCTGAGTATCCAGGCGGTAAGGGTCGTACCTATGTTGGAACCCATCATCACGCCGATCGTTTGACCGAATTCAAGTATGTTTGAGTTAACAAGACCGACAAGCATTACCGTAACAGCCGAAGATGACTGAACCGCTACCGTAAGTCCCGCACCGAACAATATTGCAAGAAAACGGTTTTTCGTTACGATTTTTAAATTCTTGTTAAGAGCGCCGTTTGAAGATTTCTCAAGGCCGTCGGACATTACATTCATACCGTACAGGAAAAACGCAAGTCCTCCGAAAAGGGAGACGATCGAAAGAGGATCCATAAAATTTTCTCCTTAAACAGAAATAAAAAATTATTCAATTACACCGCTGTCTTTTAGTATATCATAAAATCAGACAGAAATCAACATTTTTTTTTACAATAAAAAAATTTCAGAAATTCCGATTTAAATTCGCTTTAAGGTTTCGGTGATATACTGTCGTTGATCCGAATAACCGGTGTTAAACAATAAACCTATATTTTATATTCGATCATACGGCAGCAGATATTTTATATCAGATCACACGATAACGGATGTTTTATGTTCGATCACACCAAAACAGAGAAAGGAAATGCTTATTTATGAAAAAGATCACAGCGATTTTGTTTGCTTTGATAATATTATTATGTTCTTGCGATATCGTTCGCATTAACGAAATTGGCGGTACCGACGCCGATATCGATCAAAAAAGCGACGATGTTTCTTCCGTTTTAACGGAGGAGCGTAAAAGCGAGGATATGTTCACCAAACGAGATTCGAGGACAGAATACGAGGATGCCGTTCAGATCCGTCTTGACGGCGACTCGGTCATCGTCGATTCCGATTCCGTTACGGTAACTTCGACCGGTTTAACGATATCGGACGAGGGCACATATGTTCTTTCCGGTGTTCTTAACAACGGAACGGTGACCGTAAATGTTAAAGACAACCAAAAAGTCCAGCTTGTTTTAAACGGTGTCGATATCAACAGCGAAACGTCCGCCGCCATTTATATCCTCGAAGCCGACAAAGTATTCGTCACTCTTGCGGCAGGAACGGAAAACGTTGTTTCAAACGGCGGCGAATTTATTGCGATAGACAAAAACAATATCGACGCCGCTATCTTTTCAAAGCAGGATCTTACTTTTAACGGTTCCGGCAGTTTGACCGTAAACTCTGCGGGCGGCCACGGTATCGTTTCGAAAGACGATCTTGTTTTTACGGGCGGCAATTATTCGATAACGGCGGCAAGTCACGGGCTCAGCGCAAACGACAGCATCAGAACGACAGGTTCCGAATTCGATATAATTTCGGGCAAAGACGGTCTTCATGTGGATAATGACGATGACGAGACAAAGGGCTTTGTTTTTATCGAAAACGGTGTTTTTAACATTACGTGCGACGGTGACGGGATAAGTGCGTCTGCCGATGTTCAGATATACGGCGGTGAGTTTACGATCGTTGCGGGCGGCGGCAGTGAAAACGGACGTGAGCATTCGTCCGATATGTCCGGCGGCGGGCATATGGGAGGCGGTCACGGAAGAGAAAGATCCGATTCAAGCAGTCAAAATACGGATACCGTAAGCACGAAAGGCATAAAAGCGGCATCCGATCTTATTATAAACGACGGTGTATTCTCTGTTAATTCCGCAGACGATGCGGTTCATTCGAACAGTTCGATAACCGTAAACGGCGGAACGTTCGATATCACAACGGGTGACGACGGTTTCCATGCCGACGGTTATCTTTGGGTCAACGACTGCGATATTCATATCTCGGAAAGCTACGAAGGACTTGAAGCTTTGCACGTCGAGATCAATGGCGGCGATATATATGTTGTTTCAACGGATGACGGGCTGAACGCCGCAGGCGGCACGGACGAAAGCGGCTTCGGCGGTGCGTTCGGCAATGATATGTTCGGCGGCAGAGGCGACGGACGACCGGGAGATACGAGTTCGTCAAACGGCACGATCGTTATATCCGGCGGAAACATTTATATCAATGCGTCGGGCGACGGTATCGATGCGAACGGAACTCTTGAAATAACCGGCGGATACACCGTGGTCTGCGGTCCCACAACCGGCGATACGGCAACGCTCGACTTTGATATCAGCGGCGTTATCACCGGCGGAACGTTTATAGGCACGGGTGCGTCGAGTATGGCTCAGACTTTCAGCAGTTCGGAGCAAGGCGTTATTTCTCTGAGCGTCGGACGACAAAATGCCGGTACTCTGATCACTCTTGAGGACGAAGACGGAAATGTTCTCTTTTCGCATACGCCCGAACTGTCGTTTCAGATCGTTATATTAAGCAGCCCGGAGCTTGTGTCGGGTCAAAGCTACAAGATCACTGTCGGTTCGTCGTCGGGAGAATTTAAAGCAAGTTAAATTAACATCGAAAAAATATGGCAGCACATTCGTTTTTATCGCAAATGTGCTGCCTTTACGCTTTTATTTCTCTATTTTGAATGTGTAAACATAACTGCCGGCGAGCTTATCGGGGTTTATCGGCGGGATAAGGAGCTTGAGCTTGCCGTTGCTGTTTTCCGTTTTTATTATTGCGTCACTTCCCAGAAGCGATACTTTCAGCTCGTCGGAATAGGGGATCTTGTCGAAAACAACGCTTTCAAACGGGAAGGAGTTTGTAAAACCGTAAACGGTATCTCCGGTTTTCGTATAATAATGCCCCGGCTCCGCTTCGGAACAGTACTCTCGGCTCGCATATATCGCTTCACCGTTCGTTTCAAGCCATTTTCCGATTTGCAGGAGACGTTCCTGCTGTATGACGGGTATCGTGCCGTCTGCTGCGGGACCGATGTTCAGCAATAAGTTGCCGCCGTGACTTACCACTTTGACAAGAAATTCTATCAGCTCTTTTGCCGTCATATAGTCTTCCGTGTTTTCTATCCTGTTCAAACCGAAAGATCTGCCCATGCCGCGGCATTCTTCGAACGGTTTGTTGGGATCCACCGCGAGGAACCCGGCTTTTTTCTTTGCGATATCGTCGTATTCCGTCGTGAAATTGCCGCCGTGATGTCCGCGCGTGTTGCTGCCCCATCTGTCGTTCGGAACGATATAATCTTTAACGGACGATTCGTTGTAAAGCCATTGCAGAAATTCGCAGCTGTGCCAAACATCGTCTGTATGCTCCCATTCACCGTCGGTAAAAAGAGTGTAGGGTTTGTATTTTTCAACAAGCTCTTTAAGCATCGGGATAAGATGCTCGGTCGCATATTCTTCGGGATTCCTGAGGTATATCGGGTTTGTCCATTCGTATACGGAATGATATATGCCGAATTTAACATCGGTCTTGTCGAGCGCTGTCTTAAGCTCCATGCAGAAATCTCTGTGCGGTCCGACATCGAAGCTGTTCCAATTCCACGCATAGTCCGTATCGTACATACAATATCCGTCGTGATGCTTCGTTACAAAATTGATGTATTTTGCTCCGGCTTTTTTAAACAAGGTCGCCCACTCGTCGGCATCAAACAGCTCTGCCTTGAACATTCCGGTAAACTCGGCATACTTAAAATCTTTGCCGTATACTCTGTCGTGAAAATGTCTTGCGGGATGCTTCGGGTCCGTTATTTGGCTTGCGTACCATTCCGCATATTCGCCTCTGCCGGTATATGAGGGCACGGAATAAAGCCCCCAGTGGATAAAAATGCCGAATTTTGCGTCTTCAAACCACGCCGGAACGGGACGCTTGTCGAGGGATTTCCAGTTTGCCTCGTATTTCATTGTTTACTCTCCGATCTGTATTTTAATTATTTTGCTTCTTCTTCATTGACGTTCTCGTCTTTTTTATCTTTAAAAGAGCGAAGCTTGTTTGTCGCTTTTACGATAATGAAAAGGAACAGCGCCGTCAAAAGGAAATTAACGATCATTTCTATGAGGTTGCCGTAAGCAATTACCGTAGCCCCGGCGGACTGCGCTTCTTCAAGCGTCATGTATGAGTTGCCGTCGAGCGCAATAAACATATTCGTGAAGTTCGTTTTGCCGGTGATAATGCTGACTATCGGCATAAGAATATCGTTTACCATACTGTTTACTATTTTGGTGAACGTGCTGCCGACTACCATACCGATGGCAAGGTCCATTACGTTGCCTTTTGAAATGAATTCTTTAAATTCACTGAAAAACTTTGATTTTTTCATTTAAACAGCTCCTTTTAAGGGCTTTTGCCCCGTAATTTGACGCAGAGAGAAAATAACATCTCTACCGCTAAATTATACATCTTTTTGAAGCTATATATGTGACATTTGCGAGAACTTTGTCGAACGAATATGTCACAAAAAGCCTTTACTTTTTGCTGCCGACAAGTTATAATTGTATCAATGTTTTACTCCCTTCATTGCCCCGATTTCGGACGCCGAAATTATTCGAAATGTTTACCGTCGAATAACCTGTTCGTCCAACGGACCGGTCAAGACTCCGGTCCGTATTTTTTTTACATAAAAAATTTACAAAGAAAAGTATTGCTATTTGTGTTCGTTAATGATATAATATATAATGTAGATGAATCGGAATTTCCGAAGAGAGGAGTTTTTACAATGAGTATAAACGTAGATGAATTGATCAACAAGGGCAGAGATATTACCGATATTGCTTGTCAGAAAAGCCTTGAAATGATAGAAAGAACAAAGATCCAGTTTAAAATACAGGATTCCAAACTTCAGGCAAGGCAATCGTACATAGAGCTTGGCAAGATAGCGTACGATCTCATAAAATCCGGAGATATCAATGCCGATTCCCGTATGAAACTTCTTGAGTCAGATATCGACAGAGCAAACTATCGAATCAAGCTTCTCATGCGCGAATTATGTTCGATCAAGGGTGCGAAAGTATGCCCCAAATGCGGAACGCTTAATCCGGAAAAAGCAAAATATTGCTCCGAATGCGCAGCGTCCCTGAAAGAAGAATAAACATTCCGATGTCAAAAAAACAAAGCGTGGCGTACGGCGCTCTGATCCTTTCGGTATCCGGCTTTTTGGTAAAACTTGTCGGTGCGGTGTTCAAAATACCGCTCACAAATCTTGTCGGTGCCGCGGCAATGAGCTACTTCTCGTCCGCCTACAACATATACGTGTTTTTATTGGCTATCGCCACATCCGGTTTGCCGACAGGCGTTGCGGCAATGGTCTCAAGCTCGCTTGCAACGGGCAAATATAAGGATGTGTCTAAAATTATGAAGATCGCCGCTTCGATCTTTGTATCATTGGGCACGGTCCTTGCAATTCTCGGTTTCGTTTTCGCAATGCCTCTTGCCGAGGCAATGAACAGCCGCGAAGCTTATTGGTCTGTTGCAGCCATAATGCCTGCAATTATCTGTATTTCGGTCGTTTCCGTCTTTAAAGGTTTTTTTCAGGGATACAGTAATATGACGCCGACCGCAGTGTCAAACCTGATTGAAGCCATAGTAAAACTTATAGCGGGTTACGGAATAGCTTTTGTTCTTTACAACCTCGGCTATCCGTCGGAGGTAGTTGTCGGCGGTGCGGTCCTCGGCGTTTCGATCAGTACATTTGCTGCAATGATATTTATGCTTTGCAGATATTGCTTCCGCAACAGGGAATACCGTATATCCGTAAGCGAATTTGTTAACGATGCGCAAACGCCTTCAAAAAAGCTCGCAAAGGATTTTCTTGTTATTTCTTTGCCGCTTATAGTCAGCTCCGTTACCGCAAACCTTATGAGCCTTGTCGATTCGTTCGTTGTTATGAACAGGCTCAAAGGCTATCTCGATGTCGAGCAGGCAAAGCTTTGTTGGGGCGCTTACGGCAATATGGCGCTTACCATATTTAATCTGCCGTCTTTTTTGATCACGGCAATAGGTATCAGCCTTATTCCAGCAATATCCGCCGCATACGCCAAAAAGGATAAGTCAAATGTCGTTAAAACATCCGGCGAGGCTCTGAAATATTCCGCAATCCTTGCTTTCGGCAGTGCGTTCGGTTTAAACGCCGTTTCCGAAGAGGTCCTTAACCTGTTTTTCAGAGGCGATCCGTCGGGCGTCGCAGTTGCAACACCGCTGCTTCAGATCATATCATTCGCGCTTGTTGCGGTAGGTCTTACGAATATAACAGCCGCGATCTTGCAGTCCGTCGGAAAGTCGTACCTTCCCGTTATTTCCGTCGCTGTCGGCGCTGCCATAAAAACGGTCTGCACTCTGATCCTTGTAAGCATTCCGTCCGTAAATATCATGGGCGCTCCGATCGCAACAAACATCGCTTACCCCGTAATGCTAGTGATGAATATCGTGTTCGTACACAAAAATCTCGGCTTCTTTCCCAATTGGATCGATGTCTTTGTTAAACCGTTGATCTCAGGGGCTGTCTGTTGGATAGCGGCAAAGGCGTTCTTGTTCGTCTTTAACATGATATTCCCCTCGACTGTTTCGCTTTTTGCGGCTATTTTATGTGCAATATTGGTATATTTTGCTTTTTTATTGGCGATAAAATTGGTCAGTTTTAATGAAATTCGTTCGTTTTTGATGAAAAAACGAAATACACCTTGAAAAGTTCGGTAAAATGGTGTAAAATATAGAAAGTAATAAAATTTATAAAGATATATTTCGGAGGTTTAAAATGAACAAAAATGTATTGGTTTCCGAGGTTGCCGAAAAGGTAGGCCTTTCCAAAAAAGAAACAGCTAAAGTCGTTGATGCTTTTATCGACAGCATTTCCGAAGCTCTTAAATCCGGCGATAAAGTACAGCTCGTAGGCTTCGGTTGCTTCGAAGTTCGCGAAAGAGCTGCAAGAGAAGGTAGAAATCCTCAAAAACCCGATGAAAAAATAGCTATCCCCGCAACCAAAGTTCCTGTATTCAAAGCAGGCAAAGTTCTTCGCGAAACGATCAAATAATCAAAAGTGCGTCTCGATAAATTTTTAAAGGTATCTCGTCTTATAAAAAGACGTACCGTCGCAAACGAAGCTTGTTCCGGCTCGCGCGTAAGCGTTAACGGTAAGACCGCAAAACCGGCATACGAACTTAAAGTCGGTGATATTATCGAACTTTCCCTCGGCGGAAAGGTGTCTAAATTTGAAGTGCTTTCTCTTTCGGAACACGCTTCAAAAGATACTGCGGCGTCAATGTACCGTGTTTTGTCAGAATAAAATCGGTAATAATCTCTGAATACTCTGCATATATTTTATATGCAGAGTATTTATTTTACAGGAAAGCAGAGGTTTTTCTATGCAAAACGAACAACTTTTCCCCCACAGTATCTTTCTCAAAGACAGGGCGTCCGTCGATCTTACGGGTATTTCCGAAGTCGAAAAGTTCGACGATTCCGTCATTGTCGCACGCACGGATTACGGCAAACTAACGATCAAAGGCTCCGGACTTAAAGTCCTTTCTCTCGATCTTGACACTTCGGATAAAAGCCTTAAAATAGAGGGTAGGGTCAACTCATTCGAATATTCGAATTCCGGCAAAATAAAAACAGAAAGTCTGGCTGCAAAGCTCTTCGGATAAAATATGGGATTTACGGTCTTGTCTCAACAGCTCTTGTTTGCATACTCGCTTGCTTTCGGCGCATTTTTATCTCTCGTATATTGTGTCCTGCGAATATTCCGCAATCTCCTTTCTTCGTTTCCGATAGCTGTTTTCGCCTTCGATCTTTTCTATTTCGTTTTTACCGCCGTCGCTGCCGTGATTTTTATTTTTGTTGTCAACAACGGCGAGATCCGTATCTACATCATCGCTTCCGCAGTCCTCGGTTGGCTTTTGTTTTTCCTTTCCGTCGGTCGGCTTATGTCGTATGTTGTCAAAAAAAGTTCGGAAAAATTCGGAAAAAAATGTCGTAAAGACTTGAAATAAAGCCGAAATTATGGTATACTATACATATAAACTCTTATTGCACACTCTTTCGGGCTTCGGCGGATTAAAACGTCGCACGGCGCAAAGTGCGGTGCGATAATGATTTTGCTTTACACAAGTAGCTGCGAGGATGTGAACAAATGTCGAAAACAGGTGTTTTGATAAAACTCGTGCTGTTCGTTATTGCGGCAGCATCGGCTGTCAGCTTGGTGTTTATGAAGCTTGATATCGCCGAAAAAGACCGCGAGATCGATCTTATCTCCGGTCAAATTAAAGAACAACGTCTTCGCAACAGCGAAATGCAAGATCTGCTTTCGGCAGAAAATGAAGACGATTTTTATCGCAGCATAGCCGAGGACAACCTCGGTTACGGCAGAAACGATGAGAAAATATATAAAGATATATCGGGCAACTGATATTTAGGGGGATAATTCGTATATGGCCATTGAGGTCGGAAAAATATACGCAGGCAAAGTCACGGGCATTTCAAAATTCGGAGCTTTTGTTCAATTGCCCGGCGGTAAAAGCGGTATGGTCCACATATCCGAAGTCGCTTTAAACTACGTTAACGATATCCGCGACCACTTATCCGAGGGTAAAGAGGTCCGCGTTAAAGTTATCGGTATAGACGAAAAAGGCAGAATAAACCTTTCGATAAAAAAAGCTCTGGAAGAGGAAGGCGTCGAAAAAAAGCCTGTCTCTTTCGAAGATATGCTTTCCAAGTTCAAACAGGAAAGCGACGATAAATTTGCCGATTTCCGTATGAGTAAGGAGAATCGTCGGTCGGACTATGCCAAAAGAAGAAAATAGTTCACAGCCGTTTTTGTGGGTTTAACATCTGTAAAACGGCTCTTGTTCGAGTGTTTTTTGAATTCTTATGTTCATTATAAAGATATCCTTTGGGTTGATCTCTGTCAGGACTGCGTAACAGCTTTCCGGCAGAGATTTTCTTTCTTCACATCGTTTTTTAACACACAGTATATATTCACGCTCATCATTAACGTGTTTGCAATATCCGCGATCGGCCAAAGCACGTCGTTTGTCAATATAGCTCCGAATATCAGAAAAACGCAAAACACGGCTCTGAAAACGTTTATTAACTTCCCTCTTGTTATAAACGCAAAACACGCTTCCCCGTAATATTCCCATATTATTATCGATGCCGCCGCAAACAACGCAATGCAAACTGCCCCGACTATTCCGCCGATATTGCCGAATGAATCCGTAAATACGCAAATAACGCTTCCGTATGCGCCTTTTTGCGAAACAAGTATCGTAAGCGCCGAGAACGTCGATATTATCACCGTGTCGGCAAAAACATCAAAAGCGCCCCACAACCCCTGTTCTTCTGCCGATACGTTTGCCGTGTTGCCGTAAGCAAGTGCCGCACTTCCAAGCCCTGCTTCGTTGGAAAATATGCCTTTCGATATCCCGCTCCTTATTGATGTGATTATCGTTGTGCCGACGATCCCGCCCGTTGCCGCCGACGGTCTGAATGCACATATAAATATCTCTGCGAATGCCGACGGTATGTTTTCTTTGTACATTACAAGTACCGCCGTACACATTGCAATGTACAACACCGTCATTATCGGCACCGCCTTTTCGGCGAAGCTTTCGATCGCTTTAAAACCTCCGAAAATCACGCTTACAATGATCAAACACAATATCGGTCCGCTTATCGTTTCGGATATCCCGACAGCTTCTTTTATCGATTCGCACGCTGATCGGCTTTGTATCAGGTTTCCCATTAAAAACGATACCGATATACCGAAAAACGCAAAAACATACGCCGGCTTATCGCTTCCCGAAATCTTTTTTATATACGTCATCGGGCTTGTGTTATATCCGTTTTTACTGCTTTTGAACATCACTGCAAGCCGCGTCTCGGCGTACTTTGTCGCCATTCCCAAAAACGCCGCTATCCACATCCAGAATATCGCTCCCGGTCCTCCCACTGCTATCGCGGACGCCACTCCCGTTATGTTTCCGACACCCGCAGCCCCTGCCAAAGACGCACTGAAAAGCTTGAACACCTCCCTGTTTTTGTCTTTGCCGAAAATACTTCCGACCGTCTTTGAAAATATTTTGCCAAGCCCCTTGAACTGAAAAAAATCAAACCGAAACGTAAAATATATCCCTGCCGTAAAAAGAGCAACGGCGGCTATGTCGTTAAATACGTTCGATATAAAATATAAAGCTCTCATGATAGATTTTATGGCGCACGGCGTTGGAAAATTACTGTACTTGAAAAACTTTCGCACCTGTGTTAAAATATATCCGCAAAGCTTTAAGGAGGTCGATTTATGAAAAAACTTATTTTATCTAAAAATTTTCCGCTCCTTTTTCTCCGTTTTTGTTGCGTTCTCATTCTTATCAGCTTGTTTTTGGTTCTTTCGTTGTTAAACAAATATTCCTTTTGCGGAGGTTTTACATATTTTATCTACGCCAAAGAGTTGCTTTTTTCCGCCGTCGGTACCGCCTGTGTGGCGTTCAGCGCTTTTATTTGTTTAACATTTAAGCGCAAATAGCAGTTTTTACCGCAAATTTTAATCGATGTTGAACCTTAAGTAATACTTGCGACACAATTTTATGTTACAATCATTATCGGATATTTATAATGAAGATATCAGCGTGAAAATATAACGGTTCGCGAATTGAAAGAACATCTGTTTCACGCACAAATTCGCCTAAAAAACGAGATTTCATTCGTTTTTTACGACACAGGCGAATTTATTAACTATATGGTTTGCGAGAAAAATACCGGCGTGAAAATATAACGGTTCGCAAATTGAAAGAATATCTGTTTCACGCACAAATTCGCCTTAAAAACAGAATTTAACTCGTTATTTACGACGCAGGCGAATTTATTAACTATATGGTTTGCGAGAAAAATACCGGCGTGAAAATTTAACGGTTCGCAAATTGAAAGAATATCTGTTTCACGCACAAATTCGCCTTAAAAACAGAATTTAACTCGTTATTTACGACGCAGGCGAATTTATCAACTATATGGTTTGCGAAAAAAATACCGGCATGAAAATTTAACGGTTCGCAAATTGAAAAAGCACCTGTTTTATTAACTGTTTATGCCGCCTCAATGGCGGCGGAATGGAGATTTTTATGATAATGTGCCCTGTCTGCGGCGAAAACTTTGCCGCAAGAGTTTCTTTTTGTAAAAACTGCGGTTGGATGTTCGATAACGATATCACCGCTCTCGCCGATCCGCTTTGCGTTTCCGCCGAAGATATACGAGCGTACGACCTTCGCGTTTACGAAGCGAGAATGGAAAGTCAACGCCATATCAACGATAATATGATCGCGGTTTTCGCAAACAGATTAACGGACGAGCAGCTCAACGCCGCTTCAAACACTCTTCTTGCGGAGATCTTCAACAGCGTTTCGCCCATGCTCGGCAGCACTATCGTAAAAAAACTGTCCAACGATAAAAAGAAATCTTTCCTTAACGAAAACGGCGAACGCTTTCTGTATATTAAAAACGAAATCGAGGATTATTTCGACAAGATCGCATACGCTGCCGCCAACACAAACGGAAACACGGCAAACGACGGGCTGTTCTTTCAATCCGAAAATACAGTCTTTTTTTCCGATCCCAACGACAAAGGCTGTCTTTACCGTATGAACAAAGACGGTTCTCAACCGAAAAGAATATGCTACGAAGATTGCTATTCTGTTTTCGCTTACGAAAATTACATCTATTTTTGCAACGCAAGCGATAATTGCCGCATTTATCGCGTCCGCAGAGACGGCACTGCCATGAAAGCGTTAAACAGCGATATTTCGTGCTTTTTGACTGTCTACGATAACTATATATACTATTCCGCCCGAAACGATAAATATGCCATTTACCGCCTCTCGATAGACGGTAGCGAGCGTAAACGTATCGATGCCGACGGAGGCCGTGATATTTACATCTCGGACAACGTTATCTACTACCGCAATTATCGGTGCAAAGACAGGATATTCTCCGTAAATATCGACGGGACATGTAAAAAACAGCTCAACGACGACGATTCTTCTTTTCTTAACTTCAGTCACGGCAAGCTTTATTATTGCAACGCCTCGGATAATAATTCCATCTATTCGATAAATGCGGACGGCAGCGGCAGACAGAAAATATGTTCTGATAACGCTTATTATCTTAACGTTTACGGCGATTACATCTACTACAGTAATTATTCCGACAAAAAATCTCTCTGCCGTATCAAAAAAGACGGTTCCGACAAAGAAACACTCTGTAACGAAGAAACGTCTTATATCAACATAACGTCCGAATGGCTCTATTACCGCAACCACAAGGACAACAACTCCGCTTACAGAGTTCGTCTCGACGGCTCGGAATGGTCGCGCTTTGATTGATGTAAAACCGAAATAATTATCATATTTTGAATAAAGTCCCTCTTGAGCGGCAATAATATGCTCATATTCAGTCCGTTCAGGAGGTTTTTTATGCGCAGACCATACAGAAATAAAATAGACCCGATTTTGACTTTGCTCAAAGACAGAGGTTTTTACATCATTCTTTCGCTTTCCCTCGTTGTCGTTGCTTTCGCCGCGTTTATAGCGATTTCTTGGGACGATTCACCCGAGGTGAGCGACGACGAGATATTGTATCTTGATCCTCTCGACCCTCAATACGTCCCCGATTGGCCCGAAGAAGATCTATCGGAAAACGTCTCACTGTCTCAAAACGAAGAATACGCCGACACCGCCGATGATTTCAACGAACAACCCGCCGATTCCGAGCCTGAACCCGTCATATTTTATATGCCCGTCAATGTCGAGGACGTTATTTCCGTCAACGATTTTTCCGGAACAATGCCCGTCTTTTCCGAAACGCTCGAAGACTGGCGTTTGCATCAGGGCGTCGATTATATCACCGATGAACCATGCGATGTATTTGCCGCAGCCGACGGTGTTGTGGAAGATATTTATGACGACGGATTTATGGGAACAAGCGTCATAATCCTTCATTCCGACGGTACTCGAACGGTTTATCGCTCCCTGTCCCCGAATGTGAAAGTCGTTAAAGATATGAAAGTTTTCGCCGGAGACGTGATCGGCAAAACCGGTACTTCCGCCGAAAACGAGCTTGCCGAGGGCTGCCATCTCCATTTTGAAATGATAAAAGACGGCGCTCTTACGGAACCCGTCTTCGGTTGAATTTCGGATAAAAAGGCTTTAAAACGGTGTGTTTTAACAATAATACGCACCGTTTTTTTGCGGAATTTTATAGCCGCTGTTTGTCTTTAAAATGTCACAAAAAAAACTCGGAAAATTCACCTCGGCCTACTTGACAAACGCTCCTTGTCGGTGTATAATCTATCCAGAGTTAGCAGGGTCTAACCGATTTGATAAAACGATTTCGACCCTTGCCGACACCGAATCGTTATTCTGAAGGAACGGAGGTTGCGTTATGACTTTAAGAGATGCAGTTGAAGGTAAAGAATATATTATTCGTCAAATAGAGACCGATGATGAAGAACTCGACGCTTTTTTGTTCTCGCTCGGATGCTACAGCGGAGAAGCGATCACCGTGGTTTCTCACCTGAAGAACAGTTGCGTCGTTTCCATCAAAGACGGACGCTATAATATCGACAGTCAACTGGCGGAAGCCATTATAGTCTAAAAGCGGTATAACCGCATTAAAATAAGACAGTATATCTGTTTTATTTTTTTTGAATACGAGTTAGCCTGCGCTAACCGTTTTAAAACGTGCATTATTTATTAAAATAATACTTTACATACTTTAGGAGGAGATTTTATGAGAATTGCTTTTGCGGGCAATCCGAACTCCGGTAAAACAACCATGTACAATGCCTTGACCGGACGCAATGAAAAGGTCGGCAACTGGGCCGGAGTTACAATCGATAAAAAAGAGGCTTTGATCAAAAAAGCCTATGCCGGAGACGAAAGGCTTATCGCCGTTGACCTTCCCGGCGCATATTCAATGTCACCGTTCACATCCGAAGAGAGCATAACAAGCTCTTACGTTCGTAACGAAAATCCCGACGCTATTATCAACATCGTCGACGCTACGAACTTGAGCCGCAGCTTGTTCTTTACAACTCAGCTCTTGGAACTCGGTATCCCCGTTGTTGTCGCTTTGAACAAAGCCGACGTTAACAAGAAAAAACAGAATAAGATCGACACAAAGCTTTTGTCCGAACAACTTCATTGTCCTGTTGTTGACACAACATCCACAACTCACGAAGGTCTTGTAGAGGTCGTTAAAGCAGCCGTCGCTCATTCAAACGAAGAACAAATCGCTCCTTACGACGAGGGAAATATCGACCTTACCGATAAAAAAGCCGTCGAAGAATCCGACCGTAAACGTTTTGAGTTCGTTAAAGGTATAGTTTCCAAAGTCGAAGTTCGTAAGGTTCTTACAAGAAACAAAAACTTCCAGGATATGATCGACTCTATTATAACACATCCCGTTTTGGGTCTTCTTATCTTTGCAGTTGTTATGTTCCTTGTTTTCCAGATCTCTCAGGCTTGGGTAGGCCCTTGGATCGCAGAAGGCTATGAGTTCGAAAACGGAACATCTATTCCCGGCCTTGTTACTCTTCTTGATATGTTCAAAGACTGGGTCACCGGTCTGTTGGAAGGCGCAAATGCCAATGCTTTCCTGACAGCTCTGCTCACCGAAGGCATTATCGGCGGCGTATCCGCTGTCGTTGGCTTCCTGCCGCTCGTTATGGTAATGTACTTCCTGATTTCTTTGCTCGAAGATTGCGGCTATATGGCTCGCGCTACCGTCGTTCTTGACCCGATCTTCAAAAAAGTCGGCCTCTCCGGTAAATCCGTTATTCCGTTTATTATCGGTACAGGTTGTGCTATTCCCGGCGTTATGGCCGCACGTACTATTCGTAACGAACGTGAACGTAACGCTACCGCTATGTTAACACCCTTTATGCCCTGCGGCGCAAAACTTCCCGTTATCGCTCTTTTCGCAGGCGCATTTTTCGACGAAGCGTCTTGGGTCGGTACGCTGATGTATTTTGTCGGCATCGCCTTGATTTTGTTGGGTGCATTGCTCGTTAACAAGATCGCAGGCTACAAAAACCGTAAATCGTTCTTTATCATGGAACTTCCCGAATACAAAGTTCCCTCCATCAAACGTGCTTGTATGGATATGCTTAGCCGTGGTTGGGCTTACATAGTTAAAGCCGGCACTATCATCTTGCTTTGCAACGCCGTTGTTTACATCATGCAGGCCTTCAACTGGAGCTTCCAGTTGGTTGAAGAAGGCGCTGAAAGCACCTCTATCCTTGCGTCTATCGCAAACCCCATCGCCGTTGTATTGATACCGATCATCGGAGTTAAAGCATGGCAGCTCACAGCCGCATCGGTCACAGGCTTCATCGCCAAGGAAAACGTCGTCGGTACATTGGCTGTTTGCTTCGGTATTTCCAACTTGATAGATGTCGATAATCTCGAATTGGTCGAAGGCGCAGGCGCGGAAGTCGCAGCCGTTTTCGGTATCACTAAAGTAGCTGCCCTCGCTTATCTTATGTTTAACCTCTTCACGCCTCCTTGCTTTGCGGCTCTCGGCGCTATGAACTCCGAGATCAAAGACAAAAAATGGTTCTGGGGCGGAATAGCTCTTCAGTTCGGCACAGGCTTCACCGTAGGCTATTTGGTTTACACCATCGGCACCCTTATCACGGCTCCCGCTTCTTTGAACGTCGTAGCCGCTCTCTCCGGTCTTGCTGCCGTCGTTGTTATGGTCGTTATCGTAGCTGTTATTATTAACAACACAAACAAAAAACTTAAGACCGAATACGCTCTCGGCGGCAAAAACAAAAAAACCGGCGTAGCTGTTAAATAATTATGAAAGCTATTATTGTTAACATTTGCATAATCGCAGTCGTACTGCTGATCCTCGGCGCTATAATCTTTTATTTGGTTAAAGCAAAAAAACGCGGCGAAACTTGCGTCGGCTGCCCGTATGCTAAACAATGCGCGAAAAAACGCGCTGCGTGTCAAAAAAAATAAAGAAAGATATTTGTGTTTAACAAAGGGGTGCGCTCTCTTAAAGTCCGCACCCCGTTCTTGTAAAAAATTATGGAAAATATTATTATTATCGCTGTTATAGCGTTCATTTTGGGCGTGGGCGTCGTCTTTTCGATCAAACATTTTAAGGGCGAAAGCAGTTGCTGCGGCGGCGGAGATTTTAAGCCGAAACGTAAAAAACTTTCTCACGTCGAATACAAAAAAACCTTTAAAGTCAACGGTATGCACTGCTCCGCTTGTAAAAATCGCGTCGAACTGGCTGTTAACGATATCAAAGGCGTCGCTTGTAAAGCCGACCTCGGTAGGGGAGAGATCGTCGTCTCTTATGCCCAACCCGTGGACGATTCCGTTATTATCGCCAAAGTCGAAAAAGCAGGTTACTCCGTCGCTAACTAACTCCGTAACTAACTACTACGTAACTAACTACTATGTAGTTAAATAAAAAAATCAAGTCCGAACCGGTTTTGCGATCTTGGCTGCCTCAAATTTACAGCTTCATCTTGAGGCAAAAGATACCGTTTTCTGCCAAACTCCGTAAATTTATAAAAAAGGATAGCGCAAAAATCCAATGGTCCGGAAACGGCAACATCTGTTTTACGCACAAATTCACATTGAAACAGTACCCGACCTGTCTTTGTGAGACGCATATAAATTCATTAACTGTTTTCCATCACTATTGCGATAAAATGAGAATTAAGAGTATGCAAAACAGCAAAAAATCTGTTTACTAATTATTTGAAAGGAGAATTTTATGAGTGTTGTTATCGTCGGCGGCAATGAATGTATGACACGCCAATATAAAAACCTGTGTGATAAATATAACTGTAAAGCCAAAATTTATCCTAAAATGTCTCGCGGCCTTAAAGATATCGGCTCGCCCGATTTGCTCGTTTTGTTTACAAACACAGTGTCACACAAAATGATCCGTTGCGCTCTCTGCTCCGCAGATACAGCTTCCGATGCATCGAAAAATATCCGCATCGCTCGCTGCCACAGCAGCTCCGTTTCCGCATTGAAAAATATCCTCGATACTCATGTCGGCAAAAATACTACCTGATAGCCCGTTATTCTTATCATTTAAACCGCTTTTTACGGCTTTGAACAAGTTTTTTGTTAACATCAAATTGCGGATTTCTTGAACAACATCAAATCGTGTTTTAAATAAGCGTTTATTCCCGATTTTTGAATAACTCCCAAACCCGATATTTTTAAATAACCCCCGATTTTTCATATTATGAATAACTTCAAATTCCGGGGTTTTGACCATACCAAATCTTATTTTCACATAACACAAAACAGTAATCTCCGCTTGCGAAGCAAGCGGAGATTACTGTTTACGGAGCAAAAGGCGTAAAGTGATCCGCTATGCGGCTCGTGAAGTTTGCTTTGCAAGTGAAGTTTTCCTGCGGACAGTGAAGTATGCTTCGCAAGTGAAGTTGTCCTTACGGCCCGTGAAGTTTGCTTTGCAAGTGAAGATGTCCTGCGGACAAAGAAGTTTGCTCTGCAAGTGAAGTTGTCATGTCGAACAGTGAAGTTTGCTCCGCAAGTGAAGTTTTCCTGCGGACAGTGAAGTTTCTGCGGAAGCGTGTGGAGCATTTAGCTTCACATTTTGCGACAGCATAATATTTCACTATGGCGATAGCCATAACTTCACGTCAGCGTCAGCCGATACTTAACTATCAAACTAAGTCCACCTATCGGCTCGTGAAGTTTGAGCTTACGCACCAAGTGAAGTGATCCGCCTCTACGGGTGCTTTCGTTGAAAAAAACACGCATATGCGCGCTTTCCGAGATAATATCTTTTATAGTGGAGTCGTTCGTTGACGTTCACGGTGAGATCCTCACTTTGTTCGGATGAAATTTTCGGCGTGCCGCATCAGATGAAATTAAATCCGTCTTATCTCTCCCTGCGAATCGATTTCCTCTACTTAAGGTGGATTTAGTCGAAAAAAGGCAAGTCGATTTCGACTTGCCTTTTTTCTGGCTGGGATAGCTGGACTCGAACCAGCGGATGCAGGAGTCAAAGTCCTGTGCCTTACCGACTTGGCTATATCCCAATATTCTGCTGACATTTAAGAATTATACCATATTTTGCTCTGTTTGTCAATACGTAAAATGCCGATTTATTTAAACTTTTTGCAAAAAGACTGACATCACCGAAGCAATGTCAGTCTTATCATATTTGTTTAACGTTTTTCGAGACAGATTTCCCGTCTGATGTGTTAAATTACAGACCTCTGTCGGCAAGAGCCGCTTTGCGGGAGAAGTTTGTTCTGCCAAGGTTGTCGGTGCCCATGTATTTGACCCAAATTTCGTCGCCTACGGAGACAACGTCCTCAACTTTTGCAACACGTTTCTCGTCAAGCTGAGATATGTGGACCAAGCCCTCTTTACCTGGAACAAATTCGACGAATGCACCGATAGGAATGATCTTTGTAACTTTTGCAAGGAAGATCGTGCCTTCTTCTGGGCCGTCAACGATCGTTTTTATTATGTTGAGAGCGGTTTTTCCTGCTTCGGGATCAACATAATAAATATAACAATGGCCGACGCTGCCTTCTTCTTCGATATCGATTTGTACGCCTGTGTCGGCAGTTATCTTTTGGATAACCTTACCCTGTTTGCCTATAACTTCGCTGATCTTGTCGGAAGGAATGTTATAAGTCATGATCTTGGGCGCATATTTGGAAAGTTCCGGTCTCGGAGCGGGGATAGCCTTAAGAAGAATATCGTTGATGATATGTTCGCGGCCTTTCTTTGTTTGTTCGAACGC
>CAYUWC010000007.1:11794-58699 GCA_964448355.1 uncultured Oscillospiraceae bacterium | reverse complement strand
GTGTCATATCGAGTGCAATGCACATATCGAGAATTCGTTAGGATTCATATCGACGGTTCCTTTCGATATGCAATATTTCAATTGCTCGATATTTTTGTTTCACAAAATCGATATGTTTCTCGCTTCGCTCAAAACTCGATATGATATAAATTCTCGTCGCAAAGCGACATATCGTGGCACTTGTGACATATCGAGTGCAACGCACATATCGAGAATTCATCGGAATTCATATCGACAATATAGAATCATTATATCACACTTCCCTTCATATTTCAAGAACCGCATGGAATTTTTCCGTATTTTTTTTGTTTCAACGGGGAAAATATGTTCAAAAAAAACGGAGGCTGCGAATGTTATACTCACAACGAAGCGATCTTGCGGCAGAAATAATAAAGATAAAAAAAACAGATGAAAAAGACGGGATAAAGACGGAGGAATTTACGTCGAACGGTATCTTGATAAATAAAATAACGATAATGACCGACGCTGCCGCAAACGCCGTCGGAAAGCCGTGCGGAACGTATATAACGGTGGATCTTACGGGTGCGTTTACGTCGGACGAGACGCACACAAAAGCCGTTGATGCGATAGCGGAAGAATTAAAAGAGTTGATCGGGCAAAACCTTGCCGACGGTGCAATGATAGTAGGGCTCGGAAATTCGGGTTTAACATCCGACGCTGTAGGTCCGAAGACCGTTTCGGGGATCATCGTTACGCGACATTTAAAAGAACATTTGCCCGAAATATTTTCGTCGATGCCGTTAAGGGAAACATCTGCATTTTTACCGGGCGTTCTGGGACATACGGGGATCGAAAGTGCGGAAACGATAAGAGCGATCGTAAAAACCGTCAAGCCGAAGATCCTTATAATGATAGACGCTCTCGCATCGCGAAGAACGGACAGATTATGTTCGACCGTACAAATAAGCGATACGGGAATTTGTCCGGGTTCGGGCGTGGGAAACGACAGAAAAGAGATCAGCGAGCGTACAGTTGGTGTTCCGGTGATCGCGATAGGTATTCCGACTGTTGTTGACGCGGCGACGCTGGCACTCGATATTTTTGAAGAAGTGGCGAACAGGATCGGAGAATACAAAAACGAAGACACGAAAAAAGCCGCCGAGATATTTGAAAATTTCGACAGGCTTTCGTCCGAAGCGGAGCATATCATCCGCACGGTTTTGTCGTCTTCGGATTCGGACACGGGCGGAATGATCGTAACACCGAAAGACATCGATACGATAGTGAACAGAGCCGCGAAATTATTGTCTTTGGCGTTAAACAAAGCGCTGCACGGGCATTTGGAGCAAGAAGAAATAAATGCGCTTTTGGGACAATAAAAATATTGACATCCGGGTATTGTTATGTTAAAATGGAATAAAAAAAACAGGAGGTATCGACTATGGCAATACCCGTACCCGAAAAAAGGGTCTCAGATTTTGAAAAATTAGGTTTCGGAATGTTTGTTCATTGGGGACTTTATTCACAACTCGGCAGAGGCGAATGGGTCCAATTTATGGAACGCATTCCGAAAGAAGAATATATAAAGCTCAAAACCACATTTACCGCAAAGGCTTTTTCCGGAAGAGAGCTGGCAAAAGCGGCGAAAAAGGCCGGTATGAAATACATCACGCTCACGACACGTCATCATGACGGTTTTTCTCTTTACGATACACATGGTCTTAACGATTACGATGCGATGCACTCCGCCGCAGGCAGAGATCTTGTTAAAGATTTTGTCGAGGGGTGCAGGGAAGAAGGTATTCTTCCGATGTTTTATCACACGACGCTCGACTGGCACAATCCGGATTTTAACGGAAATTTTAAAGAATATCTCAAATATTTGCGCGATTCGGTGCAAATACTTTGTACAGAATATGGTCCGATAGGCGGATTTTGGTTCGACGGTAATGTGTCAAAACCGGATGAAGATTGGGAAGAGGAAAAGCTTTATTCTCTGATCCGAAAGTACCAACCCGACGCTATCATAATCAACAACACAGGCATGGAAGAGCGCGGTATTATCGGAAATCCCGAAATAGACAGCGTTACGTTCGAGCAAGGTCGTCCCACTCCGATGAACCGAGAGGGAATGTCGAAATACGTGGCAGCCGAGATGTGTCAAACCATAAATATGCACTGGGGCATCGGAGAGAAAGATTTTGCGTATCAATCCGTTCCCGAGCTTATCGAAAACTTGTGTGCGTGCAGAAAAGTCGGTGCAAACTATCTTTTAAACGTCGGTCCCGACGCAGACGGAAAAATACTTCCGATCCAAGCAGCACTTCTGGAAACGGTCGGCGACTGGATACGCATTACGGGCGACGGAATATACAACGGCAAACCGTGCGATATAACGGCGTCGGGCAAAGATTTTGTTCTTTTTGACGGCGAAAAATACTGGTTTTACATTCATAATTTAAACGAACAAAACGGTCCGAGAAGCTTCAAGAACGTAAACGTTAAATTCGGCTCGATAAAATGGACAGACAACGACGAAAGCCTCGAATTTACGCAAAACACGCAAAACGGGCTGCTTTGCGTCGATTTTACGGGTTATCCGTACGGAACAAACACAGTCGTAAGGGTAGCTGTCGGCAATGCGATTTAACAAAATTTATATCGAAATATCCGATCTTTGCAACCTGAACTGTTCTTTTTGTCCGAAAACGAAAAGAGAAAAACGACGTCTTTCGGTCGATGAATTTTCGTTGATCCTCAGTAAGATAAAGCCGTTTACAAATTATATCTATTTTCATATAATGGGCGAGCCGCTCTGTCATCCGGATCTCGAAAAATTTCTCGACATATCGAAAGATTTCGGCTTCAAAGTTATTATAACAACGAACGGGACATTGCTTGCCGCTCGCAAAAACATACTGCTCTCGGCACCTGCGTTACACAGAATAAACATTTCTCTGCATGCATTTGAAGCCAACGATTTTTCGATGCCGTTTGAGGAATATATACACGAGTGCTTCTCTTTCGGACAGTCTGCCGAGGGGCAAACGATCGTATCTTACAGATTGTGGAATAACGGCGGCCTCGACTCGCTTAACGATCGATTGATATCCGCCGCAAAATCTTATTTTCCCGATCAATGGGTCGAAACTCGAACGGGCACGAGAATAGGGCAAAATATTTATCTTGAGCACGGTGACAAGTTCGACTGGCCCGATCTTTCCGCCGAAGAAAGTTCGGACAAAGTGTTTTGTTACGGCATGAGAGATCAAATAGGCATCCTTTGCGACGGATCCGTAGTACCGTGCTGTCTCGACCACGACGGAGATATCATTCTCGGAAATATTTTTAACACCGATCTTGCCCCCATCATCGCAAGTCCACGTGCAAGAGCGATATATGACGGATTTTCGCAAAGAACGGCTGTTGAAGAGCTGTGCAAAAAATGCGGATATGCACGCAGATTTTAAAAAAGTTAAAGATTTTAAAAGACAGGACGGTTGATAACGTCCTGTCTTTTGTTGTAATATTATTGTTTTTTTCGTTTATCCGCAATAAGCCACGGGATATGCATAGCCGCAACGATCGCGGGAACGAGCACGGCAAAACCTATAAGATGATTGCCGAACATTTGTTCAAACACATAAAGCGGATTACCCTCTTCCGCCGACTGTAAGAACATAAAATTAGTGTCGAACAAACAATTCGCAACGAACGCCACGCCTGCAAGAACAAGCAATATCGCCAAGCTGCCGGGGACATATTTGATCTTCGGCCTTACATCTCCGCCTACGACCAACATCAGCGGGTAAAGAGCGAGGAGCAGATGTATCGTAAAACTGTGGATATTCATAAAATTCAAAAACGGAAGCTCCGTCCACGACGGGAAAAACAACGGCATCACGGAAGCCGGGATACAGATCGTGTATAAGAAATTGCCGACTGTTTTTGAATTTGTTATAGCATGAACGGCGATCACAAATATATTTATACTGCATAAATGAAGCGGAAGATATTTCGGCAGATAATTATCGTACAAAACAAGCCCGACAATTTTAAAAAGCTCGTCCGCAACTATCAATGCGGAAACGGTGATCAAAATTATCCTGCGGTTTTTTTGCGAAGACCGTTTATACAGCACGCACACAAGCCCCGCAACGATTATGCACGACAGTATCCAAACACAATGACCAAGCCCGAATTGAGAAAATCCGAGGTTTTCCCCAATCGTTTCTACGGTATCAAAAAAATATTTCATAGGCGTCCCCTGTTCACGTTACGTATCGCGGCGATCGATCCGCGCAAATATCGGTTTTCGGTTTTACATTAAGCCTTTGCGGTAAAATCGATACGACCGGTGAAGATATAGTTAATATCTCCGTTTTGTTCGCAAGTTTCGTTTGCGACGAGCTGCGGATCGTATTCTTTTTCGCAAACGGAAACATTGTCTGCTTTAACAATGATATTCGGGCGCGAAGCGAACATTTTTTCGTTGTAATACACGGAAAATTCCGCAACGGAAGATTTTTCTATAACAAGCTCGTTTCTTTCCTTGTTAAACGACGCGACTATCTCGCCGCTTGAAATTTCGGGGTCGGCACCGAGCCAATAAAAGTTTGTATGCTTGCGCAGCGGAGCGCGAAGCGACAGATCCCAGACGACCTTTTCGGGGTACGGATCTCTCGTATGCTTTTCGAGGAACGAAACGGCGTTCGTATTTTTTTCCGTATATTCGCGATCACCTGTACGAAGCCATGCGAGATTGTCTTTCATAACGGCGCGCGGTGTAAATTTGGGATCGTTATCTCTGAAATTATGAGCCTTATCGAAATGAACGTTTGCCTCGTGAACAAATCCGCCGTATTCTTTTGCGAGACTGTCGAGATATTCGTCGTATTCGGCGATAAGCTCATTGCGGCGGAACGAGTAGTCTCTTTCGCCGGCTTGGATAATAAGAGGCATATTTCTCAGGTTTTTCAAACGAACATTGTTCGGACAGCCTGCGGACATATTTGCCGCCGCAAATCTGTCTGTCATACGGGGCGTGATGATATACACACCGTCTCCGCCTGCGGAAAAGCCCATGATGTAAACTTTGTTGGGGTCAACATTTTTAAACAGGACCATATTTGTTATCAATTCGTCGTAAAGCGGAAAGCTTTCGGGGTTTGCATGAGTGTCCCACGTGTCGCGAACACCGCGGCAAGCAACGTAAACACCGCTTTTAACGCTGTCTTTATAATATATCTTCATATGCTCCCACTGACTGTCGTTCATATGGGGAGTTTCGCCGTATCCGCCGCCGTGCAAAGCTATGTACAGAGGATATCCGTTTTCTTCCGGCTCACCGTTTACGGAAAGACCGTATCGCATTTTAACATCGCCGAAATGCATTTCGTTTGTTTCAAGCTCGGTAAGTCTTTTTTGATTTTTTGTCTCTCGTTCGCAAAATGCGGTCCAAACCTGTTCGCGCAGAGCAAAGCTTTCTTGTTCATTCATCATATGTACATTCCGCCTTATCTTTATTTTTTGTTAACACCCGTCGTATAACGTGCAAGACTGTTTAAAATATTCGAAAAACAGATCACACTGTTTTCGGAGCGTCGGTGATCTTATAAAATCCGTGTTAATGTTTTAACCGTATTTATTATCATATACATTTTACCATAACATAAATACAATGTCAAGAGCAAAAAACGTTATTGACTTTACCGAATTGTTATGATATAATTTTATCGGACAACAAAACATTTTACCGATTATTTTTTACGAGGTATGTTATTATGCTTAATATCAATTCCATCCCCGACTGGAATAATCTTCAGGTTCTTTCAAAAAACAGAATGCAATCGAGAACTTATTTTATTCCGGGCGAAACAAACGCATTTGCACGTTCCAGATCGGAAATCGAAAGCGACGGATTTATTTTGTTAAACGGTATGTGGTCGTTTAAATATTACACATCCGTTGCGGATGTTCCGGAAGACTTTGTAACGGCAGAGCTTGGAGGCAAAGAAGAAAAGGTCCCGTCCGTATGGCAAGCCTTGGGTTATGAAAAATGGCATTATACAAACGTAAATTATCCTATCCCAGTAATGCCTCCGCAAGTACCGAACCATAATCCGTGCGGTGTTTACAAAAGAAAATTCACCGTTCCCGCTTCATTTAAAGATAAACAGGTCAACTTATCGTTCCTCGGTGTTTCTTCGGCATATCATGTGTATATAAACGGAAAGCTCGTCGGATACAATCAAGTATCGCATATGACGGGCGAATTTGACGTTACAAACTTCCTTTGCGACGGTGAAAACGAGATATGCTGCATCGTTTACAAATGGTGCGACGGATCATATCTCGAAGATCAGGACTTTTTCCGCTGCAATGGTATTTTCAGAGACGTTTTTTTGACCGCACAGCCTAAAGAACATATCGTGGATTTTCAGTTTACGACCGACGCAAACGACGACCTCACCGAATTTAAAACACATATCGAAGTTGAAACAAGTGTCGAAACAGTTGTCAAAATAAAACTTGCGGATAAAAACGGTGCTCTTGTCAACGAAAGTACGCAAACGACAAAAAGGCATATTGCCGTATTTGATTTTAACGTAATTAAGCCTCTTCTCTGGAATGCGGAGCAGCCGAATCTGTACACTCTCACGATCTGCGCAGGCAACGATATCGCAGTACACAATGTCGGATTCAGAAAATTCGAAATCGACAAAGACGGTGTGTTCAGAGTAAACAAAGTTGCCGTAAAATGCAGAGGTGTCAACAGACACGACAGTCATCCCGAAAAGGGCTATGCGGTGGAGTTTGAAGATATTTTAAACGATCTTACGTTGATGAAGCAATTAAATATCAACACGATACGCACGTCTCACTATCCGAACGATCCTCTCCTTTATATGCTTGCGGACGAAATGGGTTTTTACGTTATCGACGAAGCTGATCTCGAAACGCACGGTCTTCACGACTGGAGTTATGCGACGAAAAATCCCGATTGGCGTCATGCACATATCGATCGTGCGGAAAGAATGGTTCAAAGAGATAAGAACCACGCTTGTATCATAATGTTCTCGCTCGGCAACGAAAGCGGATACGGAGACAACCATATGGCAATGGCGGAATATATAAGAAAGGCCGTACCGAACGTTATTATCCATTATTGCGAGAACAAAGAGCTTTTCGATGTTGAAAGCATTATGTATCCGTCCGTTGAATATCTTGCGCAGCAGGGTGCCGACAAAGACGACAAGCGTCCGTTCTTTATGTGCGAATATGCGCATTCGATGGGCCTCGGTCCGGGCAGTCTTAAAGAATATTGGGACACTATCTACAAATATCCGAGACTTATGGGCGGATGCATTTGGGAATGGTGCGACCATGCTGTAGCGCACAAGCATTCCGACGGTTCCGTAACGTACACATACGGCGGCGACCACGGCGAATATCCTCACGACGGTAATTTCTGCTGTGACGGTATGGTTTATCCCGACAGACGGCTTTCCACAGCAGCTCTCGAAGTCAAACAGGCATATGCGCCGTTGAGCGTTTCTTTCTGCGATAAATGCGGTCGGATAAAAATGATAAATCGCCTTGATTTTACGAACATATCCGAATATACCGTTAAATGGACGATGTTGCTCGACGGCAAAGAGGTAAGTTCCGGCATATTCGAAGACCTCGATATCGCACCCCATGCAACCGCAGCCGTCGATTTGCCTGTTGAGACGGACGACCGAGGCGAGTATGTTCTCAACGTTTATGTTGAAACAAAAAAAGATTCACACGGAACAAAGCGAGGCCATATATGTTCTGCGGAATCCATGGTAATACGCAAGAATACAAAATGTTGCTGTTGCAACAAAGAAAACGACGGCAAGCTCGACGTTACCGAAAACGAACGCTATGTTAACATAACGGGAGACGGCTTCGATCTCAAATTTGACAAAGCGGACGGAACGATATCGAGCTATCGTATAAACAGAACGGAGCTTATCAATTCAGAGCCGCAATATCCGGCACGCCGAGGCCTTTGCAGACTTCCGGCAGGTATCAAGCCGAATATCTGGCACGCAAGAACGGATAACGACAATTTCCTGAACTACACGCTCAGATACGGTGCGGACAGGGCTTGGCACATAATAAAAAATGCTCATATCCTTAAAATGGAAAAAGACAGCATTGTCTTTAAAGCCTGCGGAGTTTTATCGTCCCCCGCTTGCGATCCGTTCCTTTCGACGGAATTGACGTACACGGTCGACGCTTGCGGTCGTGTTAAAACAGAGGTCAAATACGAACCGCTTACGAAAGATATCTGCTGCGTTCCGAGGCTCGGTGTCGCATTCGAGATGCCGAGAGAGTTTGAAAATGTCAAATGGTACGGACGCGGCGCGGGAGAAAGCTATCCCGATATGCTTCTTTCCACGACGGTCGGCGTGTTTGAAAGCAAAGTGTCGCAAATGCACGAACCGTATCTTCGTCCGCAGGAGAGCGGAAACAGAAGCGAAACCCGTTGGTTTACGATAACAAACAACAGCGGTGTGGGCATTGCGGTTTGCTCCGGCGAATTATTCGATTTTTCCGCACATCACTACACCGACGACGACCTTATGCTTTGGCGTCATACCGAAGATGTTAAGGATATGAATTTTACAAGAGTAAATATCGACGGTTATGTTTCCGGCATAGGCAGCAATTCCTGCGGACCGCAGCCTATGGATCAGTATCTTGTTAAGACGGACGGAACAAAAGAATTTTCGTTTACGATAACACCGATAAAAAAATAACGGATCTAATTTAACAAAACAGCCCGAACATTACTGTTCGGGCTGTTTTTAATAAAGAAATCTCCGAAATATTGCATATCGAAAGGAATTGTCGATATGAATTCCGACGAATTCTCGATATGTGCGTTGCACTCGATATGTCACAAGTGCCACGATATGTCGCTTTTGCGACGAGAATTTATATAATATCGAGCAATTGAAGATTGCATATCGAAAGGAACCGTCGATATGAATTCCGACGAATTCTCGATATGTGCGTTGCACTCGATATGTCACAAGTGCCACGATATGTCGCTTTGCGACGAGAACTTATATAATATCGAGCAATTGAAATATTGCATATCGAAAGGAACCGTCGATATGAATTCCGATGAATTCTCGATATGTGCGTTGCACTCGATATGTCACAAGTGCCACGATATGTCGCTTTGCGACGAGAATTTATATCATATCGAGTTTTGAGCGAAGCGAGAAACATATCGATTTTGAGAAGCAAAAATATCGAGCAATTGAAGATTGCATATCGATAATGAATCCTAACGAATTCTCGATATGTGCGTTGCACTCGATATGACACGAAGTGTTTCGATATGTCGCTTTGCAAGGACTGCTGTGTTAGGTTATCTTAAAATGATTTAACGATAAACCGAGCTTTGCTTGTTCCCCTATCTTTAAACTCGGTCGTCTCCGTAAATTTTAAGCATACTCAACGTTTTGTTTAAAACAGATTGCGATATGCCGTTTTGCCGCAGAGCAGCCGTGCATTTTTGGAAAATAACGCTATTGCATTCCGCCAAGCTGTTTTGCTGCTCGGGAGTGAACGCAAAAAGTTCGGAGCTGCTCATAGCATTCAGCGCAAACAGCTGCGTACCCTCGGCATAAAGGCAAGGCGCATACGCACAGACAGATACGGCTTTTTCGATATCGGGTTTTTGAGATGTAAGCCCGTACTTATAATCGTTATGCGAATCAAGATCGATAAACTGAAAACCGCGATCTGCGTCATAGAAAAAATTACTTTTCCCGAAACAATCGATCAGGATATCGTGCTTTAAAATGCAGATCATATCGTTGACAAATTTATCGAAATGTTCCTGCGGTATGAGGGATATCTCTTGTATTCTCGACAGCAAATACCGTATTTTTTCGGTCTTGCTCATATTGACGCCGAAATACGAATTATCCTGCCGTGTCCATACTTGGAACTCAGACAAAATCGCATCGTCCAAAAGTTCGGAGCCGTCCGCACGTTTTTGAATGATAAAGCCTGTACCGTCCGCACTGTTAATATCATAACAATAACCAAGCACTGGGACGGTCGCAACGTTTTGTCGGCACAGCTTTAACAGCGTTTCGGCTATCTCGTCGAAGTACCGTAAATCGTCATCGCGTGTCGTAACATTCCGAAGCTTTAGGCGATCTGTCGCCAAAACGGCGCAATCGTCGATCAAATAAGCACGGCGGTCTACACCGCGTTTTGACCATTCCGTTTTTGTTGCACAAGCTATCAGCTGCCGAGCATATGACGGGTCGATAGCGAAATATTTTTCTTTCATGATCTTTAACTCCGATGCTTTATTTTTGTTTTACGCCGCTCTTTCGTTGTCGATCATTTAAACACAAGCTTATTCTTCACCCCAAAGAGAATCGATACCGCGCACGGATGGGAGAACATACTCGTTGATCTTTTCTGTCAGAGAATCGTAATTTGCCTCGATATATTCGGATATTGCGCTTTTCGACGTGAGCCAACTGTACGTAGGCTCGTAAAGACCGTAATGAAAATAATTATATTCGGACGCAAGGAACATATTGTAAAACACGGAAGCGTCTCTTTTGTCGAAGAAATAGCTGCGAGCCATATATTCGATTATGGAATCGAGCGTTTCGTAGCCCTCGAAAGGTTCATACAAAGCATTGATTATAGCTGCGGTCGCTTCCGGATTATCCGACATACGAGAAAAAGCAATGCACATTTCTATGTTCGCATGAGTCGCAAAGTGATAATCGGGATCGACATCGGGGCCTGTCGGCCATGAAAGGATACCGAAATTATCCATTTCTCTTGATATTCTCGATCCTATACTTATAATCTGATCGGCATTGACTGAACCCATAACGGCTGTTCCGCCGAGCAAAGCATCGATCGTATCCGTTTTTGTATCGATGGTATGCGATAAAGAGCCGCTGTAGATATCACGGGCTTCTTCCATGGCTTTAACGGCACTTTCGGACATAAAGCCAGGAACGTAATTTCCGTTCGCATCTTTTTCGGCCATCAAATCGCCGTTTGAACGCACGAACATAAACCCGAAATGCTGCGCATTCGTGTTAAGCGCGTAATGCTTGACCTCGGAACCCTCTTTGACGAAATAAAGCTCCAAGACCTCGCGAAACTTGTCCCACGTCCATTCTCCGTTTTCGATATAATCGCGCGGGTCCGTTGCACCGAGCTGCGAAATGAGGTCTTCGTTAACAACGATCGGCGCGCTGAACGTTACGGCGATCTCAGGCCAAAGCAAAGGAATAACGCCGTAAAGATCGTCTTCGTAATAAACGACCTTAAGCATATTTCTGTAGCCCCATTTTTCCTCGTTGCGATAATCTATATAATCGTCCAACTCCGAAAGGCCGATAACCATACCGATGCGTGCAACGTCGGCCCAAATATCGGAAATACCCGAAATGGCGTCGCAAAAGAACGCTCCGCTCGCCGAGCTTGCAACGAAAATGCCGCACGACGAGCCTTTTTCTCTGTAATTTACGGTAACAGTACAATTCAACTCTTTTTGAACATCCGCAAGCCTTTGTACCGCAAGATCGCCGAACTGAGTATCAAGCTCGTAACCGAGGCAACTGCCAAGCCCCTCTGCGCTTGACGGAAGACCGAACTCGTATGTCATCTCGAAATTTTCGAGATCAAGCGTTGAACTCGACGACGAAAACTCCATATCGAACAGTTCGTTTTCCGCCGAAGCGTTACAAGAGGCGGCAACAACGCATATAAGCAATATCAAAGCAATAAGTTCTGCGGTTTTTTTCAGTTTATCAAACAATTGTCCTCTCATCAAAAGCATTCCTTCCGTAGCCGTTTTGTTTTAAGTATAACATAAAAATTTCGCAGTGTCAACATAAATCGATCGAAACAAAGCCGAATTGCGGAACAATACGTTATGTAAAACAAAAATTTTATCGTATCCGTTTTTACAAAACACAAAGCCTCGATCGGAACAAAAAGCACAGATCGAGGCATTTAATTTGATTTTTATACGATTTTTACCTTACAAACGGATTTTCCGTAGCATAGGGAAGCTCTTTCGGTTGGTTATAATAAATATTTTCCACGCCGAGCAATCTCATTGCGGCAAAAAGGGTCTTTCCGCAGTGTTCAAAGCCGACACCCGCATGATGCGGGAAGCCGTTTTGAATAAGGACATGGCGGTAAAAACGGCCCATTTCTTTAATACCGAACACGCCTATGGAGCCGAACGATTTCGGGTCAACATCGAGGACTTCACCCTGAGCCATGTATGTTCGGAGCTGACCGTCGGCAGAGCCGTGAAGCCTGAAGATAGTAACGTCGCCGTTTTTGATGGTTCCGTCGAGAGTGCCGCGCGAAATGTTCGGTTCACTGTCGGGTTCAAGACTGCGTTTCATAATAAGCTGATGTTTCATTACGGGGTTTTTAAGCAGGCAAGCCGCTGTGTTTCCGCAATGGAAGCCCATAAACAGATCGCTGTGCTTGTAACCGTCTATAGCGTTTTTCTCATACATATCTTTGGGAACGGTATTGTTGATATCAAGAAGCGTTACGGTCGATTGTGTTGCACACTGCAAAATAAATTCGGAGAGTGCGCCGTAAAGATCGACTTCGCAAGCCACGGGGATACCCTTTGCGGCAAGGCGGCCGTTAACGTAGCACGGAACGAATCCGAACTGAGTTTGGAACGCAGGCCAACATTTGTTTGCAAAAACAACATAATCGCTTGCGCCTTTGTTTTTCTCCGCCCAGTCAAGAAGCGTAAGCTCGTATTGAGCGAGTTTTTCGAGAACGGTCGGGTATGTGTTGCCGTCTTTGCCGAGTTCTTCCTTCATTTCTTTTACAACGGAAGGTATCCTTTCGTCGTTTTTATGTTCGTTAAAAGAAGCAAATAAATCAAGCTCGGAGTTTTCCTGAACTTCAACGCCGATATCATAGAGCTGCTTTATCGGCGCGTTACAAGCGACAAAGTCGAACGGGCGCGGACCGAAGCTGATTATTTTTAGGCTTTTAACACCGATATATACTCTTGCTATATCGCAAAAATCGCCGATCATTTCGGCAACTTCGTCGGCTGTTCCGACCGGATATTCGGGGATATACGAGTTAAGCTTACGCAAAAGCATATTGACGGACATACTCAACATACCGCAATACGCGTCTCCGCGGCCATCGATAAGATCGCTGTCGGATTCTTCGGCGGCTGCAACAAACATTGTCGGACCGTTGAATTTTTGCGCGAGCATGGTTTCCGGGCCTTCGGGTCCGAAATTGCCGAGGTATACGACAAGTGCGTTAACGCCAGCGAGCTTAAGTTCATTGAGAGCTGCCATAGCGTCGTTTTCGTTTTCGACGATCGTTTGAGCTTCAAAGACGGGAAGACCCGATTTGCTGCACTCGGCAACAACAGCTTCTCTTCTTCTCTTGCTTAAAGACATCGGAAAGCAATCGCGGCTCACTGCCACAATGCCGACTTTGACCGTAGGAATATTATTTATCATGATAATCTCCATTCCGCCGCCATAGCGGCACTAATAGTTAATAAAATTCATCTGCGTTGCAATGTTAATTTATGCGTAAAACAAATATTATCGCCATTTTTGGATTATTGGATTTTTCACGCGAGGATTCTTGGATTTTTCTCGCGATCCTCTCAGTTAATTAAAATCTCCTGTGTTGTTTTACGACAATGCCATACGACAAAACGGGTTGGACCCCGTTTTTAAGGGGAATTTATGCGTGAAACAGGTATTATTTCTGTTTTAAATCATTGGATTTTTCACGCGATTTCTATTTAACAAGCTATTGCTTTTTTATTTTATCCAAATAATCCTGTAAAAGGACCGCAGCAGCGACACTGTCAATAAGGCTGCGCTGTTTTTTTGAGTTTTTCTCGTTTTCGTGCAGGAGCTTTGACGCGATAACGGTCGTGTACATCTCGCTTCTCAGCTCGACTTCGAGACCGGACTCCGATGTTAAACGCTCGGCAAAATTTTTGACCCTTTGCGCCATATCGCTTTCGCGCATATCTGTGCGCAGAGGCAAGCCCATGATAATCTTGTCCGGACAGACCGTGTTTATCACATTCAAAAGCGCTGTAAGCATTTTATCTTCGTTTCGTGACGGAAGATGTTCGAGCGGAGTTGCTATCGTGCCCGTAAGATCCGAAACGGCAAGGCCCGTGCGTGAAAGGCCGTAATCGATCGCCAATATTTTCATCAGTGATATTCGGGGAGCCAACCCTTATGCGCTTCGATAAGATCGTCGCACATAGCTCTTATATCGTCTATTGAAAGCTCTGCGGCTGTATGGGGATCCATCATTGCCGCCTGGTAGATATAATCTTTCTTTTTTGTTACGGCAGCTTCGATAGTGAGCAGCTGAACGTTGATATTTGTTCTGTTCATAGCGGCGCACTGTTCGGGAAGAGCACCGACATAACAGGGATTGATACCATTTCTGTCGACCATGCACGGAACTTCGACACAAGCGTTGCTCGGAAGATTTGTGATAAGACCGGTGTTAAGAACATTACCGTGTATTCTGTAAGGCACGTCTGTTTCCATCGCTTCGATTATATACGACGCAAATTCGCCGGTCCTGCGATGTTCGAGCTGTTTATTGTTCGTAAGATCATCGCGCATTTTCTTCCAACCCTCGATCTGATTTACACAGCGGCGAGGATATTCGTCGAGCGGAATGTTAAAACGATCGATAAGCTCCGGATAACGCGATTTGATATAGTACGGCATATATTCGGAGTTATGTTCCGAAGATTCGGTGACATAATAGCCGAATTTTTTCATGATATCCAGTCTGACAAGATCGCCCTTGCAATGCTCGTTGATATACGCTTCGTCGTTTGCACGTTCTTTAAGCATGGGATACAGGTCGTTACCGTCAAGATCCGTGATCTCGTAAAGCCAAGCCTGATGATTTATTCCGGCGATTTTCCATTTAACGTTCGGATACTTATCGCCAAAACCCAACTCCCCTACCAAATGCCTTGCGCAGCCCTGTACACTGTGGCACAATCCGACCGTCGGAACATCCGTAAAACGCTGCATTGCGCCGGAAAGCATTGCCATGGGATTTGTATAATTGATAAACAGTGCGTCTTTATGCGCATATTTTTTTATGTCCTCGCCGATATCGAACATGACGGGGATCGTTCTGAGTGCGCGGAAAACGCCGCCGATACCGAGAGTGTCGGCTATAGTCTGCCTTAATCCGTATTTTTTCGGGATCTCAAAATCTGTGATCGTACACGGATCATATCCGCCGACCTGAATTGCGTTAACGATATATTTCGCATCTTTAAGAGCCTCTGCCCTATCGAGCGTTGCGGTGATCTTTGCGTTTGCCTGATATTTTTCGTTCAGATTGGTGATCATTCTGTAGCTGTCCTCAAGGCGTACGGGGTCTATATCGTAAAGCGCAATTTCCATACCGTTAAGCTTCGGTTCAACAAAGCAGTCGCCTATAACGTTCTTTGCAAACACAGTGCTGCCTGCGCCTATAAATGCCAATTTAGCCATAATTACTCTTCTTTCTTTAACTGTTGTTTTAACAAGCGGCTTCGTCCTCTGTCGGAAAATCGAGGATCGGAGTCATGCAAATCAAAATATTTTTATTTATGTTTACGCTCGCATCAAAAAACTTGCGCTTTTGATGCGATAAAGATCTGTGTTAAACGACAAAAATTATGCGTTGCAGTTTTCGTCGATATAATCGGCAACATCGCCCACGGTTTTCATTTCCTGTGCGATATCGTCGGGAATGGAAAGGTCGTACTGTTCTTCCAACATCATAAGCATATCGACAATATCGAGAGAATCCGCACCGAGATCTTCGATGATGCTGGTATCTCTTGTTATATTTTCGACCGGCATTTCAAATTTTTCAGAAATCAATGCTGCTACTTTTTCAAAACACATATTATTTCTCCTTTAAAAAAATAAAATCATTTTTAGTTAAATTAAAACAAACCCTGTTTAAATAACGGCAGATCTTCAAATCTCGATGAAGACAACTCGCACCGAAAGCTTAAATGTTACCCGTTGCCTTTTTAGGTTCGGGACATCTGCGTTGGGGTACAAATATATTATAAACATTTACACAGGGTTTGTCAAGTATGTAATTATATATTTTTCAACACGCGGTTTGCTCCGCTATTCAACATGGCAAGGATTTTGAGACACCGCCTTAGCGGCGGGGCATCTTGCCCGGACTTAAATCGAAGCAACGCCCATCTTTGCTTTTAAAGAGCAGAGTTAAAAACGCTTGCGACCTACACAGAGGGCATCATACTCCTAAAAGATTCAGTGGTAAAGCCCTGCATAGAGATCAGCCGCTTTAGAGGCGGTGACATCTGCGTTAGGTCATATTGACCGTTATTCGATCTCTCCGGCTTTACGCAAAGACAGCTTTGTTACGGCGGGACCGATCAATTCGTAAATAAACGTTCCGCAAAGAATGATCGCTCTGATTTGTTGACCGAAATCGGGAACGATCTGCGTTGCGAGAAGAGAAAGGCCTATCGCAACGCCGGCTTGCGGCATAAGCGACCAACCGAGATACTTGGTGATCTTCGGGTCGGCATGACAAGCAACTGAACCGAGCGAAGCGCCGAGGACTTTTCCGACTACTCTGAACACTATGTACAGCAAGCCCGCAAGACCGATCGACGGAAGAACGGATATTTGAAGTTCTGCGCCGGAAAGAACGAAGAAAAGGATAAATATCGGCGGTGTAAGTCCGTCGGTAAGCTTTGCGATATGTGTTGTGTGCGACGATACGTTTGTAAGAGACGCACCCAGGGCCATACAAAGAAGAAGCTGAGAAAAGCCGAAGATCTCCGCCAAGCCTATACCGAGGAAAACGAACGCTATAGTTAACGCGAGACGATTTCCGTCCTTTTTAAAGAATCTGAGCGGTATGGTAAATATAAGGCCGAGAATAAGTCCGAAAACGAGCGCACCTAAAATTTCCACAATAGGATCCAAGAGTGCGGAAGCAACGGAAGCCTCCGGGTCGGAAACTGCCTGAGCGACAGCTACTGCGATACCGAAAAGCATAAGAGCCACAGCGTCGTCGATAGCAACAACAGACAGAAGCGTTTCGGTAACGGGACCTTTCGCCTTGTACTGTTTGATTACCATTATCGTTGCCGCAGGTGCTGTAGCTGCGGCAATAGAGCCGAGAACGAGGCTGAACGGAAGCTCAAAGCCTGCGACCAAAAGTGCGATAACAACGAAAACAACGCCGAGCAGCGCTTCGAGACACGCAATAACTATCGGTGTTAAACCGACACGTTTAAAATAAGAAATTTTAAACTCGCTGCCGATGGAAAACGCGATAAAACCGAGAGCTGCGTCCGCAATAACGTCAAGATCGGCAAGAGCGGATTCGGGAATAAGGCCGAGGACGCTCGGACCTATGATCAGACCGCCTATAAGATAACCCGTTACATTGGGGAGTTTACAATGCTTTGCAAGTCTGCCGAAGAACATTCCGACAAAGATCATCATTGCAAGTCTTATAAACAGTCCGAACTGTGATGAGATTTCGCTTAACACTTTTCTATTCCCTCCATATAACTTACGGGAACAGTAAATATTATACCGGTATCGGGGTTGTCAAGTCCGCCCGTGACATCGTTTACGATATGTGATATCAAGGGGATCTTTTCGTCGTCAACAACTGCGAATATGGTTTTACTTTCTCGATTATCTGGATTAAGAAGAAGTCTCAACGAAGCCATAAAACGAAGTTCGTCATAGCTGCTGAGGCTGTGTGCCATACCCTTACTGTCGAGTATAGTGGCACCGGGGATCTTTTCCTCGTAAAATCTTTCAAGTATAGGTTCGAGACATTCTATTTTGTTAAGAACTATAACCAAAAGCTGCATATTATTTCCTCCAATTTATATATTTTTATCTTATGGTGTTGCCACCGTAGGATTACTTAAGTAAAAAAACAAGATCGCAAACGCAGAGCCGAACACAAAGACCCAAAACGCAAACGATTTTAACACGCCGGCGGCTGATTCTTTTGCCGACATACGAAGATATTCTTCGTCTTCATCCCTCGGTGCGGGATAAACGGTGCATATTTCGTAACGCAAAAACAAGATCGCTATGCATACAACGGCAGAGATACCGCCGATGACGCTTATCAAAAACAGATGCTCGGACAAGTTTTTGTTAACAAACAGAAAATACAGCGAAACATCTCTCAAAAAAGAACAAACGAATGTCAGGTAAACAGACGATGTTTTCATATACATCCACGAAAGCAAAAGCCCGGACACGAACACAAACGGCATTTTAACAAGAGAGCCGGATACCCCCATGGCGATAAGTGACGGAAGGATAAGCGCAAGGCCCGTATTTGCCTTACGGAAATGCTCTGTTATAACGCCTCTGTAAACAAATTCCCCCGATATTGAGGACAATAACGAAAGGACTATCATACTAACGATATTCGCTTGTTCCGAATCAAGGGTATACGGGATATATTCGGACATAATAAAACCGTAGTTTCCCAGCAAAGAGACGAGCTTGTCCGAAAAAAACAGAGTAAATATCGACAATCCCACCGTTGCGATCGGACCGAATATCCAAAAGAGAAAGCCTGTTTTTCGCGGTGTTAACACACGTTTAAACGGTACTTCGTTTCTCTTTCCGAAAAACAGGAACGGACCGACGAGTGATATTGTCCAAAACAGATTTCGCAGTATGTTATCGGCAAAATCACCGGTATTGTTAACATAACCGGAATATATCCTGTCCGCCAGCACATTCGAAATAAAATTCAGGACAAAGACGAGACATACGCATACGAATAAAAAGTTGAACAAAACATAGAGAAATTCTTTTCTTTTTTCCTCTTCAAAAGTCAAATTTTTCATTTACAATATCCTTAATGTATTATTAAATTTCGAGTTCGAGAGCGTTAAACGTATCATAAACCGTTTATTTCCCGCAGAAGAACAATGCTACCGTGCCGGGGCCGCAATGCGACGAAAGAACGGGGCCTATGCCGTTAAAAAGAACGTTCTTTATACCGGTCACCGCAGAAGCTTGCTCCGCAACATATCGAGCGTCGGCAAAACTGTCGCAATGACTGACGGCAAACTTATCGATATTGTGTTTATCCATTTGTTCTGTCATCGTTGCAACAAGTCTGTCGAGAGCGGCTTTTCTGCCCCTGATCTTTCCGCCGAGGACAAGTCTGCCGTTTTCTGCATATAACATGGGTTTTATATTCAGCGCACCGCCGAAGATCGCGGATATCTTTGTGATACGTCCGCCTCTGTAAAGATGATTAAGATCGTCAACGATAAATAAATACCGCATTTTTTTTGCTTCGTTTGTTAAAAGCTCGGCGGTCTGCAAGGCCGATATCCCGTTTTTGCGGTATTGACAAGCTTTATCGACGCAAAGCCCCTGTCCCAACGAGCCGCCCAACGAGTCTATTATATAAATTTCGGCTTCGGGTTCTTCGATTTTTAACATATCTGCGGCAATACAAAAACTGTTGTATGTTCCGCTCAGCTCCGAAGAAAAAGAGATATGAACGAGGGGAGTGCCGACAAGCATATTTTGTTTTAAAAACATATATGCGGATTCCGGGTTTATTTGAGATGTTTTCGGGACACGTCCGCTGCGCAGTTTTTCAAAAAACACATCTATGGGTTCTGCGGGATTTTCATCCGTACCGTATTCGACGTCATCGACAAAATATGTAAGCGTGGCGACTTTAACATCGTTTTCCTTTATATATTCGGCGGTAAGATCGGCGCACGAGTCCGTTGTTATAACAAATGCGGGAGATTTTATAAAATCGGTCATAAAAGATCCTTTGTAATTAAATTTAGAATATCAAAACATAGTGAGCTTGCCCTCTTGTCGAAGATCGAAAAACGAGCGTTGACGTAACGCTTCGTACAAAACGATCGCAACCGAGTTTGAAAGGTTGAGGCTGCGAAGGGATTCGCGCATGGGTATGCGGACCGAACGCTCATAATTATCGTGAAGAAGAGATTCCGGAAGCCCTTTTGTTTCTTTTCCGAAAACGAAAAACGCATTATCCGGATAGACGATATCGGAATACGTATGCGCCGCTTTTGTTGAGGCAAAAAACAACGGCATACCCTTTGCGTATTCGAGAAAATCTGCAAGCGACTCGTGAATATGAAGATCAAGTTCGCTCCAATAATCAAGTCCTGCGCGTTTGAGCTTTGAATCGTCTATTGTAAATCCGAGCGGTTTAACAAGATGGAGAGCTGCGCCCGTGCAAGCACAGGTTCGGGATATATTCCCGGTATTTTGCGGGATTTCGGGTTCAACAAGAACTATTGAAAACATATGTACACATCCGTTATTATCATTTACGTTCAAATCCGAGATATCGTGTCCCCTGAAAAGAAAGGATACCCTCGTCGCCTTCGACGAGAAGCCCTACCTCGTCGCCCGGCACGGAAAGCTCAAGTCTGTCGCCGCTTTGGAATTGAAACGTAACGAAATAATCAGTATGATATGACGTATGGTCGTTCATATGATGACGATATACGCTGTTACGTTTGCCGACGACGGTCGCATCGACGGAAAGTTTCGGAGAGTTGTTATTTTTATGCCAAGAGCCGATATTTCGAGCTATAGTAAAGACAAATAATCCGACCACAACGACAAACATCAGACAGAACACGATCGGGAAAACCGTTTCGAAAAATCCAAACATAAATATATCGAATAAAACCTTTCTTTTAAAACGTATAGCTAAGTATACCACGATTGCGCGGCTAATTCAAGTGTTTTATAAAAAGTTCATAAAAAACGGAAAATAGTATTTTTTACGAGCTTCTCCACAGGACTTTGTCGAACGGTTTTTCTTGAAAACAGCGGGCTTGTAATGTATAATGAAAGAACAAACACACTACGAAAGGACAATAAGTCCGTCAATAGATTCGGGGGTTTGATTTGGTAAACATTTCTGTTGAAGTCAGAGATGCCGATCCGCAAAATCAGCCCCTGAATTTCAAAGAAAGGAAGTCATCAAAAATGAACGACATTTACAAAAAAAGTATCGGCAGGCTTCGAGAAATACCGATCGATTTTATCGAACAGACGGAAAATCAGCCGAGGAAGCATTTTTCCGAACGTGAGATGAAAGAGCTTTGCGAAAGCATACGTGAGGTCGGTCTGATACAGCCGCTAACCGTACGTTATTGCGGCGGAGGGTCTTACGAGCTGCTTGCGGGAGAACGCCGTTTTCGTGCGGCGAAAAGCATAGGCTTGAGCAGCGTTCCGTGTATTATAACGGATGCGGACGATGAAAGCTCCGTAATAATAACGCTTGTTGAAAATCTGCAAAGAAAGGATCTGGATTTTTTTGAAGAAGCGTCGGGTATAGAGCTGCTGATAAACAAGCTCGGCATCACGCAAGAACAGGCGGCGCAAAAAATCGGAAAAAGCCAGTCCGCCGTTGCGAACAAATTACGATTATTGCGTTTGCCGGATAATATCCGCGAGAAAATAACGGAATACGGGCTTTCGGAGCGGCACGCAAGAGCGTTGTTGGCGTTACCGAACGAAAAAGCGATGCTCGACGCTGTTAACATCGCAAAACAGAGACGGCTCGGTGCTGAAGAATTTGAAAGGCTAATATCGGGTGCCGAGCAAAAAGAAAACAGGAAAAAGCCCTCCGTCACCGGCTTTTGCCGAGACATCAGGCTTTATGTCAACACGATTTCAAAGACGGTCAAGCTTATGCAATCGTCAGGCATAAACGCCTCCCTCGCAAAGGAGGTAAGCGAAGGAAGCGTTGTTTATACCATAACGATCAAAGAAGCTGCTCCATAATATCGCTGCTTGCCTCGACAAAAGCCGACAATTCCGCAGCGGAAAGTTTACGTTGACCGAGAAGAGCAAGCGTATAGATATGCTTTGCCAATTGTTTTGCGAGTGTTTCGTTTGCGGAAGAAAGTTTTTTGATAAGCGCGCTGTTGGCGTTCAAAATAAGAGTTGCTTCGAGCGGCATTGAGTATGCGCCCACGTTTTCGCCAGAAAGTTTATACAGCTGCATCATTTCTTCGAAACGGCGGCTTTGTTCGGCAATATTCAAAAGCGCGGGGATCTTATCATCGGCAAGAGGAGAAAGTTCGACCTTAAGCTTATCGTTACCGGAAGCTTCGATAAACATTTTTTCGAGCGCTTCGTTTTTATCCGCGGTGCCGTCGCCTTTAAGTGCGCTTGCGTCCGCATCGACACGCATAAACTTGGTATTATCAAAGCCTTGCTCGACGGAAGTTATAAACTGCGAATCCATAACGTGTTCGAGCACCGCAACGGGAATATCGCGCGATTTGAACAGATTTACGTAAACTGCCTGCTGCACGGGATCGTTCGTGTAGTAAATAACCTTTTCGGACTTATCTTTGTTCGCTTTTTCATTATATTCCGCAACGGACAGATATGTTCCGTCTGTTGTTTTGAAAATAAGAGAATCCTTAACTTTATCGAAGAATTTTTTATCGCGAATGCACGCATATTCGACGAATGTTTTTATATCGTCCCAGAATTTCTCGTAATTTTCGCGGTCTACCGAGAATAAGCCGTTAAGCTTATCTCCGACCTTTTTGACGATATGATTTGCGATCTTGCGAACATAAGCGGAATCCTGAAGATAGCTTCGAGACACGTTAAGCGGAAGATCCGGGCAATCGAGAACGCCCTTGAGCATAAGCAGATAATCGGGGAGTATCTCTTTTATGTTATCGGCGACAAAAACACGATTGTAAAAGAGTTTTACCTGTCCCTCAAGGCTTTCGTATTCGTTTTTGAGGCGCGGAAAATACAGAATGCCCTTAAAGTTAAGAGGATAATCGGCATTGATATGAATGTAAAAGAGCGGATCGTTCCAATCCGAAAATACTTTTTTGTAAAACTCTTTATATTCCTCGTCGGTACACTGAGAAGGATTTTTCTGCCAAAGCGGTTCCGTATCGTTTATCGGTTTACGCTCGTCCATAACTTCTATCTCGTTACCGCTTGCGTCCGTTTCCTTATGCTTTGCGGGCTCCTCGCCAACGACCTCAAGATATATGGGGAATTGCATAAAAGCGCAATATTTATTTAGAATTTGAGCTATTTTGTCTTTTTCGAGATATTCGAGTTCGCTGTCGGAAACGCACATCGTTATCTCCGTACCCCTCGAAGTTCTGTCGCCGGGGACCATTTCGTATTCACCGTCCTCGGTACAAGTCCAGAACACGGCAGGCTCATTCGTGTAAGATTTAGTGGAAATGTTAACACGTTCCGCTATCATGAAAGACGAGTAGAAACCGAGACCGAAGTGTCCGATTATACCGTCCGGTCCTTTCTGAGCAGACGTACCGTCGGAATTTTCGGACGAATCGTACTTTTGAATAAAATCAAGAGCACCCGAAAGAGCGATCTGATTTATATATTTTTTGACTTCTTCCTCCGTCATACCGATACCGTTATCGGATACAGACAGTGTCTTTTTTTCTTTATCGATGACTACCCATATGCTGAAATTGTCGTCAATATCCGTTGCCTCTCCTATGGCAGAGAGGTGTTTAAGCTTCATTATGGCATCGGATGCGTTGGAAACAAGCTCTCTGAGAAATATATCTTTATCCGAATAAAGCCATTTTTTTATTACAGGGAAAATATGCTCTGTTTGAACGCTGATACCGCCTTTTTCGGCCATTAAAAATCAACCTCCGTTTTATAAAATTTTTATTTTAAGGGCTTTTGCCCGTCGTTAAATACAACACGACGCTTCGGCTGTGTTCTGCCGCGTTTTTAACACATTGTTCAAAGCTTTGCGGTCAATAATTATATCTGCTGAAGCCTTTGCCTATTATCTCGCTTGTGTTTGTAATAAAGATAAAAGCATCGGGATCGACGGATTTTATATATCTGCGCAAAATGACCGCCTGCGCAGGCGTGGTAACGGTGAGGATCAACGTTTTCGGCTCACCTGTAAAAGCACCTTCGCCGTGACAAATCGTGGCACCTTTATGTATGCTGTGCGTAATAAAATCCGTGACCTTGTCCGGCTTGGAAGTTATGATGGTAAGATATTTATGTAAATTGATATTTTCGATAACAACGTCTATAACGAGCGTTTTCAGAATAAGACCGAGAAGAGAATAAAGTCCGGCTTTGATTCCGAAGAAAAATGCGCCGAGTGTTATAAGGATATCGGAGCAAAGAAGCCCTTTTGTTACGTTGATAGTCGTATACTTCGCAAATATCATCGCGATAATATCCGTACCGCCCGACGACGCTTCGAGATTGAACATAAGCGCGGTGCCGACCGACGGAATTGCGACGGCGTATATAAGCTCCAAAAACGGCTGGTCCGTCAACGGCTGCGGCATAGGTATCAACGCTTCAAAAATTGCGACAAATGCGGATATCATCAAGCTTGCGTACGCCGTTTTAACACCGAAACCTTTGCCCAAAAACGCAAACCCGATCAAAATCAGCAAAATGTTGATGATAAAAAGGAATGTTCCGCTCGAAATATCGGGGAAAAATTTTGTTACAACAACGGAAAGACCGGCAACTCCGCCCACCGAGAAATTATTCGGGAAACGGAAGAAATATGAGCCTACGGCGTTCATGAGCGCGCCGAGCGTGATTCCCGCAAAAGAGAAAAGATTCTTTTTTGTAAAAAAACCGGAAATATATGTTTTTATATCGTTCTTGTTCATTTTTTCGTTTCTCATTTTATTTCAACATCGTTCGGCATGATTATCGCGCAAAGGATATAGACCCAAAGACCGAGAGTTCCGCAGAAGGTTGCAATGATCCAGATAATACGCACAAGCGTCGGATCTATATTGAAATATTCACCGATACCGCCGCAAACGCCGCTTATCTTGCGGTTAACGCTGCTTTTGTAAAGACGTTTCATAGGTTTAGTCACTCCTGTAATATGTTCGATTTTTAATTTTGGATCGGTACAAGTCGCCTTTCGGGGGAGAAAAATATCAACCATAAAGTTTACGTTCTTTTTTTTCTCTGAGATCTTTAAAAAAATCCGATAGGACCGACGAACATTCCCATTCCATCAATCCGAAAGAAACGCAGGGACGATGCGTAAAGCTGTTTTGTAAAGACAAAACACTGCCCATCGCTCCGTTTTTTTTGTCGTAAGCTCCGATATAAACATTACGGATACGCGAGTTTATTATCGCACCCGCGCACATGGGACAAGGCTCCAACGTTACATAGATATCGCATTCCCACAGTCTCCAACCGCCGAGCTTTTTGCAAGCGCGGTCAATGGCAATGATCTCGGCGTGGCGAAGCGCGTTTTTGTCGTGCTCTCGTCTGTTGTAGCCTGTCGAGACGACCTCGCCGTTGCGAACAATGACCGCACCCACGGGCACCTCACCCATTTTAGCAGCTTTTTTCGCACACGTCAAGGCTCTTTTCATAAAAATTTCGTGCATACTCAAATAAATTTCCGCAAAGCTATGCAAATCAAAGCGAATTACATTTTCTCCGGTGCCGTAACTTTAAGAACGGCAAGGGCATTTTCGAGAACGATCTTGACCGCTTTTATGAGAGCGATACGAGAATACATTGTGTTTTCATCATCGACTTTAACACGGCAGTCGTTGTAAAAACCGTGAAATGCCGCAGCAACGTCTATCGAGTATTTGTTAAGCCTTGAAACGTCATAATCCGTTGCGGTTTTAACAAGTTCTTCGCCGTAAGCCGCAAGTGCGCTGATAAGAGCCTTTTCGGCAGGTTCGGAATAGTTCGGAGAATCAAATTCCTTATCGGGGTCGACACCTTCCGTTCTTAAAACGGAAAGGATGGAGCAGATACGTGCGTGTGCATACTGTACATAGAAAACGGGATTCTGATTCGTTTTTGCTATGGAAAGATCTATATCGAAATCGAAATGAGTATCGGCTTTTCTCAAATTAAAGAAGAATCTTGCGGCGTCGATGCCGGTCATGTCGAAAAGATCGGAAAGAGTTATGCTCCTGCCCGTACGTTTTGACATTTTGACGGCTTCGCCGTTTTGTAAAAGGCGAACGAGCTGAACAACGATGATATCAAGCTTTGAGCTGTCTACGTTTATTGCGTCGAGAGCGCCTTTAAGACGCGCGATATGACCGTAATGATCGGCGCCCCAGATGTTGATCACCTTGTCGAAATGTCTCGTGACGATCTTGTTTTTGTGATATGCGATATCGGCGGCAAAATAAGTGGGTGTGCCGTTTTTACGGATAAGAACTTCGTCTTTTTCCGCGCCGAAATCCGTTGCGCGATACCATACGGCTCCGTCTTTTTCGTAAGTATGTCCGTTTTGGGTAAGGATATCGATTATTTCTTTTACCGCACCGGAGGCGTGAAGGTCGGATTCGTTAAACCAATTATCGTACTCGGCTCTGTATTCCGCGAGGTTTGAACGTATGATCTCCATATTTTTCGGAAGAGCGTATGCGAGAAGGGCGTTTTTTCGTTCTTCCGATCCTGTGTTTACATACTTGTCCGCATTGATCGCAATAAATTCTTCCGCACGGTCGATTATATCCGCGCCCTTATATCCGTCTTCCGGGAACGGGACGGCTTCTTCGCCCAAAAAGTGCTGAAGATATCTCGCTTCGAGAGAATCCTTGAATTTTTCTATCTGGTTGCCGGCGTCGTTTACGTAAAATTCGCGGGTAACGTCAAAGCCCGTAAGTTTTAACACCGTTGCAAGGCTGTCACCGAGAGCGCCGCCTCTTGCGTTGCCCATATGCATCATACCGGTCGGATTTGCGGAAACATATTCGACCATGACCTTTTTTCCGTTTCCGAAATCTGAACTGCCGTATTTTTCACCTTCGGTCACAATGTTTTTTACGACATCGGAAAAATATTGTGCGCTCATTCTGAAATTTATAAATGCGCCGACGACTTCCGCAGAGGCAAGCCAAGGATGTAACTGCAGATTATTCGCTATTGCCTGAGCGATCTGAATGGGGCTTCTGCGAAATACTTTTGCGCCGATCATTGCGGCATTTGTCGAAAAATCACCGTAAGACGTGTCTTTGGGCACTTCAACGGAAAACGCATACGGTTCCGCTTCGGGAAGCTCGCCCTTTTGCTGTGCAGCTTTTATTGCGGCAGAAACATTCGACGAAATGATCCCGTTTATCTCAGATAAAAAATTCATAGTTGTATCCAAACCTTTCAGGTGTTATATTTGTAAGTGAGTTTCATTGAATTTTTGCTTGAAAGAGTATTGTTGTATTCAACAAAATAATCTATTTCCAAGCGTCCGCCGTTATCGCTGACGGAAGACGAGACTTTGCTCGTCGAAAAGCCGATAACGACCGGCTCGTTAAAAACATCGGTATAATGGCAGTGCTGTTTTACGCCCTCTTCGAATATCATCGAAGACGAAACGCGCCTTTGTCCGGTTGTAATAAGTTCGACATTATTATCTTCGTATATTTTAAAACTGGTCACTTCTCCGGGGACACCGCATATCTCGGTCCCGTCAAATTCGAGCATACGACAATGTTTTTTTGTTATAACACGAACATCGGAAATCAACAGCATTGATTCCACGCCGTCCTGGACCGATTTAATTTCAAGAACGGCTGTATTTTCTTCCTTCATCGTTTCTCCTTTGAAAAACATCTGTTTAACTATTCAATAAGGGCTTGCCCCGTTATTCGATGCGGCATGGCTCCTGCCGCCTAAGAGGCGGAGAGATCTTGCCCAAGTTATATTGTTTTACAAAACGGTCTTTTTTACTTCGTTTTCTATTTTTCTGTTAAGGAACAGTTCACCCAGGTGTGAAAAGCCGGACGGTTCTTCCGTCACGTAATAAGTATGTTTGCCGACCCGACCGTTATCGGCAGACATATTTTCTTCATACAATTTGTCTCGCAGCGCACGGGCGGCTTCTTTACCCGAATCGATTATAGCGATATTCGGACCGAGAAAATCTTCGATTATCGGACGGAGGATCGGATAATGTGTACATCCGAGAATCAACGTATCGCAGCCGTTCGCTTTTATTTGCGACAGATAATCCGAAACTATCAATTTCGCAACGGGATTGTCCTTTTCAAAATATCCGTTTTCAACGATCGGAACGAACATCGGGCAGGCTTTTTCAAAAACGGATATCGTTTTGTCTATCCCGAATATTTCCCTGCGGTATGCGCCGCTGTTAACAGTAGTGCTTGTTGCAATGACTGCGATCTTGCCGTTTTTTGTGGCAGCAGCGGCTGCACGTGAAGCAGGCCCGACCACACCTTCGACAAAAACGGGGCAAATCTCCTTAAGCGACGGAAGTGCCACGGAGCTTACCGTTCCGCAGGCGACGAGTACGGCTTTAACATTTTGTTTGAGAATAAACGCCAGATCCTCTTTTGCGTAACGTAAAATAGTTTCGGGAGGACGTGAGCCGTAAGGGATACGGGCGGTATCTCCGAGATATATTATATCCTCGTTGGGCATGATCAAAGAAAGTTCTTTTACGGCGGTAAGCCCTCCCAACCCGGAATCAAAAACACCTATAGCATTATTCATTAAATCTTCTCCGAATCAAAGACAGATCGAGAATTTGATCCTGCCTGAAGTTGTACGGGAAACAGTGATACCGCAGACCTTAACGGAATCTCCGGATATGCTGACTTCTCCCGATGTTTTTTGCGCGACAAATGCGCCCACTCCGGCAAAGGTCCAGCGTGTTTGGTTGTCTTGTTTATGTGTAAAAAACATAAAATCGACAGCTGAATCGCCCCTGCCGCATATAACGTCCGAAACGACCAAAAACCTGTTTTCGTAAAACCAAGATCTGATGATCTCTTTTTCGTATTCGGACATTTCTTTAAATTTAGTCTTTTTGTTAACGTAAAGATCCAATAAAAACGATACTCTTTCGGGCATATTCCATTCGTCGATAAGAGAATCGAACGATCTTTTTGCCACGACTGCGGTTTTTGTTTTTGTTGAAAGAGTATAAAACCCGATCCGAGAGATATTTGCGGATCGTTTTCCTTTTTGTTTAACATAAAGGCAGATCGGGCAGTCTTTTTTTAACGGATCAGCTTTGATGATATCGACGTTTTCCGGGGATTCGTTCATTACGAAAAGCCATTTTTTTGCCGTTTCGTCATTTTCGAAATCGTTCATTACCGAAAGGAATCTTTTTTTCGTATTAAGGCTTTTATCGCAAAGGCCCGAAGCGATATCTACGGAAACTTGCGGAACAAAAGACGGGACGGCTTGTTTTTCGAGTTGAACGGCGATTGCCGTTATAACATTTACGGAAACGGAGTTTGCGGCATATTTCATAAGCTTGCCGCGAAGTATACCCGCGTCTCGTGCCTTACGTGCGACGGTTTCGGGATATCCCTGTAACAAAAGAGCCTCGTAAGCCGTTATTTTTCTGAGATGTTCGTTAAATGTGTATAAAACACCTGTTCTTTCCGAGCTTAAAGCGGGGACTTTGCCGTCATATATACGATAGTCGTTCCAACGTCTGTCGATAACGGCATAATCACGGGAAAGAAGCTCCGTTATAAACACGCGACCTCTGTTAAAATCATTTTGAAGTCCCGCAAGGAATGTCGGGTCGGAAACGGGCAGGACGGGAGCCTGTTCATCGCATAAAAATTCCGACAACGGTCTGCATTCCGTTTTTTCGGGCCATTCAAAGGACCCTGACAGTGCGCCCTTTAAAGAGCCGACCATATACACACGTTCTCTGTTGTGCGGTATACCGTAATCGGACGAATTGAGCACGCTGCAGCACACATCGTATCCGGCAGTTTCGAGAGCTTCGCAAACGGTCTTGAACGCTCTGCCGCCGTCATACGACAAAAGCCCCTTATCGTTTTCAAAAATAAAATACGGAATCTTTTTTGTTGAAAGAATACCGATAAGAGCTGTTATGATATGAGCTTTGTTATCGTAAAATCCGGAGCGTTTTCCGGATGCGGAAAAATTCTTGTACGGAAATCCGGCAAGCATTATGTCAAAATCGGGCAAACGTTGAGGATCGGTAAACATAATATCTCCGAAACCTCTGCAATCGCCGGTAAGATATGTGAATATGATATCCGCCGTTTTATCCGTTTCGGAATAACCGACGCATGTATGTCCGGCGGTTTCGAGAGCAAGGCGTCCTCCGCCTATTCCCGAACAAAAATCGAAAAACCGCATATAGATGCCTTCCTTTCTTCATCAAATCAGTTTAAAGCGTAGTCTATAAGCTTATGTATAAGCTCGGTATAAGTCATTCCCGACGCCGTAAAAAGAGCGGGGAACATGCTTATACTTGTAAATCCGGGCAAAGTGTTTATTTCGTTAAGATAGATCTTACCGTTTTTATCTATAAGAAAATCGACACGAGACATTCCTTTGCAATCGCAGACCCGATATGCGCGTACCGCAATCTCTTTTATCCGATCCTCCATATCCTTGGGAAGTCCGGACGGAATAAGGGTTTTTGATGCGGAACTGTTATATTTTGCATCGTAATCGTATATTTCTTCATTTGACGACAAAACACGCCCCGTACACGACGTGATCGGAGCTTCGTTGCCCATCACGGCGATCTCTATTTCAAGAGGTTCTTCTATACTTTTTTCTATTATGACGCGACTGTCGTTTTCAAACGCGACGGCGAGTGCCTGCGGAAGCTCCGAGCTGTCGAAACATTTTGTTATACCGACCGAAGAGCCTGCGTTTGACGGTTTAACAAATATCGGGTATCCCAACTCTTCCGCTTTTTTTGCGATATTTTCCGCACAGTCGATACCGCGTATTGCCGAAAACCATTTTGCGTGGGATATTCCGACGGATTCGAACAGTCTGTTTGCGGTTATTTTATCCATGCAGACCGCCGAGCCGAGAACGCCCGGGCCGACATATTTTATTCCGAACATTTCAAGCAGACCCTGTAATCTTCCGTCTTCGCCGTTTCTGCCGTGTACGATCGGGAATGCAACGTCTATGTTTAATTTTTTGCCGTCGCATATAAAAGCTTTGGCTGTCAGATCAAAACTTACGCTTTGTTTTGGCAGCTCGGTCCATTTCCCGCTGCGAATATCGTCAACGGAAGCGTCCGTAACGAACCATTCGCCGTTTTTTGTTATGCCGATGCGACAAACATCATAACCTTCCATATTTGTCAACACAGACGCCGCCGAGCGGCACGATACTTCATATTCGGTCGATTTTCCGCCGAAGATCAAAGCAACATTCATCAGTTTATTTCCTTTATGTTAAATTACGGGCAGTAACGACCCGTTCGATATTATTATAGTCTTTTTTTGTTTTTATGTGCGTGTAACCGTTTTTTTCGAGTATGTCACACACTGCACGAGCTTGGTCGTACCCGACTTCAAAAGCGATATGACCGCCGTTGTTGATATATTGTTTGTATCTTTCGGATATAACACGATAAAAATCAAGCCCGTCTTCGCCGCCGAACAATGCAAGCTGCGGCTCGTTTTTTACTTCGGGAGAGAGCTTTTCCATATCGTGCGCCGTAATATACGGAGGATTTGCGGTTATAAGGTCGAAAGAGTTTTCCGGTATATCCGTAAAAACGTTGTGTTCAACGGCGACCGCCAGCTCCGACACCTTGAGCCTTTCGATATTTTCACGTGCGCAGCAAAGTGCGTCTTGACTTATATCGGCAAGAACGACGTTTACATTGCACGTTTTTGCGATACTTATTCCGACGCAACCCGTACCGGTACACAAATCGAGAACGTTATCTCCCGCTTTTACAAGCTCCGACGCCGTGTCAACGAGGATCTCGGTATCGTTTCTGGGTATCAATACGTTTTTTTTACATCGAAACGAAAAACCGTAAAATTCACGCTCGTTTGTTATGTATTCGACAGGTTCTCCGTTGCAACGGCGGCAAACAAAAGCACGAAGCTGCCGTTTTTGCTCATCGGAAAAAGAGACCGTACCCGTAATGCGTTCGACCCGAAATTGCGAATAATCGATACCGAGAATATACGCGCAGAGAATATCAAGCGTCGTTTCGGCATCGGCAATACCGTATTTTTTCAATAACGACAGTTCTTCAGCGAACATCTTCTTCTTGTTTGTATGCGGATTCGCGGTCTATAGTACTGCCGTCGTCGGTAAGAGATGCGGTAAGAGCGGCGATTGCGACTTCGATCTGATCGTCGTCGGGGTCGCAGGTCGTTATTTTTTGCATAAGCTTTCCGGGAGCGCTGATTATTCGTGTTACAACATTATCGTAACGACCGGCGAGCTGAATAAGCTCAAAGCTGATACCGCCTATAACGGGCAAAAGCGCGAGCTTCAAAAGCACATATGCAAGACCGTCAAACGAAATAAGAGAAAAAACGAGGATACCGACGAGCATTGTTATCAACAAAAAGCTCGTTCCGCAACGGGGATGAAGACGAGATTGGATCTTGACGTTTTCAACGGTAAGATCAAGCCCCGCCTCAAAGCAGAAAATGGTTTTATGTTCCGCACCGTGATACTGGAACAGACGATGTATCTCTTTCATTTTCGAAACAGCGAATACATACAAAACAAATATTCCGATACGAATAACGCCCTCGATAAGAGAACGGAAATAACCGAAGCAATTCGATGTGCCGCTTATGAGCTGAGAGAGGCCGACACGCACGCCGACGGGAAGAAGAATAAATACGCCGACGGCGATAACGATACCGAGTACGAACGAGATAACGAGCATAAGGCTTTCGAGCGCCTTGTTTCCGTTCGTTTCTTCTTCAAGGCCGGAAAGCTCCGCAGAACGCGAAAGTGTTTGAAAACCGAGGATAAGGCTTTCTATAAATGCGACCGCACCGCGAATTATCGGCAATGCAAAAAATTTATATTTTTTTCTTACGGATGTGAATTTAACATCTTCGGTAACTATTGTTTTATCCGGAGCACGGACAGCCAAAACCGTTTTTTTGGGAGAACGCATCATTATGCCCTCCATTACGGCCTGTCCGCCGACATTTGAATATTTTGCTTTACTCATTGTAATTTCCTTTCTTTACTGATTTTGATTAACACCGAACGGCAGCGAGACCGATACCGTGGTGCCTTCGCCCTCGATACTGTCTATATCGAGCGTGCCGCCGTGCAGATTGATTATCTCGTCGCAGATCGAAAGCCCGAGGCCCGAACCCGGTTTTGTTGACGAGCCTTTATAAAACCTGCCCTTGATAAACGGCAATTCTTCTTTTTTGATGCCGCTGCCGCGGTCTCTGAATATGACCGTATAGCAGACCGTACCTTTAAGAAGATATATTTCCACTGCACTTCCTTTCGGCGAGTGTTTTACGGCATTATCCAAAATGTTTATAAACACTTGTTTGAGCCTGTTCGGATCGCCGGTAACGATCGGTTCGAACGCCGGTGTGTCGTATTTTATTTCGATACCTGCGGAAGACGCCTTTTGAGAATAGATATCGAGCGTTTCTCGCATAAGAGTGAACAGATTGACCTTTGATCTTGAGATCGTAAAGCGTCCGCTCTGTATTTTCGAATAATCGAGCAGCTCTTCGATCATACGTGCAAGTCTGTCGGTTTCGGCGTCGATAACGGACAGACCTTTTTTTATAACATCGCCGTCTGTTTCGGGGTCGCACATACCTATCGTTTCGTTCCAACCTCGGATAGCGGTAAGAGGGGTTCGCAACTCGTGCGAGACGGAAGAAATAAACTCATTTTTAAGAGTATCGATTTTTGAAAGCTCCTGCGCCATATTGTTTATCGCATCGGAAAGCTTGCCGATCTCGTCATCATATTTTTTTTGGGTCCTTATCGAAAAATCGCCCTTTGCTATAAGCTGTGCGGAACCTATGATGGTGTTGACCGGCTTTACGATCGACTGTATGAAATATTGACCCGAAATAAAAACAAGGAGTGCCACGGATATTACGCCGATCAGGGATATGACGGTGTAAATGACCTGGAGCCGAAACACGTTTTCCAAAGAAACTATGTATCTTATCGCGCCGCATACCGAACCTCCGCTGTTGCGAAGAGGAACGCTCAGTATCATAAGCCGTTCACCCGTAAGCGGATCGTTTGTTATGACATTTTCTCCGTTTGCCTGTTTAACATCAAAAATCGCCGTCGATGTAAAACCGTCGGAAGAAAGGAGATTTTTTCCGTCGATATCGTATATTTCGAAACGAATATTGTTCGAATCGCCGATATAATTCATAAACTCGCCTGCGGCGTTGTAAAGATCGTTTTGATGTTCGACTATCAGCGACGAAAACGCTTTTGTGTTTGTTTCGCTTCTTCGGTTAAGATATGTTTCGACACTGCTGTAAAAACTGTTGTTTACAAGAAACAGAATCACGATCTCGACTATGGCAAGAAATATCAGGATAAACGAAAAGAAAGTCATAAGCCATCTGAACGTTATGTCTTTGTGAAAAAATCTCATTGCTCCGTCGTCTTCCAGATATAGCCCTTACCCCAAGCCGTTTGAAGGAAATCGGGTTTTGAGGGTTTATCTTCTATTTTTTTACGTAATCGTGTTATATTAACATTTACTATATCCGCATCGCCGTTAAAATTATAACCCCACACGGCTTGAAGGATATCGTCTCTTGTGACCACAACATCGGGGTGTTCGATAAAATATTTGAGTATGCTGTATTCGTTTGGAGTAAGGTCGAGAGGTTTGCCGTTCTTTTCGGCAGAATGTTTATTTTCGTTAAGAACAAAAACTTGGCGCAAGTTCGGTTTCGGATCCGACACGGCAGGCTGAGAAGAAGATATCCTGCGATACAGCGCATCCACTTTTGCCACAAGCACGGAGGCACTTACCGGTTTTTTAACATAATCGTCCGCACCGGATATAAAGCCGGACAAAACATCTTCGTCAAGGTCTTTTGCGGAAAGCATGATGATACCCATCGTTTTGTTTTGCGCACGCAATTTTCGGCAAACTTCAAACCCGTCGATATCCGGAAGCATCACATCGAGGACAGCCAACGTGATACCGGGATTTTCGGCAAACACACTGAGAGCCTCGTTTCCGCTGCCCGCTTCGAAAACCTCGTAGCCGGCTCTTTTAAAGTTAAACACGACAAAGTCGCGAATTGACATTTCGTCTTCGAGAATAAGTATTTTTTTCATTTTCGGTAATTCCTCCTTTCTTATTGACCCACGGATATCGCCGCAGGCATAAATGCACTTGCTAAAATATCATCGGAAGGCATGAGATCTTTTTGAGCATCGGAAAGCTCGGCTTTTACGAGAGTATAGTATTCACCCGTCACTTCCGAATGATACAAAAACAGGTGCTCGTCATCGAACTGCGGCATTTGAGACGAGCTTTGTATGCTGAAAAGCAAAACTCTTTTATCGACGCCGAATACGGGATATGTGTATGATTCTTCTTCGACGTAATAAAAATACAGATCGTTGTTGTAATTCAAATAAGCTTTTATCATACCGTAGGCATCTTCGTCTTTCAATATGAACAGATATCCTCGCTTATCGTTGATATACGATTTAAAATCGGCTTGCAGCGTTTGACCGTCGAACGTATACCACGTATACGGGAAAAGAAGCGCTTCCTGCCAGCTCGTTAAAGCTTTTGAAGCCTCGTCCTCGTCCAAAAAGCTGCATATGGGTATTTCGAGCGTTCCGTCGTTATCGACATCGCACGGAACATAATCGCCCAAAGAGCAGTACTCCGTTTTCATATACGCCACTTGCTTGCGTGCCGAGGCGGCATCATACGAAATATTTTCTATCTGATTTTTTTGACTGTTCCAAACAATGATCTCGTTCGTCATTAACATCGTGCTGTAGCGAGATGTTAACACCACCGCATTTTTACCGTTTTCGGCGGTGAACGGTATCATGGTATACGGGCTGATACTGTATGAAAGAGGCACCGTGATGCTTGACTCTTCAACACGTTTTTCGATATTGCTGTATTTAAAAAAGCTTGCGTAAGCTACGCTGTCGAGCGATTTGTACGTTGCGGACACGACATCGTCGCAGCCGTCTAAATCAAGATCGGTGACCACGTATTCGGTATATCGGCGTGAAACGGTGTTGTTTGCACGTTTGTTAACAAAATCGAACTCATATATATACAGCATGGTCGAGCTGTCGTAAGCGGAAACGTATCCGACGACAAGCTCGGCAAGACCGTCACCGTTAAAATCCGCAAAATCCAACTTGTCGATACCGCTGCCGGCACCGACGATATCGAACATCGACGTCAACACGCCGTCTTTATCCGCAAAAATATGTATGTTGGCGGTGTCACCGGTGTTCGGGTGCGACTTGTAGCTGCGGTACAGAACGATAACTTCGTCCACTCCGTCGCCGTTGATATCAAAAAAGCTTATCGGATTCTGTATCTGCCCCCTGAGAGCAAAAACCAACGAGACATCATCCGCTTCGACTTCGAGGAGCTTGTTGTAAACACGCTGTTCAAGAGAACCTGTCCGAGGAAGTGAGATGAGGTCTTCGATATTTGTTTGAGTACAGGAAGATAAAGATATTGCGGATATAAGCAAGACCAGAATAACGAAAAGCTTCTTCATAAAATATTTTCCGATATACGATTATTCTGCGGAGATAAGATAATAATATACAGGTTGACCGCCGTTGACAAGAACGATCTCCTTGCCTTCGCCGGGAATGACGGATCTGAGGTATTCGCACATATTTTCGGCTTCCGTCTCTTCGATATCGCTTCCGTAGAAAAGCGTGATGTAAGAATAATCCGCAAGATCCTCGGATATTTTTGCCATGCAGGCGTTTTGGGAATCTTCAACGTATTTTACCTTGCCGTCAACAAGGCCGAGGCACTGACCTTGACGGATCTCGCTGTCTTCAAACACGGAGTCGCGTGCGGCGAAAGTCATGCTTGCTGTTAAAACACTGTTTTTTGCGGCTTTCATATTATCGATATTTTCGTCAACATCTGCATTTTCGTCGAATGCAAGCATTGCGGATATGCCTTGAGGCACGGATGTTGTGCGAATAACAACGACTTTTTTCTCGTCGATTATCTCGCTTGCCTGTTTTGCCGCCATATAGATATTTTTATTGTTGGGAAGAACGAAAACTATCTCGCTCGGTGTTTTATAAACGGCGGAAATGATATCTTCCGTGGACGGATTCATTGTTTGACCGCCTTCGACTACGACATCGACGCCGAGGTCTTTGAACACTTCGCAAATACCTTCTCCTGCGGCTACGGAAACAAAACCGTATTTCTTTTCGGCTTCCGCTATGTGTTTTTCAGTTACGGCAGCTTCCGCACCCTGTTTTTCGATAACGTTTGTGTGCTGAAGCTTCATATTTTCGACTTTGATCGTGGCAAGAGCGCCGCAACCGAGAGCTGCGGAAAGGATCTTGCCGGGGTCGTTTGTGTGAACGTGAACTTTGATGATATCGGTATCGTCAACAAACACATCGCTGTCGCCCGCGTTCATTACGACCTTTTCAAATGCGGCGATATCGTCTTCGGTGATATCCGGTTTTTTATCGACGATACATTCCGTGCAATACGAGAATTTTATATCTTCGGTGTTAAATTCATCAAAAGAAGCGGCCTGTTCGACTTGAGTGCTTTCAACGCATTCGACTATACCGTCGCCGCGTAAAACGGAAAGCATACCTCCGAATATCGTAACAAGGCCTTTGCCTCCGGCATCAACGACTTTTGCCTGTTTTAACACGGGAAGCATTTCGGGCGTTTTTGCAAGCGTTTCCTCGGCAGCGGCATAAACGCACTCGAAAAACGAGAGCATATCGTCGTTTGTTTCGGCGTTTTTCAGACCTGCATCGGAAGAAAGGCGCATAACCGTAAGGATAGTACCCTCTGTTGGGTGACGGACTGCCTTGTATGCGGAATCAACGCCGTTTTTTAACGCACGAGCCATATCTGTCGTGCCGGCTTCGTCAAGACCTTTGAGTTCTTTTGCTATACCTCTGAAAAAGAGCGAAAGTATAACGCCGGAATTGCCTCTTGCGCCTCTGAGAAGAGAAGAGGACACAAGATCCGCACATTTTGAAAGATCACCGTCGAACGATGCGATGTTCTTTTTTGCGGATTGCATGGTCAAACTCATATTTATACCGGTATCTCCGTCGGGAACCGGAAAAATATTCAGACTGTTAATTTTATCTTTTTCGTTATCTATCGCATTGGCGGCAGAAAGCACCATATTGCGAAAAACCTGTCCGTTTATCATAACTTGAAGCAACCTCATTTTTTTATTTAATGCTCGTAATCACCTATTATTTGGTTACGGAATCAACAAATATATTTACAGAGCTTACGTTAAAGCCCGTCATTTCTTCGAGAGTGTAAGTGATCTTATGCGCTATGCTGTCGGTAATCGCGGGAATATTGATACCGTAAACGACCATTATATGAAGATCGACTTCTATGGAATTGTTTTTACAACGAACGGAAATACCTTTGTCGCTCGTATCTCTGCGGAAAAGCTCCCAGAATTCTTCGGTAACGTTTTTCGCGGTCATGCCCGTGATACCGAAACAATTACCTGCAACGATGGAAACTATATTGGAAATAACATTATCGTCAACGGCGATGATACCTGTTGAATTATCGAGTCTGAGCATTTTCAGCCCTCCTTTAAAATGTTTTACATTATATTTTACACTATAACTTGTTTTTTTACAATAGATAACGGATAAATTTTATAAAAATTTCCTTTTTACGCTACATCTTCTCCGCGACTTTCAGTAAAATATCGCTTGAGAACGACGGTATACGGCCAAGGCCGTCGGGACCGACATTGAGAAGATAGTTAATACCCATGGAATTGAGATGATTTTTTATCTCAAGAACCTTTTCGGGGGATTTCCAATTATGATCGAAATACTTATAACCCCACGTGTCGTTCAACGTTGCGGGAGTTTCGTAAAGACCGTAAGGAGACGGTTTAAAGCCGCCGAGATCGTTAAGCGAACCCTTTGCGCTGTTCGGTTCGAATTTTTCGGGGATCTCGTTGTCAAACAACGAAACGTAGTCGTACGCACCGTTGCCGAGCCTTGAATTTATAAGGCAGTTGGGCTGATACGATTTTACCATGCCGAATATTTCAAAGCTTTGCGCGGGAGTAATGGTATGCGGAGTGTCGAACCATACAAGGCAAAGCTCTCCGTACTTTGTAAGGATCTCCTTGATTTGAGGCTTGATCTTTTCTTCAAAACAAACCGTAAAGTCTTTGCCGTCGGCAGACATACCGTAATCCCACGAATTGTGCCACGAAACGCCCGAACAGCCGCCGGAATTTGTGTATCCGCCGCCGTGAGGATGATGCCAGTCAAGCTCCTGCGAATAATAAATGCCGAGTTTAAGACCGTGTTTATAACACGCTTCGGCAAGTTCGGCGATAACGTCTCTGCCGAACGGCGTTGCGTCAACAACGTTAAACCAGTCTGCGACGGATTTGAACAAGGCAAATCCGTCGTGATGCTTTGACGTTACGACAATATATTTCATACCGCAGTTTTTAGCCAAAAGGACCCAGTCTTCCGCATTGAAATATATCGGGTCGAAAACAGACACGATCTTTGAATAATCCTCGTTTTTTATCGCGAAATACGATTGTATCCATTCGCCCAAGCCGGGAGTGCGTTTGCCGTTCCACTCGCCTGCCAAAACAGAGTAAAGCCCCCAGTGGATCATCATACCGTATTGAGCTTGTTTATACCATTCGTGATTTGTCATTTAAATTTCCTCTCAAATATACGATCGATATACGATGCGAATATTCAAAACTCATCATTAAAAAATATTTTAAGGTACGAGACAGGGCAAAAGACCCTATACTAATTATATCCGATTTATCGCTTTTTGTCAATAGACTAAACCGCCGCGCAAAATAAATCCGAGAAAAACGTTTTTTGCTATTGACTTAACCGTTTTGTTCTGATATACTGTCTCACGTAAACTATGGCGGATTTATCCGTAAATTTATCAGGAGAAAAAGAAAAAAATGGATCTCAAAGAAATGTCAAAAAATTACTCCGATTATCTTAAAGTGATCGACGAAGTCATCGCCAAGGGAAAATACAAAGATAATTGGGAGTCGCTTGCAGATTACCCGATCCCGAAATGGTACACAGACGCAAAATTCGGCATATTCGTAGGCTGGGGAGTATACAGTGTTCCCGCGTTCGGAAACGAATGGTACGCACACACAATGTACAAAAAAGAATGTGCGGAGTACAGTCATCACATCGAAAAATACGGTTCACACGAAGCCGTCAGCTACACGGATTTCGTAAAAGACTTCAAGGGCGAAAAATTCGATGCGGACGAATGGATAAAGCTGTTCAAAAAAGCCGGTGCGAAATTCGTAATGCCCATAGCGGAGCATCACGACGGATTTCAGATGTACAACAGTGATCTTTCCGATTGGTGCTCGGCAAAAAAAGGTCCGAAAAAAGACGTACTCGGCGAAGTGAAAAAAGCGGCGGAAGCAAACGGCTTGGTATTCTGTACGTCAAACCATTATGCCGAGCATTACTGGTTTTTCGAAGGAATGCGCGATATGGGGCTGATAACGGAAGAATACGTCGACCCGTACGGTTTTTGTTGTAAACAAAAAGACAACAACGACCCGGACGCGCCGCATATGCAAGATCACGCAAAAATGTGGCTTGTACGAAATTGCGAGATCGTCGATAAATACAGGCCGAAGATCATGTGGTTCGACTGGTCTATTCAAGACAAACCGTTCAAGCCCTACATCAAAAAATTCGCCGCATACTACTACAATCGTGCTGCGGAGTGGGGTGAGGACGTTGCGATAAATTACAAATTCGACGCTTTCGCTCTCGGTTCCGCCGTTTATGACGTTGAACGCGGCAAGCTCGCGGCGATACGTCCGAGATTTTGGCAAACGGACACGTCTATTGCAAAGAATGCATGGTGTTACACGGAAAACAACGATTTCAAAGACCCTGCGGACCTTATTTGCGACCTGATAGATATCGTAAGTAAAAACGGTGCGCTGCTGTTAAACGTAGGTCCGAAGAGCGACGGAACGATAACGCAAGAAGAAACGAACATTCTCTTGGAGATCGGCGCTTGGCTCGAAAAGAACGGTGAAGCCGTTTACGGAACAGATATCTGGCACAAATACGGAGAGGGTCCCACCGAGATCACGGAGGGTTCGTTCGGAGAAAGCAATATCGTAAAATACACTCCGGAAGATATACGTTTCACATACAAAGCTCCGTATATTTATGCAACCGTTCTCTCTTGGCCCGAAAACGGGGAGGTCGTTGTCAAATCTCTCGGCACAAAAGCGTTCAATGCATTCATACAAAACGTTACGCTGCTCGGATACGACAATTCGCTGACTTACGATCTCGGCGAAGATGAACTTAAAATACACGTTAACGGCAAGATCGGCACAAGATATCCCGTTTGCTTCAAGATCGAAATCGAATAAAAATACATAATAAGATAATAAAAGCACAAACCCAATGTACCCCCTGCCTGTTTGACAAGGGGTACATTATCATTCGCGGCCTTAAGCTTTTCGGGTGATCACATCGTTTTCCGTTCCACAGCTCCGTATTGTTATAACACCATCTGATCGTAAACAAATAACAGCTCTTTTCGTTCTCCGACATTTTCTTCGACAGATTGTGAGTAAATGCAAAACCGAATATTACAATAAAACGCACAGACATAAGCCGTATCAAAAGCAATGTATCATGACGGCTTTCGTAATTCTATGGCCGTAGTTTTCGAAAAAAAAAGAAAAATCTTTGCCGTGTGCAGAAAAGCGACCAAAACGAGTCTGAAATTTGTTTTCCGACTTTAATCCGCATTTTTCGGCACAATAGGCAGATAGAGAAAACTGTCATATTTGCCGCCCGTGTAAAGAACATGTCTGCCATTGTTCACATCTTTCGGCAAATTTGTTGTGTCAATACCGCCGGTCAAACCTCCGGATACACCGCCGACGGTAATCATCTCCGGTTTGGTATTCGGCATATAAGTAAACCCTTCTTTCGGCACTTGAATCGTTGCCATCTTCAAGTCAAAAGGACTTGCCCATTCGTTTGTTTTATAAGCGCTTACTGTAATATACAGATACTCGCCTTTTTTGAACAGCATTCCCATCGGCCAGATCGCTATATCGAGAGGAACGATCTCGCCGTTTCTAAGTTTCTTGCTTTTCTTAAAGCTCTGGAACGGGTATTCTTCTCGGCTGCGCTCCGTGTCAAGCTCACGCATGGAAGCACGAATATAGCCTTTTGCCGCAACTCTTTTCATTGGATTTATACCGATCTTTCGTCCGAAACGATTCCGCTTTTCCAACGTGACTTCGATATCCATATCGTCATGATCGGGAGCGGCTGCCCAAAGCCGAAGTTTGATAAATCCGCCTATCTCCGTATCTTCGTGCATACGATAACGAAAAACAACTTTGCCTTTTTTATCATCGGAATCATAGATATCGATGGATTCTGTTTTATCCTGTTCCTCCGACATGATATGTTTTTTCCCGTGCAGATACAGTTTTTTGTATTTTGTCCTCGACAGAGGATAATCATCTTCCGGACGATCAACAATATCTTTTCCGCCGGGATTCAGTACGCTCATACGAACACGAGGCGTGGTTTCCCATCCGTTGTTAATACCTTTCAAATAATGATCAAAGAAACGACGAAGATCTTCCGTGTGTTCCTCATGATAATAATCGTCCCATTCTCCGGTATTGTGAATACGGAGCCATTTTTCCCGTGTCCCGAGGCGCATATAGCCCTCGATAGAACCGTTGGTGTGAATAGGATTGGTGTAACTTGCGACGATATAAGCCGGAGTGTTGATCGATTCCAAATCGGCAGCCTTGTCCTCCCAATAGTTGTTCCATGTGGCGTCCTGTTTTAACATGGCCAACACATCCTCCACGCCACCTTCACGTGTGGAAGCAAAAGAAGCTGACAGCAGTTCGACAAATGACGGCATGATCACACCTCCGCGGGTTCCGACTTCGCGGTAACAATCTGTCAGCCCTTCCCACGGCGCAATGGCGGCAAGATGCTTCGGATGATGTGCCGCCGTAAACCACTGTGAAATGGCAAGCCACGAGTTGCCTGACAGTCCCACATTGCCGTTGCACCAACTTTGTTCACCCACCCAATTCACAATATCTTTTCCGTCTCTGCCGTAATCGCTGCCGAAAAACAAGATCACGCCCTCTGACCGATAAGTCCCGCGAATATCCGGATTAACAACGGCATAACCGTGCTTGACCCAGTAACAGGGATCGGGTCCCTCAAATTTCTGCAAACCCGAAACCGCCTTTTTCGGAACACCGGCACGCATAGGCACATCATCAAGCCATTGTGTGCCGATTTCTTTTCCGTATGGGCTCAGAGCAACAAGAGCAGGACAATTTGTACTATCCACAGGACGAAAAATGTCGGCATAGATCGTAACACCGTCACGAAGAGGGATTGCCACATCCCGTTCCAAAAGAATATCGCATTGTAACGGTTTTGCACCTTTCATACGAATACTGCCCTTTTTCAATACAACTGTTTCTCGGCAAAATCCGGTGTAACGAGCCTTGGGATCGTCTGTCGATAATCCGGGACGGACGGGAACCGTCATGGGTTCGCCGTTTTTGTCGTATAGTGTCGTATATCGTTTTTCTACCATAATCAAAACTCCTTCAAAATTATTTTCCGATACTATTGTATCATAAGAAAAAATGTGATACAATAGTATGAAAACAAGTGCTACACAAGCCGTAAAAGTTGTAGCGAAACGAGGAGCGCATTATGAAAAAAACAAGTAAAATCTGGCTGTCCGTATGGCTATATATGATGATTACGGTCAGCGGGATCATCATCGGTATCACAATTTGTAACCGACAGGCATGGGAATTACAGCAAAAATTGTTCGCTGCTGCGACTGCACTGCTGCCGTTTCATGTCTTGGAGGAATGGTATTTCCCCGGCGGATTTCATACCATGTACAATCTCATGGCAAAATCCGACTGTACGGACCGCTATCCAATGAACCAAATGAGTGATATGTGGACAAACCTCATCGGCATGATTTTCGGATGTGTTGTATTGCTCGTGGGTGTAAATCCCTTTTTCTGCGTGATGCAACTGTTCCTGTGCTGTGCCGAGGTGTTCGGTCATTTCTCCGGCGGTATTTTTCTGTACCGAAAATTTAAAAACAAGGGCAAACGTACTGTTTACAGTCCCGGTATGGCAACTACGATTGTCGGATATCTTCCCATTGCCGCAGGCATAGTTATTTCGTTCTTTACCCAATCTGCGCCTACGGTCACGGAATTTATTCTTGCCGTCGTATGCGGAACGGTCTTGGGAGGTATTTCGTTAAATCTGCCGGAAAAACTGCTGAAAGATAAAAACAGCCCCTATGGCTATACATGGGGTGACGGATATTTGAGTAAATTCATGGAGGAAAGCGAAAATGTATCATATAAGTCATGACAAAAGAGCAATACAATCCGCGAACCTGATCTATAACGGACTTCTGCGTTGTCTTGAACATAAATCTTTCGATCAGATTACCGTAACCGATGTACAGAAAGCATCCGGCGTGGCACGGACAACGATCTATCGCTGTTTTGATAATCTGTCGGATATACTCTACTGGAGGTGCGATCTTTGTTTTCGCGAGGCGTTGCAATCCGTTCAACCGATAATCGGTCCGAACGAGTGGGAGTTGATGCAGGGATATTTTGCTTATTGGACGAAATACGGCGATATTTTAAAACTGCTTATCGATATCAACCGACAAGACATTATCTATGCCTGTCATGTAAAAAACGCAGAGATTTTGGCGCGAACATACGGTACACTTCCGGGAGTGGATGAAGCAAACGGTCGATATTTTATGGCGATCCGCACCGGCATAACCATCAGTATATTAAAAGCATGGATAGACGGCGGACGTAAAGAAACCGCAGAGGAATTGATACGGATATTGAAAGATCAATTTGTATTTTTATCATCGACTTTTACATCGCAATAATAACGATGTGCCCCATGTTTTTTGACATGAGGCACATTCATTTAACATTTTATTTATTTTTTACAAGATCCGCTTCTTTGACGGGAACGATATTTTGCAGATCTTCGAGACGCAAACGGACCTGGAATCCGCAGCCAGATCCTGTCCGAGATATTTTTCGGATCAAGAGTTCATAACAAAACTAATTTAAAACTATGATTGTTTTATTGCATATAAATTCAAAGACTGTTGAAACGCAAAAATCATAAGTTTTTTTATTGAATCATTTAAAGACTTCGAAGCTTGTAATCGTACCCTCACCAACAAATTGAATAAATCCTACGCCATCCAATAAGCATGTGATTTCTTTTGAGGTAGCGCTTTGTTTAGATATCAAATTACCGTTAGAATCGTAAAGTTTAATTGTGGCGGGCTCCGAAGTAATGCATGTAAATCTAAAATCGTGAAGTTCATCGCCCTTATACTCGGTGATATATTTACGAAGCTCGTCTATATTTATATATACATCTTTGTATTTAAAACCTGTAAATACTGTTGATTCATACCATGCCCAATAATTCGGATATATATTGGTATATTCCAACTTTCTTCTATCTGTAACAACAGAAGGATATGTTATATCGAAAAAACTTCTGTTTTCTTTTAACCATGGGTAAAAGTTATCTTCAACATCCTCTCCGTAAGTATCTGGAAGAATTTGAACGATTTCGGAAAGCTCTAATATATTAGAATCATGCACGTATTGCGGGTTCTTTTTTTCATATTCAGTAATCCATGAAGAATATTCGCCATATACATCATCCAGATAACGCATCAACCTAAATCCTATAGTATAATTAACATTACCTGCATATGTGAATTCATTCTCATACCAATATGACAGAGGTTGGGAATACAAATGTTCATATCCGCTATCAGAAGAAATCCACATATTGTGTATTGTCTTTTCAGCTAAATTAAGATAATATGCTAATTGTGGATTCTTTTTTTCCAAATATTTTATCGTTTTATATGTGTTATATTCCGCAAAGCCCTCAGTCAATGTTTGGCCAAAATACCAACCGCTGTTATGATTCTGCAGTACATGGCTTAATTCATGTGCTATACAATATCCCCCGGAAACAAATAAGTCTCCGGTACTGATACAAACACCGTTAGACCACGCATAAGCTACATGAGTTTCCGAAACATAGCCGTCTTCGTCAGGTTCTATAGTCTTTACCTCAATTGTGATTTTCCCCAATTTCTTGGTATTGAACTTAAGCCCAGATACAACCTGAAGCGCATCGTAAAGCGATTCCAAACAATCTTCCAAATCGCCTATCACATAAGTATGTGCATCTAACTTGCAAATAAAATGTTCTGTTTCGATTTCCGTATATTTAGTTGTTATATATCCTGTTTCAAACTGTGGTGATACAATAACTTCAAAATCACAATTTTCGCATTTATTTGTTGATGCGTCCATATTGTGTTTTTCAGTAAGTTCATACTCACAGTTTAAACAAGAAAAAACATGGTATTTAGTGTCAAAACTGGATTCTATACTATGGTCAATTTTATCAACTTCCTTTTGCTCCACCAAAACAGTGTTGCATACAGAGCAATGGCTACCTTCCGTCAAACCAGTTTCTGTGCATGTTGCAGCTTTCGCTTTGTCGACAACAACAGTGTGCTCAATTTTTGCTACTTCTTTTTGCTCTGTCAAAACAGTGTTGCATACAGAGCAATGGCTACCTTCCGTCAAACCAGTTTCTGTGCATGTTGCAGCTTTCGCTTTGTCGACAACAACAGTGTGCTCAATTTTTGCTACTTCTTTTT
>CAYUWC010000007.1:0-11694 GCA_964448355.1 uncultured Oscillospiraceae bacterium | reverse complement strand
GCAGCTTTCGCTTTGTCGACAACAACAGTGTGCTCAATTTTTGCTACTTCTTTTTGCTCTGTCAAAACAGTGTTGCATACGGAACAGTGGCTGCCTTCCGTCAAACCCGTTTCTGTGCATGTCGCAGCTTTCGCTTTGTCGACAACAACAGTGTGCTCAATTTTTGCTACTTCTTTTTGCTCTGTCAAAACAGTGTTGCATACGGAACAGTGGCTGCCTTCCGTCAAACCCGTTTCTGTGCATGTCGCAGCTTTCGCTTTGTCGACAACAACAGTGTGCTCAATTTTTGCTACTTCTTTTTGCTCTGTCAAAACAGTGTTGCATACGGAGCAGTGGCTGCCCTCGGTCAAACCCGTTTCTGTGCATGTCGCAGCTTTCGCCTCATCGACAGCAACAGTGTGCTCAATTTTTACTACTTCTTTTTGCTCTGTCAAAACAGTGTTGCATTTAGAACAATGGCTGCCTTCCGTCAAACCTGTTTCTGTGCATGTCGCAGCTTTCGCTTTGTCGACAACAATTTCATGTTTGCACTGACATGAACTTAGCAGAATCACAAAAAGCAACAATACTGCTAAAACCAATGGGAAACTAAATCTTTTTTTCATAAGCAAAAGCTCCTTAAATTTAATAAAAACAAAAATAACACATAAAAATATAATTTAGTTTTAGTTTTGTTGTAACATAGTTTAATTATACTTTGTTTTAGCCAAGTTGTCAATACTTTCAAAAGAATTCTTTCGATATAATTGTTCTGATCTCAACTCGATCATTCGTAATTAACACTTAAACATACAAAATTTTCATATCCAAGCAAAGCATGTGTCCATAAAAAATGAGCCGAAAAATTTCCGGCTCATCTTTTTTTATTTATTTTTTACAAGATCCGCTTCTTTAACGGGAACGATATTTTGCAGATCTTCAAGACGTACTCGGACCTGAAATCCGACCTTTCCTCCCGAAAAGCATATTCGGTCGAACAATACTGCGGTCTCGTCGATAAAAGTATCGAACTGTTTTTTCATTCCGATCGGAGAGCATCCGCCGTGAATATAGCCCGTTAAGGGAAGAAGCTCTTTTTGAGGTATCATTTCAACGGACTTTTCGGCTGCGGCGGCAGCGGCTTTTTTAAGATCAAGCTCGGCTTGCGCGGGGATCATAAAAACGTAATGTTCCTTGCTTTTACCGACGGTCACGAGTGTTTTGAACACCGCAGCCGGATCCTGACCGAGAGCTTTTGCAACGTCCGAAGCATTTGTTACGGACGGGTCATATGTAAAACTTTCGTAATCCGTCCGCTTTTGTTCGAGAACGCGCATTACGTTGGTTTTTTCGTCTTTTTTGCTCATAACAATCTCCAACAGTTAATGAAACAGGTGTTTTTCAATTTTTGAACCATTGAATTTTCAAGCTTATCCTCTTAATATTCCGCCGCTATGGGCAAAATAAACTGTTAATGAAATTTATTTTGTCATCATGCGACAAACGTCAAGCGTTAAGCGATAAACACTCAGCGATAAACTCTGCGCCAACAAAAACGGATCGTGTCCCGTTTTTGGGTGGATTTACGAATGAAACAGGTACTCTTGCAATGCTTAAATCATTGAATTTTCACGCTGTCTTCGATCAAAACAAGCCGACGATATTTCCGTCGTTATCGACGTCTATCGAGTCTGCGGCGGGAACTTTCGGAAGACCGGGCATAGTAAGGATATCGCCGAGATAAACGACCGTAAAACCTGCGCCGGAACAAAGTTTCAGATCCCTTACGGTGATACGGAATCCCTTGGGGCGACACAAAAGTTTCGGATCGTCGGAAAAAGAGTATTGTGTTTTTGCAACACAAATCGGAAGCTCGGCGGCTCCGAGAGCATTTATATCCGAGATAGTCTTTTTGGCGGCGGGAGAAAAATCAACGCCGTCTGCGCCGTAGATATTTTTTGCGATGGCGCATATTTTTTCTTCGATGGAATCTTCAAGCGAATATGTATATTTAAGCTCGGACGGTTCATCGCAGGCTTTGACGACTTTTTCCGCCAAAGAAACGACGCCCTGACCGCCCTCCGCATATCCGTAAGAGCATTCGAATTCGGCACCGCTCTCTTCGCAGGCTTTTCTTACAAGATCTTTTTCGGCTTCTGTATCCGTGCCGAACACGTTCAACGCAACAACGACAGGAACGTTGAAACCTCGGAGGTTTTCGATATGTTTACGAAGATTGTCGAGACCTTTTTCGAGTGCGTCGAGATTTTCGATTGCACTGTCTTTTACAAGCGCACCGCCGTTATATTTAAGAGCGCGCACGGTTGCGACCAACACGATGCAATTGGGTCCGACGCCGAGCCTACGGCACTTGATATTCAGGAATTTTTCCGCGCCGAGATCCGAGCCGAAGCCTGCCTCCGTAACGCAGTAATCGAATCTGTCGAGAGCAAGAGACGTTGCCCTTATCGAGTTGCAACCGTGAGCGATATTCGCAAACGGACCGCCGTGGATAAAGCACGGTGTATGATTCAATGTTTGAACGAGATTGGGCAAAAGTGCGTCCTTAAGAAGAGCCGCCATTGCGCCGTCTGCTTTAACATCACGCGCATAAACGGGGGAACCGTCGTACCTGTTTGCAATATGAATATTACCCAAACGTTTTTTCAGGTCGGCAAGATCGTTTGCCAAACAAAGCACAGCCATTACTTCGGACGCAACGGTGATCTGGAATCCGTCCTGGCGAACAACGCCGTCGGTGATCTTACCCATACCGACAACGATATTTCTCAGCGCTCTGTCGTTCATATCGAGAACTCGACGGAAGATGATACGCTTCGGGTCTATGTTCTGCTCGTTGCCCTGATAGATATGATTGTCGATCATTGCGCAAAGGAGATTGTTTGCGGATGTTATAGCATGAAAGTCGCCTGTAAAATGCAGATTTATATCTTCCATCGGAACAACTTGCGCGTATCCGCCGCCGGTAGCTCCGCCTTTAAGCCCGAACACGGGTCCGAGAGACGGCTCTCGAAGAGCGATCGCGGCATTTTTTCCGAGGATATTCAACGCTTCGCCGAGGCCGATGGTGGTAGTTGTTTTTCCTTCACCGAGAGGCGTGGGGTTGATTGCGGTAACGAGAATAAGCTTGCCGTGCTTGCCTTTTTTGTTTTTTAACGCTTTTTCGGAGATCTTTGCTTTATACGGACCGTAGTATATCAGATCCTCCTCGCAAAAACCGGAACGTTCCGCAACTTTTTTTATGTGCCAAATATCGGCGGCTTTGGATATCTCGATATCGGAAGGTATTTTTTTCATTGAACACAGGCTCCTTTTTGATTTTTATATTTTTAAAGAAGATTCGATTTTTTTAATTGAGGCACCGCTTTTTTCATAATGATCCAAAGCAGGAACGTATAAAGGGGTACACCGATAAACACCGCAACGGCAAGCCTCGGCACGAGATAGACCCAGAACGTAACGTTTGTATACGCAAGGCTTATCCAAAACGAATTTAAGACGGAGGAAATAACCGAAGATATAAGACAAAACGTCGAAAGCTCGGTCAGTGCAGGGCTGTATGATGTTAAAACACGGAACAAAACTATAAACAGCATTGCCGTAAACACGTACGGAGCAATCGTTGTCGAAACGCTTATATCGGTACCCGAAAGTGCTTTCGGAATATAGATTGTTGTTGTAAAAGCGGAAATGCCGCCGATCATAAACGCGCCAAATGCGGAGAGCAATGCGGCAATACGATGATTACGCAGCATGAAAACAAGACAGATCATGCCCAACAGGACGGCTGCGGCGTAGCCGAGCGACACCGTAAAAGAAAAATCGTATATTTTCATGCCCGAATAGATCAGTGCGGACGTATCGGCAGGATCAAACGTATCGAGGACCGCTTTAAAAACCGTTTCGTACTCCTCTGTTTGAACAAGCGCGTGATTTACCGAAAGAGCCACGTTCGTTCCGTCGGCAAAAGAAAACGACGCTGCGGGGACGAACAACAGCACGGCGCCGCACAACACCGACAGCAGCGAAATTGCGGAGAATGCACTTAATCGGCGCGCAGAAGGTCTTCGATTATCGGTAAAAGACGAGATATCTTTTATAAAAATAAGCTTAAACAGACCGCCGAGAGCGCCGACGAGCATTGTTGTAAGCGTAATACCGGGCATAAACGGACCCATAGGCACGAGAAGGACGCATATAAGGTCCTGAACGCCGCCGACGAGCATGCCCCACAAAGGTCCGTACAAAAAACCGGCAAGGAATATTGGAACGAAGCTGATGTTGACGGACAGACTTTTCGAGCCGAAAAGCGGCAGTGTTATGCCGAGAAATCTGTCGAGAACAAAACCCACCGCCGCAAGTATCGCACAGACGATTATGGTTTTGATCCGATTTTTGACTGTTTTTTTCATTTTTTGATGACCTCCGAAAAATTTAATTCAGAATCATCCGTTTAAGTGAAAAATATTTAATTTTACACAGCGGACGCGATACCGAACCGCAAAACGGAGCATCGTTTTTTCGTCCGAGGACGACTTCCCATTCCTCGGCACTTAACGCTCGGCATCTACTCTGTGGCAATATTGTACCATAAGCCAAAGCTCTTTTCAATCCCCCAAAATTTAAATAAAATGCAAAATATCTTGACATATCGGGGAAAAAGGTGTATTCTTAAAGATATAACCAAACACAGATGTTCTTTACATAAATGCAGGGGCTGAAATTTTTGCTATCGGGGAGCAACCCGATTCATAGATTATACGTATTTAACAAACTCCTGCTCAGTGCAACAAAAACGAAAGGAATCAAATACACATGCTCTGGTTTACGGTGTTATACGGCATTGCGACAACAGCCATAAGCTTTTATCTGTACATGCGCTGCGGTTCAAAAGCGGACTATCTTCTCGCAAACCGCAAGCTGCTCTCGTCCACGGTCGGAATGACGGCTCAGACGGCATTTTTGGGATACTTTTTTATCGTGACCGTTCCGATGATCGTTGTTGATGCGGAGCGCGGTCTTACGGAAGCGATCTTTTCCGCCGCGGGGATGGTAGTGGGCATATTTTTAAGCAGATTTGCCGTTGCAAGACGAATCAGGATATATTCCGAAGTTGCGGGAAATTCGTTTTCCTTTCCCGAATTTGCGGAAAACAGGTTTGAAGACAAGACGGGGATACTGCGTGCCGTTTATTCCGCTGTCATTTTAATATTCAACGTTATTTTTTCCGCAGCCGTAATAAAAACAGCCGCAGATATCTTTGACAGATTTACAAATATCGGGTCTGTGCCGGCAATACTTTTATGCGGTGCCGTCGTTGCGTTGTTCGTATTTTTGGGCGGTCTTCCGGCCATAGCCACGGTAAGCCACATAAGAGCGGTGATCATATTGGTATTTTTCGTTTTTATAACGATATCGGTGATAAACGCATCCGTATTCGGGATACAAACAGATGTTCAAACAATGTTTATATCCGAAGCCGCAAAAACGATAAGCCGTGAAAATATAGCGAGCGGACTTGTTAAAAACATACTTTCTTTCTGTTCGTATGCCGTACTGTTTTTCGGGATACCAACGATAAGCACGCTGTATATGTCGGCAAAAGAAAGATGTACGCCGAAACGACGCGTCTTTTTCGAGATAGTATGGACGTTGCCTGCTGCGGTGGGCGCGGTGTTTACGGGCGTTATAGTACGGGCTCTTGCCGTCGAGCAAATAAACGGATATACCGACGCTGTCAACGTGCTTTTTACAAATCTTTCGCCTTTTCTCGGTTCTGCGGTGACTGCGCTTGTGTTCGTTGTAAGCCTGTCGGCTGCGGAGCACGGTGTTTTTTCCGCAAGTACGGCGTTTGCGTACGATCTTTTTCACGGTCGAACAAAAAAGCAAAACGAGCTTATGCGGCTTCGCCTGTCCGCTGTTTTCGTTTCGGCGGCAGCGGTGATACTTGCGATCGCGGATAAAGACTTTCTGTCGATCGAAGCTGTTATAACATTGATATCGTCCGCATTCGGGCCGATAACGCTTTTCGGGCTTTTCTGTCGGTTTTTAACGGCAAAAGCGGCTTTCGTATCAACGGTCGGAGGCATTGCGAGCGCATCGGTATTCATATATTTTTGCCCGACGATCGGATTGCCGACGATTGCGGGAGTATTGCCGTGTTTTGCGATAGGAACGCTTTTGTTGCTTCTCGTTTCGATCGCGGACCAAAAGAGCCTTTCGTCGAAAACGGAAAACGAATTTGGGCGAACACAAGAGATCGCACGGATGACGTTTAACAAAAAGTCCGAATAAAAACAGCGTATCGATTTTAAAAGCAAAACGTATATTCCGATTTTAACATACCAAAAACGGGGCAAAACGCTTCAGAAGACGAAAAAATCGGTGTTAAAACAAAAAAAGATTAAAAAAAGACAAGTTTGATACTTGCCTTTTTTGCATTTATGGTGTATAATTATAATGATAAGTATTTTCCGAACAACAAACATACAGAATGCAAGTTAAGAGGTATACAATTTATGAAAAAATCAGCTATACGAAGTATTTCATTTATAATCATTCTCTCGATCGTATTTTCGCTTTCAGCCGTGTGCTTTACCGTACCGTCGTCGGCGGGAACGGCACTGCAAACATCGCGTGAGCTTTTGGGTAAATATATTTCCGAGCTTTACCTCAAAGGTCCGTCCGTCGAATCGTCGGTCCGGGAAAATTTGATTGACAAAGGCCTTGACAAAGACGGGCTTTTGGACAAGAGGGCGGAATTTGACCTGAGGCTTTGTTGCTCTGACGAATATGACGGATATTTTTTCACCGACAAAGAAAAGTTTCTCAGCACATTCGGCGGATCGAACTATGTTTTCCTCGAAGGAGTTTACACATGGTATCCGAGCGTTTCCGCTTCCAAAAAGGCGAACACGGGAATAACAAAAACGGATCCCCTGATCAAGCATAATATCTCCTCCGCGCTCAATTTTGCGATAGACGTTTACGGCTTTTGCGAAAACGACGAGCTTGAGCTTTTTTCCGATAAATTCAACGCTTCTCGAAAAGAGCTGGTGACGTTCGCCATAGATTGTATATACAAAATAATCGTCGCACTCGAAGATCAGATCGGAGACGGCTCGGACAAGCCGTTGTATTACAAAAACGAGTTTAACGATACTTTCTGCACCGAAGAAAGCGGTCTTTATCCGTATTTGGACGTTCGCTTCAAGAAAAACACGCCCGTAATGACCGGATATCTCGACTCCGCCGTATACAAGAAAAAAACTCACGACTATTCTTCTCTTCGGGATTCCGCCGAAACGAGCACTGCGCTTGCCGTTTTTGAAAAAGCGTATTCCGACCTGCATTCTCAAACAAACAAAGGCGTGCTTTACTACGATTTTCTTTCTTCGTTTGAAGATGTCAGACTGTCATATGTTGCGCTCTGTTCGAGTGTGTTAAAAACGGAAGTATCCTCGCCCGATATAACCGAAAAGGCAAAAGCATATCTCAAGCTGAAGAGCATCGGCAATATTTTTGCCGAATATATCCTCCCCTACTCGGATTTTTACTCCACCGAGCTCAGCGCTATCAGCATAAATTATACGGCGATAAAAAATCTTATATATTTCGTTGCGGACGACCCGTATCTGCTTTATTCGATATCCCTCTCCTCAATGCAGGATCTTATCGATAACTTCACGCAATCCGTATCTCGTCTCAGCCCGATGACCGAATATCTCTTAACATACGATATATTTACGGAATATTCTTCGTATACCGCAAAAATGATATCGTACATCGAAGACTACGAAGGACTTATCGGTGATGATAACAATGAGCTTTACGACCGTGTTTCGACTGTTTTGAACAAGCTTTCGTCGATATCCGTATCGGAAGTTAACGTAACAGTCCCGAAAACGCAGTTTATCGGCCCCGACCAAACGAGCATCGAATGCGACGCATTCACGTTCTCGTTTATCCCTTCTGCCGCGCTTTATTCCGGCCTTTTTGAAGAAGCGCAATTGCTTTGTGCGGATTTTGCAGAAAAGCTTGACGCATATTTGCCCGAAAATCTTTCGGACGTTCAAAAAGAAACACTTGCGTTAAAAGAGTTGTTAAACACATATTCGTTCGTTCTCGGCATACATATACCCGTAATTTGTTCGACAACGGATCGTATTGCGGACACGACCGTCGAAAAATCGGCGTTGGCTATTATGAAAACGATCCTTAAAGATATGTGGGGAGTTGACGAAATAAACGACGAAAAGCTGTTCGATCTTTCGACCGTATTTGCCGCAGCGGCGGAATATTATATGTACAAAACGGGAGTTTCCGCAGATTTTCTCAACTCGGAAGCAACGGTCCGTCTTGCGTCGTTTAAAAATTATTTAAACGACAGTGATGTTATGTACAACACCTTAACGAAAGCGATCTCGCTTTCCGAAGCGGACATGACGATATACGGAATTATATTCGACTATCTCATATCCGAGATCGCAGAGCTTTGGAAGTTTAACAAAGATGCGATATACGGCACATATTCCGTATCGAGCGCATACTCGGCAGCCGACGGCACGGATCCGGCGAATATGTATAATTACAAATCCGGAAAGCTGTCGACTATGGCAAATTCGCTCAGCTTACTCTCGTCCGCAAACAGCACCTCGTCCGCATCGGGTAATTCGACCGCATTGATATTTGTTGCGAACGAAAAACTGACGTTCGATGTCGAAGAACTGTTAAGTGATTACGGCGCAGACAGATACTATGATTTTGGATACGATCTCGAAACTCAAGTATCCTCTTATTTCGGCAAAAACGACCTTTCCTCCGAGATTTTCGGATCGCTTGCGGAAAGTAAGGGCTTAACGTTAAACAGATATATCGTTGTCGATTCCGACGGCATGGTTTCAACATCGGAAGTTGTATACAAATACTTTGCGTTCACAGTTGCCGCCGTATCGCAAGACAGTTCGAGATCGACGAATCTTTACAGTTTTGCCGATAACAAGCTTATGACAAATCTCATATCGCCTCTTGATCTTATCCTCAAAAAGAGGGCTGTTTATATCGGGAATTATTCCAGAGACAAAGCGGAAGATGTTGAAAACGATATGAACACCGCGCAGCAGCTCGTGTCTTCCGTCAACGAGCAAATGCAGATGGTCGGTTACGAGATCACGGTGGCGGAGGCGGAAGCGCTTTACGCAAGATTGTCGCAGCTGACGTTTACGTTGTCAAACTATTCGCTTTCCTATATCGCGTCATACAAAGCAACGTCGCTTGACGCACTCATCGATAAAGCAAAAGCAAAAACCATCGATCAAACGGATTCAACACCGTATTACAAATTGATCTGCGAACGTTTTAACAAGGCGTACTCCGTTGCTTTGACCGTAAGCTATGACAAAACCGTGCCCACGTCCGATATCGACAGTGCCGCAAGTGCTTTGTCGCGTGCGCTCGAAGTGATCGAAGAATACGAAAAGTACACTCAGGGTAATATATTAACAGTCAAAGACCTTGAAACGGAAATATCGAATGCCGAAGAGCTTTTGGCACGATACGACGTTGCGGACACGAATGTTTTTATAACAAATCTTTCGACCGCGATCGATTCCGCGAAAAAGACGTACGCCGAAAAACTGTCGACTTTTACGGGAGAAGAACTTAAGTCCGAAATCAACAAACTCACCTCTGCGATCTCGCAGGCAAAGGCATCTCTTCTTATCGGGGACACGATGAGATCGGAAATAACAAAGATCACCGTTTCCGTTAAAGCGGCGTCCGAATACACGCAGGCTACGTGGCAAACGTACTCAAACGCTTTGAGCAAAGCAAATCTCGCTGCCGCAAGCACGACGGAAAAAGTCTCCGTATGCATTGATCTTATCGCAAATCTCAGATCCGCCGTTTCGACGCTTCGACTTGCACAAACCGAAACGGAAGAAGAGCCGGAAACGTTGCCGAGCGAAGATCAAAATCAAAGCCAAAATCAAGAGCAGGATCAGGATCAAACAAACTCCTCCGCATCCGATCAAGACGCATTTTACGAACAGGCAAACACCATATACGTAAATTCCGTCAACGAGCTTGCAATGTATGTTTTGTCAAATTCGTCGGATTCCGAAAAGATCGCAGTCTGGACCGCCGCCATATCGTCGTTAAAAGAAGCGATAGAAAACAGAGCAGGTCAAGAAGCTGTTTTGCAGAACATCGTTGCGATCAAACTGGCAAAAGAAATGCAAAAAGAAGTGCAAATAGAAAATCCCGATACAAATGACAACTGAAAGGTAAAATAGAACGTACAATGAAGAATTTTTTCAAAAAACTCGTTATCCTCGGCATTGTATTTGCAATGACCGTCTGCACGGGGCTGACAGCTTCCGCCGATACTCTTAACGTTGCATACGAAGCCGCAGCTGCGGAAAACTATTATTTGAGCCAAAACGCAATAACGGACGGAACATTGTTAAGCGAATATCTTGCGCTTGTATATTCGGGTTTTACGATCGTTGAAAATACTTATCTTGACGGTAAAGAGGGCGTTGAACTTCTTGCGACCGATATCATAACAAATACCGCAGAGGGCAGAGCCGCCGACACGGAAAAAACCGCAGAATTGGCGTCGTTGCAAAAAGAGGACGGTTCGTTCGGTTCTTTCGAAGAAACATGTCTTGCCATGATAGCGTTAAAAGCGTCAAAAACAGTGTTTTCAAGCGAACAAGCCGTGCAATCGGTGTTATCATACCAAGACGAAACCGGTCTTTTCTACGTTTACAACGATCTGCGTGAGGACATTGAGGCAACCGCTCTCGCACTTTCGGTCCTCTCTCCGTATGTAGCATCGACAGAAGTTTTCACGGCTGTTCAAAATGCAGTGGAAAGGCTCAACGAGATCCAAAACGAGGACGGCACGTTTGCCGAGGGCTCCTGCATAACGTTAAGCAAAGTAATATCGGCGCTTTCGGATATCGGCGAAAGCACAAACTCCGAGTTGTGGAAAAATCTCCCCGAGCTTCTCGTAACGTACAAAAACGAAGACGGCTCGTACAGAGAATTTATTGCCGACGAGGCACCGAACGCAGAGGCGACGGCAGAAGCACTTTGCGCTTTCCACGCGCTCGCATCGGGTTCGTCCCCGATAAAGAAAATAATGACGGACGGCAAACTTACGTCTTTCGATATTTCCGATATAATTCCGTTCCTTATCTTCTACGCAGTGCTTTTTGTCGGCTCGGTGGTCTTCTGGATATATGCACTCCGAAAAAAACAAAGCACTCGCACCCTCGACGACGCAAAGAAAGCATACGAGCTTTGTTAAAACACGGCGTTTCAATTAAAATCGAAGCGGCTGTGTAAAACAAACGGACTTTTTACTCGCCGTAAGTACGTTCGATATACGGCTTTAACAAAACAAAAAAGGGTTGCCGCATTAAGGCAGCCTACAAAAGAAAAAGCGGATGTTTTTACCGAAAGGTATTGAGCATCCGCTTTAATGATTTCAGCGGTTTTGCGTATTTTTAACACAATGACCACTTTTTTTATTTACAAAAAAATCTGCCGCAAACAATTCCACTCATTTGCGACAGCTTATTTTACATATCCTAAACTTATTTATACTTATTATATTATGGTAGCTTGCATACTTTTAAGGCATGCTTCTCTTTGAAAATCCGCGCCGCAGAGTTTGTTTCTTCACGA
>CAYUWC010000006.1:0-60534 GCA_964448355.1 uncultured Oscillospiraceae bacterium | reverse complement strand
TCACAGACAACGCTGATCCTGTTAACTGCACAGTTAAGACAGGCGTAACGACCGTAGCAGACGGTGTAATGCTTGTTGATGGCGTTTATGAAATTTCCAACGCAAACGGTATGTTCTGGTTTGCTTCACAGTCTGATAGCGTTAAGCTCTATGCAAACGTTAAACTCACTGCAGATATCGATCTCGGCAACAAAGCTTGGACGCCTATCGGTAACAGCACAACTCAATACAATGGCACATTCGACGGCAACGGACATACTATTTCCAACCTCTATATTGACGACAGTACTAAATCAGCTACTAACGAAGCTACAGGTTTGTTCGCTTGGTCGAACGGCACTATCAAGAACCTCACAATCGACGGCGCAACCGTTACAGGTAACCACTGGGTAGGCGCACTTGTCGGTTATGTTCAGGCCGGCACTATCAAAAGCTGCACCGTTAAGAATGCAACAGTTAAATCTGTATACCTTAATAGCGACAGAGACGGCGACAAAGCCGGCGCTTTGGTAGGTTATTTAAACCAAGGATCTTCTTACCCGACAATCAACGGCTGCCACGCTGAAAGCTGTGAGATCTCTGCAGTTCGCGACGCAGGTCAGATCGTAGGCTGCGCTAGTGACTCCGCTGTTACAAGTTGCACCGCAGCAAACGTAGACGTTACAGCTATTACCGTTGATGGTCTAAAAAATACCAACATTAACAACGACATAATCGGTCGTAAATAAGCGCAAAAAGACAACGAGTGATGATTTTTGATCATTGCGAGTTTACAAATTTTGCAAGAAGGGCATATGCGTAAGCATATGCCCTTGATTTGTTGAGCATGAGTGAAAATCTATCATTTTGAGATTTTCCCGTCTGCAGGTATTTGTTTTATTTGCAATCATCTTTTTTGAGATGGTAAAAGATCATCACGGAACGGCGTTTGCTCTCAATCCGTCTGCGTGTTAAATTAAGGGATTGACAAAAGCGGAATTTTGTGATAGAATATAGATGTTAAAAAATTAAATTGAATAAGAAAAGCTATGAAGGAAAGAGTAGCCTTTGCGGAACATACAGAGAGAGAAACGAATGCTGAAAGTTTCTTATGGAAAGCATAGGTGAAGACCGCTCCTGAGCTGCGGCGCCGAAAGCAGAGTAAGCGTTGCCGTATTTCTGCGTTAAAGAATAGGGTTTGTCAGAATCCGAAGAGTGAAAAATCAAGGTGGAACCGTGCATTTCTATAATTAGTATGCACCCTTGGCGAATTGACGGGATAAGTCCGTCTGTTTGTCATGGGTGCTTTTCTTATTCAAAAAAACAAAAGAATAGGAGAACAAAAAAATGAAAGTGATCTGTAGAGACGGGAATGTTGAGGTACAGGAAGGGGCTGCCTTGCTTGAGACGGTACGGCATACGTGTGCGCATATAATGGCGCAAGCCGTATCGCGATTATATCCGAGCGCAAAGTTCGCATACGGGCCTGCGACGGAGAAAGGGTTTTATTACGATATCGATCTGGGCGACATCAAGCTTTCGGATGATTCTTTGCCGTTAATAGAAGCGGAAATGAAAAATATCGTAAAGGAGAATTTGCCGATACGACCGTTTGTGTTAAACAGAGACGAAGCGATACGTTTGTTAAACGAAAAATGCGAGCCTTACAAGGTCGAGCATATATACGATCTGCCCGAAAACGAAGCCGTGAGCTTTTTTCGGCAGGGCGAGTATGTGGATATGTGCCGAGGACCGCATTTAACGTACACAAAGGCTGTAAAGGCGTTTAAGCTTACAGGCATATCGGGAGCGTATTGGAAGAATGACAGCAACAATAAAATGCTCACGAGGATATACGGTACGGCGTTTTTAACACAAGAGGAGCTTGACGGTTATTTAAAGATGCTTGAAGAGGCGGCGAAGCGCGATCATCGCAAGATAGGCAAAGAGATGGAGTTGTTTATGTTATGCGACGAGGCGCCCGGTTCACCGTTCTTTTTGCCGAGCGGGCAGATATTGCGCAATCAATTGTCGGAGTATTGGCGAGAGCTTCACACAGCGAACGGTTACAGTGAAATTTCCACGCCGATGATATTGAACAAGAGTTTGTGGCAGACGAGTGGGCATTGGGAGCATTATCAAGACACGATGTATCCACCGATGAACATAGACGGCGACGATTATTGTATAAAGCCGATGAACTGTCCCGGCGGAATACTTGTTTACAAGAGCAAATTACGCAGTTACAGAGATCTGCCGTTGCGTTTGGGCGAGCTTGGTGTTGTACACAGAAAAGAGCTTAGCGGCGCACTGCACGGGCTGTTTCGTGTGCGTTGTTTTACGCAAGATGACGCGCATATCTTTTTGCGTGCGGAGAATATAGAAGATGAGATAAAAAACATAATTTCGCTCATAAACGAGGTTTACACAAAATTCGGTTTTACGTATTCGTTAGAGCTTTCGACACGTCCCGAAAACAGCATGGGCAGCGACGAGGAATGGGAGCTTGCGACAAACGGACTGAAAAACGCCTTGGAAAGTCTCGGCTTGCCGTATTCCGTAAACGAGGGTGACGGAGCGTTTTACGGTCCGAAGATAGATTTTCATCTTAAAGACAGTTTGGCACGCACGTGGCAATGCGGAACGATACAGCTTGATTTTCAGCTGCCGAGAAAGTTCGATATATCGTATATCGACGAGAGCGGACGCAAGCAGCTGCCGATAATGCTGCACCGAGTATGTTTCGGCTCGATAGAGCGTTTTATAGGCATTCTTACGGAACATTACGCCGGTAAATTCCCCGTATGGCTGGCGCCTGTTCAAACAAAAGTATTGCTTGTATCGGACGAATGCCGCAATTATGCACAGGGCGTATTCGACAAGCTGAAAGCTCTTGGTGTACGTTGCGAATTTGACGCACGTAACGAAAAAATAGGGTATAAAATAAGACAGGCGCAGTACACCGAACGTGTTCCGTATATGCTGATAATCGGCGCTGAGGAAGCCGAGACGGGCACTGTATCCGTTCGGTACAGAGATTCTTCCGAAACCGTAAAAATGCCGTTTGAGCAGTTCACGGAAACGATCGTGAATGAGATAAAGAACAGGGTGTGATGCCGATCTTTGTTGTTGTCAAAACATCGAATTTACACGGGGCGGCATTTATCGAAAGTTCGTTTCCATTACGATTTTTCGCTTGACAAATCGATGTTTTTGTGCTATTTTTATGTGTAATGTTAGAATATGCTCGGACGTCGAAAACGGCCGAGATGTTGAAAGGAAAAATATTATGTATAAAGATATATTCGGTAAAAACAGAGCAAAGATAGGGTTGCATATTCACACTTCGGTTTCGGACGGACGAAAGACGCCTGTTGAAGCTGCAAGGATATATAAAAACGCCGGATACGATGCGGTCGCATTTACCGATCATTGGCATTACGGTGACAAACAGATGATAGACGGTTTGAGCATTTTGTCGGGTGTTGAATACGATGTTACAACTGCGGAACATAAAGTATATCACATCGTTTGCCTTTGTGCGGACAGAGCGCCGTCCGGGCTTGAAAGAGGAAGCGGCGTTGGCGAGATCATCGACGAGATACATCGTTGCGGCGGACTTGCCGTGCTTGCGCATCCGGCGTGGTCGTTAAACACAGCGGAAGATATTTTGAAGATACAGGGCATTGATGCGACGGAGATATACAACAGGGTGTCGGACGTCGGTATGTCGTACCGTCCGGATTCCTCGCTGATCGTCGATATGTTGGGATATGAACGCCGTTTTTACCCGTTGCTTGCCGTTGACGATACGCATTATTACGACGGCAGCGACGATTGTCATTCTTACATTATGGCGGAGTGCGATCCGACGGATCCGCAGTCTGTTAAAGACGCAATAAAAAATCGCCGATTTTATGCTACGCAAGGCCCCGAAATACATCTGACAGAGCAAAACGGAGTATTCAGGGTCGATTGTTCGCCGGTAAGCAAGATAGTGTTCTCGTCAAATTTGCCGTGGACCGCGCGTGTTTTTACGGGCGACGGCATTACGTCTGCGGAGTACAGACCGCAGGCTTCGGAACGCTTTATACGCGCGTTTGTTGTCGATAAAAACGGCAAATACGCATGGAGCAATATCATACCCTTGAACCGGTAAAATCGCAAAAAAGGCAATATAATAACGTGGTAAGCCCATTATTGAACAAAACGACACGCAAAATGCGTGTCGTTTTGCGTATCGGTTTAACATTCGTTGCGGCGTGGCGGGCAGGGCGGGAGGCAGCCGTCTGATTTGTTCTCGTTATTATCGTTAAACAAAATGATTATAACGATGATCGTGATGATTATGATCCACAGGTTGTCGCCGCCGAAAAGATTTTTGAACATTTAAAGCACTCCTTGATATTGTTTTAGAGCGTTCACCGTAAAGATGATGTCTCATATACAAAATATGCCAATTTTCGTTGTTCGTGAATATTATCCGACATTCGACTAAAAATATATTCATATCTTGTTAAAACATTAATAAGGAGACGGGACAGCGTGAAAGTTCAACAATTCAAAAAATTGAGAGCAGACCTGTTTCACGCCTAAATTCACTTTAAATTTGCGACACAGGAAAATTTCTTAACTATTTAGAAATAGGGGCCGGACAGCGTAAAAGTTCAACAATTCAAAAATTGAGAGCTTATCTGTTTTATCAACTATTTACGGAGATCAATATGAATAACAAAAAAGATCGATCGTCAGCGCCGTTGGGGCTTGGTTATGCGCTTATAGAGAACACCGCTGCGTTTAAGCGTTTTGCGGCGCTTTCCATTTCTCGGCAGCAGGAAGTGATCGAAAATGCGCATAATGTTAAAACATCGGCCGAAATGCGTGCATATGTGGAGTCCATCGGAAAGAACGGTGAAAGCGATGAATAAAGAATATGTTATAAAAGAAAAATATTGTCCGACGCGAAAAATGAACGTGCCGGTTATGGTTTTTTCCGATTCGCAGCGTTCGCCGCAATGTTGGGACGCTGCGGTTTGCGGAGAAAACTGCGTTTTAAGCGTTAAAAACAGCGAAACGGTAAAAAAAGACGATGTAAAAGAAATGTAATGCGCTATAGCTTTACAACAAAAAGTCCTCTCACGAACAAGCGGAGAGGACTTTTTGTTGATTTAGGATCGGTCAGCCGACGAATTTCTTGATATTCGATGCGTTAACATATACTTCCGCGCTGTCGCCTTCTGAGACAACGAGAGTGGGAGCTTGGCGGATATTGTATTTTTTAACAAGATCGACCTGTTCTTCGGCATCGATAACTTCGTAATTTATGCCTGCGCCGTCAAGGAATGTTTTTGCCATTTTGCAGTTGGGGCAGGTTTTTGTTGTAAAAAGATAATATTTTTTATCTTTTGATACGGTCTTGGGAACTCTGCCTTCGGATTTAAGCCTTGAGGTGGCGATATTGTACGTTTTTCTTTCGTTAAATTCCTGAGTTTTGCCGTCGTTCCAAGCCTGTACGGGGCGGTAATAGCCCGTTATGCGGCTGTAAACTTCCGTTTTTGAACCGCAGTGAGGACAGGAATATGTTTCACCTGCGATATAGCCGTGGTTTTTGCAGACGGAGTATGTGGGAGAAAGCGTGTAGTAGGGGAGTTTGTAGTTTTCCGCGATCTTGCGAACGAGAGCCGCAGCGGATTTCCAGTCGGGCATTTTTTCGCCGAGGAATGCGTGGAAGACCGTACCGGAGGTGTACAAAGTCTGAAGTTCGTCCTGAATATCGAGAGCTTCGAAAATATCTTCGGTGTAGTTAACGGGAAGATGCGAGCTGTTTGTATAATACGGAGAGTTGCCCTTTTCGGTTGCGGTGATAATATCGGGATAACGTGCGATATCGTGCTTTGCAAGGCGGTAAGCGGTGGATTCGGCAGGCGTAGCTTCGAGGTTGTAAAGGTCACCGTACTGTTCCTGATAATCGGAAAGACGTTCGCGCATATGGTTAAGAACATCTTTTGTAAACTGTAAAGACTTTTCGTCGGAAATATCTTTGCCGAGCCAGTTTGCGTTAAGACAAGCTTCGTTCATACCGACAAGACCGATAGTGGAAAAATGATTGTCAAATTTGCCGAGATAACGTTTTGTGTAAGGATAAAGACCTTCGTCTAACAAACGGCTTACGACGGTGCGTTTAACTTTAAGCGAACGTGCCGCGATATCCATAAGCTTGTCGAGACGGCGATAGAAATCTTTTTCGTCGGACGCAAGATAAGCAAGACGAGGCATATTAAGCGTTACAACACCGATAGAACCGGTGCTTTCGCCGCTGCCGAAGAAGCCGCCCGTTTTTTTGCGAAGCTCACGCAGGTCGAGACGAAGACGGCAGCACATACTGCGAACATCGCTGGGCTGCATATCGCTGTTGATGTAGTTGGAAAAATACGGTGTGCCGTATTTTGCGGTCATTTCAAATAGGAGACGGTTATTTTCGGTGTCGCTCCAGTCGAAATCGCGTGTGATGGAATATGTCGGGATAGGATACTGGAAGCCTCTGCCCTCCGCGTCGCCGTCGATCATTATTTCGAGGAATGCTCGGTTGACCATGTCCATTTCGGCTTTGCAGTCCTTGTATTTAAACGGCATTTCTTTGCCGCCGACGATAGCGGGAAGCTCTGCAAGGTCGCTCGGAACGGTCCAGTCGAGCGTTATGTTCGAGAAAGGTGCCTGTGTGCCCCAGCGCGAGGGAGTGTTAACACCGAAAATGAATGATTCGATGCATTTTTTAACATCACGGTAGGAGAGGTTGTCTGCTTTGACAAACGGCGCAAGGTATGTGTCGAACGACGAGAATGCCTGCGCGCCCGCCCATTCGTTTTGCATGATACCGAGGAAGTTTACCATTTGGTTGCAAAGCGTTGCAAGGTGGCTTGCGGGCGAAGATGTTATCTTGCCGGGAATACCGCCGAGGCCTTCTTGTATCAACTGGCGCAGAGACCAACCTGCGCAGTAGCCCGTGAGCATACCGAGGTCGTGTATATGCATATCGGCGGAGCGGTGAGCGTTTGCCACCTCATCGTCGTATATCTCCGAAAGCCAGTAATTTGCGGTGATGGCGGTGGAGTTTGAAAGAATAAGACCGCCGACGGAATATGTGACGGTGGAGTTCTCTTTTACTCTCCAGTCCGTGTTTTTAACATAACTGTCCACAAGCTCTTTGTAGTCGAGCATCGTCGAGTTCATATTACGGATCTTTTCGCGCTGACGTCTGTACAGAATATAACATTTTGCGACGTCCGCATAACCTGCCGATATAAGAACATGCTCAACACTGTCCTGAATATCTTCAACGCCGACAGTGCCGTTTTTGATCTTTGATTCGTAGTCCGACGTTACCTTGAGCGCCAGAAGATCGATTATGTCCGAATTGTACTGTTTGTTTTGGGCTTCAAAAGCTTTTGTGATAGCTGAACTGATCTTTGAAAGATTAAAGTCGACGACTTTACCGTCTCGTTTTACAACTTGGTACATTTATTAACTCCTTGAAATCATATTTGTTATGTCTCGACCGCAGCAACCGTTATCTCCTTAAAGCGTCTCACGCCCGTGCAAAGACGTCGATTTGCTGCGTTGTATTTTTTTTGCGACTGCGGCTATTATAACATAAAATAAAATCTTTGTCAACACCCTATACACTACATATTGCGAGCCTTAAAGCGTTTTTATGTCAAAAAACACAAGATATAGATTTGACGATTTAATGCGCTAAAGCGAGCGTGAGATAAAAATCCCGATATTTCAAGGGTTTACGGACGATTGTTAACAAATAAAGAATTTTTTGTGTACCACGAAAAATCAATATATTGCATTGCAACGCAGAGGCGGCTCGATGTCAAAAACGAATATGCCCATTGTGCTTTTAAGGGTGAGGGCTTTGTTTTTTTTTGCTCCGAAAAAAACGACACGGTTTGACCCGTGTCGTCTGCATTTTAAGCGTATTTGACAGTTAGCTAAACAGCCAATATGGGCAACTTCAGCAGACCATCTTAATATTTTATATCCCTCTGATCCCGACGGTATTTACCGTTCTCGAGACGATTTCTTTGAAGTTTTCCGCTTCTTCGGGTGAAAACGGAGAAAAGTCTTGTTCTTTGTCCAAAACGCCGTCCGACTTGACGTATGTTTGCAAAAAATATTTTTCGGCGCCGCATATCCACGAGGCGATGTCGTAGATATCGAATGTTTCGTGAATGCCTTTTACTATCGTGGTGCGAAATTCGTACGGGATATTGTTTTGAAGCAGAAACGACACGCTCTTTTCGACTGCCGATGTGTCGTAATTTTTTATTCCGATCGCTTTGCCGTAATTTTTGCGTGAGTTTTTTATATCCATTGCAACATAGTCCGCAAGGCCGCTTTTTACGATATTTTCAAGACGATCCGGGTACGAGCCGTTCGTGTCGAGCTTTATCGCAAAACCCGCCTGCTTTATTTTTGTTAAAAACTCCTCGGTGTCTTTCCCGCACAAAGGTTCGCCGCCGGTTACGCATACTCCGTCAAGCACGCCCTTTCGTTTTTTTAAAAAATCGAAAAAAACGTCCTCGGTGATCTCTTCCGGATACGATTTTTCCGAAATAAGTGCGGAATTATGGCAGAACGGGCATCGAAAATTGCAGCCGCCGAGAAAAACCGTGCAAGCCAAACGTTCGGGAAAGTCTAAAAGAGTTGTTTTTTGAAGTCCGTATATTTTCATTGATTATCGTTCCTGTTACATCGTTTGTCGGATTCGGTTGTACGTATTATAACATAAAATCATCGAATTGTAAACAGGTTCGAAAAATTTATCGGATCAGTTCGTTTTCAAACACGATTCGGCGAGCGCTTTTGCAAATATTGCCGCCGCGCGTTCCGCTTCCGACAGTGTGTTGCCGCAGGTCCCGACTTCCACAAGGATCGCTCCGACGGACAGATGTTGGTTGTATCGCGTTGCACGAAGCATTATCGGACGTAAAATATCTTCGCTGATCTCGTTTATTTCTGCGCAAACGGCAAGCGCAAACGACAGATTTTCTCTCCATTGCGGTACCTGCGCTCCGCTTCTTCCCGAACCGAGAAGTATCATCAGTTGTGCCGCAGCGCCGCTTTCGGTCGAAACGACCGGCCGCAGCTTTGTACCCTCCGAATCGATGACCGTATCCCTGTGTATGTCGAGAACGATTTTGATCGACGGATTTTCAGCCAATACTTTCTCGACCGCCGCACACGACCTTTCGTATGCGTCCGAGTATCCCGATGCGTCGAACATTTCGGTCATATGTATCGTTTTTATCCCGTTTTCTTCCAGAACATCGGCAATCACCGTGCCTATACGCACAACGTTTTTTGTCGTATCCGTTGTGTTTACGGAATATATATCGTCGTCATAAAAAGAATAGCCCGGATTGTAGCATTCTGTTCCGTGCGTATGATAAATAAGAACTTGCGGTTCGGTTTCGTCTTTTTGAAGAATTATCCGTTTCGGTTCAACAGACAAGTCTTTTTTCGATTCGTTGTTTATGTACACACCGTTTATCGATTCAAAACTCTTTGACGGCAACAAAACCGTTTTTACGACCGGCATCGCTCCCGACGGGCTTTCTTTCATGGCAAACACGGCTTCGGCTTTTTCGAGTGCTTCGAGATGACCGTTGTTTTTCTCTGCCGTATCTTTGTCCGAAGAGACAACATCCTCTTTGTCTCCTCGGACCCAAAATACAGCCGAAACGGAATTCGGCAAAAAGTTCTCGCCGAAGCTCCCGGTAAACATAAAAGAGGTTAATTCCTGCGATACCGCATTGCCAAGCTCCGCAGGCTCGACGGACGCACCGATCGTTAAAACCGAAAATATCCAAAGGATCACGGCAGCAAAAGCGGCTGTCTTCTTTGAAAAAAAAGCCTGTCCTTCAAAATAATTATCGTTTCTGCCGTGTTTCACGTCCATACCTCCCTAAGTTCTGTTTACATAAAGAAGTATATGCCGTAAAAACCGAAATATACAAAAATGAGCTGCAAAAACTTTTGTTTTACAGCCCATTTTATACTGTGATATTTTAAAATGTCTTACATTAACCGAGAAGACCTTCCACAACGGGTACGAGCTGCTCGGTAGCCTCTTTCGGTGTTTTAACACCGTCTATAACGGCGGCGAAAATATCATTGATCGAAAGATTTGTGTTAACTGTCAAAACGGAATAGTCCGTTTTTGCGTATCTGAGCATTTTCTCGTATATCGTAAAGTCTTCGTCGTAAAAGAAGAAATTGCGTTCGATATACGTTTTCCAACCGGTTTCGTCTTCCTCGTCGAGCGGCTCGAACATCGCATTTAATATTTGACCGACAATACCTATGTCTACCGTGTTAGAAAGCGCAAGGAATTGATCGTTGCCGCTGTAATATGCCGTTGTTTCTCCGTCAAAAGACGGACCTTTCGGGAACTCGATCCAACGAAAACCGTCTTCGAGTGAATACATCGGATAATATTCGTCATCCGAAAAACCGACCGACGAGCTTGAAACGAGAAATGCCGTATATGAGTTTACAAATGCTTCGACTTCGGGTGCTGCGGAATTGCTTCCGCTGATGTTGTATGTTATCTTATTGTCTCGTATAAGATCTCCGAGCCAGTCGAGCGCATCGATGGTTTTCATGTCAACATATCCGCATTGGTAGCCTAACGTTTCGTCGTAAGTCAAGCGCGTACCGCCGTTTGAATGGATAGCGGCATGGATTATATCCGGATAATCCGATGTGGGTGTTACAAATGCGTATGTTCCCTGCCTGTCGGCAATGTGATGGGTAACACCTATACATATCTCTTCAAAATGCTCCCAGTCCCATTGATCGTTTTCGTAAAGCTCGGCGGGAGACGGCATAACATTGCTTGCCAGAATATTTTCGTTGTAATATACAACTCCGGATATGCTCGGCAGAGGCGCTGCCCAGTAAAGATTGCGAAATCCGTATGTTTGCCCCTCGCTGAACGTCATCATTTCTTTTTGACCGTCAAACCCCCATTTTTCGTCCGTTATGTCGAAATCCTCGAGGTTTTGCGCGTATGTCAAATATCCGCCCTTATACATATTGTATATGTTTTCGGCAGACAGCTGAAATATATCGGCGTACGTCCTTGCCGCTGCCGTCGATGCCATCATTGTGGACGTTATGCTTCCGTCTTTTACTTGTTGCGCTTCGACTGTACAATCAAAAAGCTCCTCTATCTGCTCGTAACGCGCTCTCATTGCGTCGGAACGAACGGATGACACGGACGAATCCGGGTCGAGCGTTAAAGACTCGGAAGCTTCCGTCTTTATTTTGAACGTTCCGGAAAACGTTCCCGCTTTTGTCTCTACTTTGTCGGTGTAACTGTCGTTGGGATGGTAACTGTCGGCGGACTGTATCGTGCAGGCAGACAGTGCTACGGACAGAATAAGCGAACAAAGCAGAAATTTTACGCAGACTTTGTATTTCATGTTTTATGTTCCTTTCTTTTTTTTAACAAGTCATATTTTTTGAATACCAAACGGTAAATAAATATTGTTGAAATACCGGACACGACACCCAATAAAGCACCGGTCAGAACGTCGGAAAGATAGTGTACGCAAAGCCATATTCTTGAAAACGCCACGACACAGGCAAAGAGCACGTTTATCAATGCAAACGGTTTGTTCTTTTTTATGTAAAGAATAAAGATCGGTATCGCAAAAGCGAACGCAACGGCTGAGTGTGCGGACGGGAACGACGAACCTATCGGGTCGCTTACGGTGATGTTCAGCCCCAGCTCTATATAAGGCCGAGGTCTGTTAAAACAAAGCTTTAAAAGGTGAGACGCCGTAAAAGCCGATACAAGAGATGTGCCGAGGATCAACGTGTTGCGGCGTTCTTTCCCGAAAACGAAAAGTGCGGCGATAATTAATATGTATATGATCCCGAATTCCGCGACCGAAGAGCAAGCCGCCAAAATTATGTCCGCGATTCGACAATTCGTACCGGAAAAGAACACCGCTACGGTACGATCCGTATTTTGTAAGAAATCCACGAACTTCTCCTCAAATTTGTTTTTCGTACTTGAAATAACAAGTTGAATGTGATATAATGTAAATAAAAAATAAGGTCGAAATTTAAATGAAAAACACTTTTAAATGCTCCCTCTATCTTCTTGCAAGAGTTATCCTTGTTTGCATGCTCTCTTTTATGGCGATCCCTCTGTCGAGCGTGGCCCCCGATCTGTTGGAACCGGTCCTCGCATTGCTTTATACGTTTATGCTTATTTATTTTTTTGTTTTAACAATGTGGCACGAGGGCGGAAAAGATCGCAATCGTGTTGAAATAGGCGCAATGAAGCCGATGCCCTACAAAGGCTACCTTTCGGCATTTATCGTAACGCTTCCGCTTATGGCGATCAGTTTTTCGATGTATGCCGTCGGCTCGGAAGTAAAAAATATATTTGTGGATATTTTACGTATAGTTAAGGTCGTTTTTTCGTTCTCGACTTCTTATGCGATCAATCTTTTTACATCAACGTCCGAAAGCGATATCCTCGAAGGCGTGCAGACCCAACAGTCCGACGCGCTCATAGCCGTGATAGTTTTTTGCGTGATATACTTTATCGCTTCCGTTGCAGCAGGAATAGGCTATACGTTCGGATATAAGAAAATAGAGGTGATAAATCCTCTGAAAAAACAGATAAAAGATCTGTTTACAAAATAAATATTATTTAAACACAATGATCGTCACCGCGATCTTGTTGTTTATGCTTTCAACATTTTTAACATAGTACGATGTCGGTGAAAAGTTCTCGTAACGGCGTGTGTCTCGACGATCTATGTATCCCACGTAATCCTGACCGGATGTTACCGTATGCATATCTCTTTCGGGACTGTATGCTATGTCGAGCCGTACGCCTTCGGAAAGATAACTTTGAACATCGTGCTCCGGTTCTCCCGCGAGAACGAATTCCATACGTTCTCTGTCGCTTTCAAGATCTTGTTCGTATTTTTCGGAATCCGCCATTACTATAAGCTTTTTTAAAGCCCATACGATAAGATAACATATCCCTACCGGGAAGAAAATACAGAGCAATATTCTGAAAGTGAGATTTTTCCTGTTTATTTCTTTTTTCATCAAGTGTTACCTCTTGGTGGTGTTTTTTCTTTGTTTTCAGCATTTAGCCGGGACTTTGTCCCGGCTAAATGTCTTTCTGCGTAAACTGGATTTAATGCTCGCAAAGAGCATAGCTTGTAAACGTTTGCAACCTGCACAGAGAACGTTACATTCCTCATAACTTCACTGTTAAATCCCTGAAAAGGCACCCTCGCCGCTTCAGAGACGGGGACTTCTGCGTTAGGTTATATTTTATTCTTAAGGAAATCGACTGCCAGCTTGATATCTGCTGCGGGATCGTCTCCGACCTCTCTTTCGATCGTGAGGAATCCGTCGTAATCGATATCTTTGAGAGCTGCAATATAACGGTCGAAATCAACATTGCCCTGTCCGAGAGGAACTTCGTTGAAATATTCCCAAATACGAAGATCGCCGATACCGCCGTCGGCAAAGAATCCGTAAACTTCATGGCGGTCGCTTTCTTTAAGCTTAACACCGTCTTTTGCATGGGTGTGAACTATGTAATCTTTTAATGTGTAAACTGCCGCTACCGGATCGTCGCCCGTTACCATAACAAGGTTTGCGGGGTCAAGATTTACTTTTACTCCGCGAGAGGAAAGTCCGTCTAAAAATTCTTTGAGCATTGCCGCTTTTTCGGGACCTGTTTCAACCGCAAAAGACGCACCGACCGATTCCGCATATTCCGCAAGCTCGTTGCATGCTTGCTGCATAATGCCGTATGTGTCGTTTTTTACGTCGGGGATAACACCTATGTGTGTTGTAACAACATTGGAACCAAGCTCAAGCGCAAGGTCTACGATGCGCTTGGATCTTTCGATTTTTATCTTGTTTTCCTCCGGTCTTTCAAAACCGTGACCGCCGAGGTCTCCGCAAAGAGCGGAAACACAAAGACCGCAGCTTGTTATTATATCGCGTTTCTGCGCAATAAGAGCCGGTGTGAGATTTTCGGGCGCCATTTCGCCTTCCGTAGCGTATATCTGAACGCCCTGTGCGCCAAGCTCGCGTGCTTTTTCTATGCTTTCGCGAAAACCGAGCTTGAGAGAGTCCGCCATTATACCTATCTTTAACATAACATACCTCCGAGTCAGCTTTTATGATGCTGTTTGATATACAATATTATACAACATACCTCCATAAAAATCAAGAGGGTTTTCTAAAAAGCCACGGATATTTTTGTTACAAAAATATCGAAATTTGCCTCTTGCAAAATAAAAGAGAATATGATATAATATATCTCGCACTGAACAGTGCGCATATGGTGGGTATAGTTCAGCTGGTTAGAATGCCAGATTGTGGCTCTGGAGGTCGTGGGTTCGAATCTCACTATCCACCCCAGAAAAAGCATCGATTTTTGTCGATGCTTTTTTTATTTACATTTCCGCAAGTGCAGTATTGCTTCGTGCTCCGAAATAGCTGCGCAGGGATCGGGGAGCTTATCTTGTTTCGTTTTATGAGTATCGCTAAATTTTCATTTTTTGTAAGAGAGTAGTTTTGCGCAAGAGGATCGTTTGCCGCAAGAGGATTATTCCCGTAAAGGAATTATTTTTTTTGCATGATGATTATTTGCCATAAGAGAACTGTTCCTGTGGGGGAGCATTTTACGCAAGAGGATCGTTTGCCGCAAGAGGATCGTTTGCCGTAAGAGGATTATTCCCTGTAGAAAAATAATTTCACCGTGGCGTAAAACGAATATCTTACCGAAAATTTCGGGAGCTTAAACTTGTACGAAAAACTGTGAAGAATATCTTTTGCGCCACATTTCGGTAAATTAACACAGCACGCCGACAGCGATCTTTCCGTTGTCGGCTTTGCTTTTTGGTATTGTTTTATTTTACACGAATATTACATTGCGCGTTGCGTCGATTAGGATAACCGATTTTTACGAAGCGAATTTTTTCGATTCGTTTACTGCCATAAATTCGTTTATGCTCAGGTCGAAGATCTGTTTTTTTATGCCGTGAAATCCGGCATTTTTTCGATAGACGGCAAACAATGCGCGTTCAAAATCAAAGCCGGAAACATCGATTGTTTTAAGAGCCCCCTTTTTTAGCTGTTCCGCAACGAGAGCACCCGATAATATCGCTATACCGAGGCAGTTTTCCGCAGCCGAGATTATCGCCTGATTGCTGACGGATTCCAGAAGCGGCGATATCTTTATGTGATTTAAATTCATGACGCTTTCAAAAAAATCACGTGATGCGCTTCCGCGTTCGCGCAATAACATATTTGCGTCTTTTAATTGCCGTAAGTCTATTTTTGACGGTACATCGTAGTCTTTGCCGCAAACAGCGATCAAGCGTTCTTTTGCTATCTCCGTAAAATCCAGATCCGGAAAGATCGGTTGCCCTTCCGTAAACGCAAAATCAAGCTCCCCGTCCGATACTTTCTTTTCTATTGCCGCCGTTTGATTGATCTGCGCTTTGAGTTCAACATCCGGAAATTCGTTCCCGATCTTCTTTATGATATACGGCATAAACATCTTTCCTATCGTTAACGACGAACCGATCTTTACCGTCGGACTTTTTGCGGATTTTAACGCAGTCTCTTCAAATTGATCAAAACTGTCCAAAACGTTTTTTGCTTTAACAAACAGCTTTTTTCCCTCATCGGTCAATATCAGTTTTTTCTTGATCCTGTGAAAAAGCTCCACATTGTAAAATTTTTCAAGTTCGCAAACGGTATTGCTTACGGCAGGCTGCACGATGTTCATCAAGTTCGCTGCCTTTGTTATACTGCCTTGTTCGCATACGCATACAAAAACTTTCAAATGTCTGAGTGTCATGTAAATCTCCGTTCCGCCGCCGTAAAGACGGCATAATCAGTTAATGAAACAGGTGTTCTGAATCATCGAATTTTCACGTTGTACTCTCTGAATCTTTTAAATAGTCAATGAAATTCACCTGTGTCGCAAAAAAACGAGTTGGGTCTCGTTTTTAAGGTGAATTTATGAGTGAAACAGATTTTCTTTCCATTTTTTGAATTGTTGATTTTCAAACCCTGTCTTTTTGATTCCCGTTCCGCCGCCGTAAAGACGGCATAATCAGTTAATGAAACAGGTGTTTTCTGTTTTTTTTTGAATTATCGGGTTTTTACACCTGTGTCCATAAGAAAATATTATGAATATGATAATATTATAATATTTTACTTATGACTTGTCAAGTGATATAATGTAATAAAAAGAAATTTAAGGGGTGTTGAGTTTGCTATTATCACTTTTTTTCACTTTTTTTCAGATAGGATTGTTCACATTCGGCGGCGGATATGCGATGATATCGCACATAAAAGATATTGTCGTCGATAAAAAACATTGGATAGACGATGATGAATTGGCGGGGATCATTGCCGTTGCCGAGTCCACGCCCGGTTCCATTTCCGTAAATCTCGCAACGTATATCGGCTATAAGATGGGCGGCGTCCTCGGAAGCGTGCTTGCCACGGTCGGCGTTGTTTTGCCCGCATTTGTAATAATGTTTGCGGTCTCGCTGTTTCTTGATACCGTAATGGAAAACAAATACGTTTTTTATGCGTTTGAGGGCATAAAGTGTGCCGTTGCGTTTTTGATATTGAAGGCAGGCGTGAAAATGTTTGCGGATATACGTAAACAAACGCTTCAGGTCGCTATGTTTGCGGCAGTATTGGCTTTGATGATCATCCTTGATATCTTTTCTGTCTCTTTCAGCTCGATTTTGTTCATCGTTGTCGGCGCTTTGACGGGACTTTTTATCTCTGTTGTATCCAAAGCGAAAAAAGGAGATCAATAATGTATTTTACACTGTTTTTCGAGTTCTTTAAAATAGGCCTTTTTTGCTTCGGCGGCGCATTCGGTATGATCCCGATAATACGAGACGTTATATTGCAATACGAATGGATGACCGAAGCGGAATTTTACAGCTTTGTCGGTCTTTGCGAATCGACCCCCGGCCCGATAGCCATAAATCTCGCAACGTATATAGGCTCGATCGAGGGCGGATTTTTTGGCAGCCTTGTAGCTGTTATCGGCGTTGTTTTACCGTCGTTTATAATAATCCTGCTTATATCTTCGATCCTTAAAAATATGACGGATAACAAATATTTTAAGGCTCTCGTTTGGGGAATAAAACCGATCGTTACCGCGCTCATACTTCATACCGGTATCTCGTTCTTTCTTGAAAATATCGGTATTTCTTTTCAAAACGGACTTAATATCGATATCTCTTCCGTTGCACTTTTCGCACTTGTCGTCGGAGTGTATTTCCTTTTTTATTTTTTACGTAACAAGGCGATCTCGTCAGTATCTCTCATAATCATTTCCGCATTTCTCGGAATAGCCGTGTGTATGGCGGAAGAATATCTGTTCGTATGATCGCCGAGTACGCGATTTTTATGTAAATAAACATCATTTGCGATATTGACAAAATAAGCCGAATAATGTATAATTGCAGTATGAATATTATTGTTGATGCAAAGGAACGATGGTATGTACGACGTTATTATTATAGGTGCCGGGCCCGCAGGACTTACGGCAGCCGTGTACTCTGCAAGATCCGGCAAAAAAGTTCTTGTTTACGAAAAAGAAAACATCGGCGGACAGATAGCATTCTCTCCGAAAGTCGAGAATTATCCCGGCATTCGTTCCGTTTCCGGTTCGGAATTTGCGGATAATCTCTATGAACAGGCTCTTTCTTTCGGCGTTTGTATCGAACTTGAGACCGTTGTCGGCATCGAAGTTTGCGGTGATGTTAAAACCGTTATTACCGAAAACGGCCGCGAAAAATGCGAAAAGATAATTATTGCCACGGGTGTACGCCACAGAAAGCTCGGTATCCCGAACGAATTCGATTTTGAGGGCAGGGGAGTTTCGTATTGCGCTGTTTGCGACGGTGCTTTTTTCAAAAACGCAGATGTTGCGGTCGTGGGCGGAGGTAACGCCGCTCTCAGAAGTGCGCAGCTGCTTTCGGGCTTGTGCAACAAGGTTTATGTTATTCACAGAAGAAACGAATTTCGCGGCGAAAAAATGACGGCGGACGAACTTAAGTCGTGCCCGAATGTCGAGTTCGTTCTTGATTCGACGGTTACGGCACTGCACGGACAAGATTCGCTTTCGTCGGTCGAGGTGGAGAATGTTGTGTCAAAAACACGCTCGACACTTGACGTTTCGGCTCTTTTTGTGTGCATAGGTCAGATCCCCGCCAATGAAATGTTTAAAAACATTATAGCGCTTGACGAAAACGGTTATATTATCGCGTCCGAGGATTGCAGAACAAATGTTCCCGGCGTATTTGCGGCAGGCGATTGCCGTACAAAAAATATCCGTCAATTAACAACTGCCGCCGCAGACGGAGCGGTCTCTGCACTTGCGTAAAGTTATGCGTAAAATTAAGATATATATGGCGTGAAGATCTTGTTTTACGTATAAATTCGCCTTAAAAACGGGTGACGCAGATGAATTTGGCAGTTATCTGAGCAGAGTATATTCAACAACTGTCATGCCTTTGTGTGACGGAATTAAGATCGGCGTTAAAATTCATTGATTCAAAAATCAAAAAAACATTTGTTTTATTAACTGCTTGTGTTGCCGCTATTGCGGCGGAATGGAGATTGTTATGTTTAAGTTCTTGCAAAAGGTAAAAATAGCGTATATTGCGCTGTCAGTCGTATTGCTTGCGGTCGGTATCTGTCTTATTATATGGCCCTCGTTTTTTGCGACGATAATTTGTTATATAATCGGTTCCGTTTCTCTTATAGCAGGCGTCGTATCTCTTGTTGTGTTTTTTGCTCGCGACATTTCGCGTTTAACGATCGGATACAGCCTTGTGACCGGAATATTGTTGTCGATATTCGGTCTTGTATTGCTGCTTAAAACAGACAGCAGCGTTATGTTTTTCTCCACGCTGTTCGGTGTATTTATTATTATCGACAGCGTAATTAAGCTTCAAGCGTCTTTTGAGCTTCGCGTTATCGGCGTTTCACGTTGGTGGATCAATCTTTTGCTTTCCGTTGCAAGCGCGGTTTTGGGCGTTTTGCTCATCGTAAATCCTTTTTCGGCCGTTAACGTACTTCTTATTTTTGTGGGCTTGTCTCTTGTTTTCGACGCTCTCGAAAATATTTGGACGATAATTTTTATCTCGTATACGAGTAAAAAGTACAAAAAAATGGAAGAGGATTCCATTACGATTATTACGGATTAAATCTGTTTTGGAGAACTGTTATGGTAAATTTCGCAACGGTGGGAACAAGTTGGATAACTGACGAATTTGTTTCTACCGGAAAAACGGCGGACGGTTTTAACTTACGTGCCGTCTATTCTCGAACGGAATCAAAAGCGGCTGCGTTCGCCAAAAAACATAATGCCGAAACGTTTTATTCCGATTTTGATGCAATGCTTGCGGATAAAAATATCGATGCCGTTTATATCGCATCTCCCAATTCGCTGCATTGCTCGCAGGCGATTGCCGCAATGAACAGCGGAAAACACGTTTTGTGCGAAAAGCCCGCTGCGTCGAATCTTCGCGAACTCGACAAAATGCTTGCCTGCGCAAAAAAGAACGGCGTTCTTTTTATGGAAGCGTTTAAAAGCATTCTGATGCCCGGATTTATCGCGTGCGCGTCAAACTTGGAAAAGATCGGTACGATAAGAAGCGCATATGTTAATTTCTCAAAATATTCGTCTCGTTACGATGCGCATAAACGCGGAGAAAACGTAAATACGTTCAAATCCGAATTTTCAAACGGAGCCGTTATGGATCTGGGTGTTTATTGCATTTGGCCGATCATTGCAATGTTCGGCGAACCGAAGCAAATAAAGGCACTTGCGATTCCCGTTCCCGGCGGAGTTGACGGTGCGGGCACAGCGATCTTTTTGTACGATACTTTTACCGTCACGCTCAATTATTCCAAAGTCGGCAACTCTTTTTTGCCGTCGGAAATACAGGGCGAAGACGCAACGATCTGCGTCGATAAGTTTAACATACCGGAAAGCGTTGTCGTTCGCCATCGCAACGGGACAGTCGAAAATATTCCTTTTAAACAAAGACCCGACAGTATGTGCTACGAGATCGAAGAATTTATATCGTGTATCAACCGAGGTCTGACCGAATCTCCCGTTAATTCGCATCAAATGTCTCGCTCTGTGATGTCCGTCCTCGATGAGATCCGCAAACAAACAGACATCGTTTATCCCGCAGATAAAATTTAACATAATGTAACATGTAAAGCCTGTCAGCTTTACATATCGTTCGAAAATGCTGAGATTGATAGGGATTTTGCGGAAAACAAGCGGTTTTGCGCTGTTTGTGCCGTTGTTAAAACAAATGGTGAAGTTCTTGCTCGAATTTTATAAGACAAGACGTTGTAATGCTTAACACCCTTACAGCGAATGCTTTATGAATCTTTTTCGGGAAAAAGCTTCGGAATATTGACAATGTCGGCTCTTTTTGTTATACTGTGTTGTAAAATATCTGTTTTAATACTGCAATAAAGTACTTTGGAGGAAAAGATGGGGTTATTTAAGGCTGATTATGATAAAGAAGGTCCGGGCGTAAGCAAAGATACCGCGATGGATCCCGGTTTTATTCGGTTTTTTAAAGTTTTGTGGTCGCGCTTCGGTCAAATAGTAATACTTAATATACTGTATATCTTTGCATGTGTTCCCATAGTTACCATAGGCCCTGCGACAGCTGCGTTAACATATGTTTTGAGAAATATGTCGCAATCAAAGCCCGTATTTTTCATATCCGATTTCGTCGAAAAATGCAAAACATCGTTCAAGCAAGGCTTCCTTGTTACGGTCATAGATGCCGTTGTTGCGATCCTCGTTTATTTCTCGTTCATGTTTTGGTCCGATTCTTCCATGGCCATTCCGTCATTTTTCCGTCCGCTCGCGCTTGTTATAACATTCATTGTGGCTTATTTGACGATTTGCATGAATTTTTATATCTTTCCGATGATGGTGTCGTTCGATCTGCCGTTAAAAAAGCTTGTTAAAAACAGCATTATCCTTGCAATGTACAAGATCTGGCACAATATCGCGATCGTCGCATTCACACTTGCGCTCGTCGTTATTTGCTTCCTGCTCGGTCTTCTTTCCGTGCCGATCATTATTACGCTGTTTTTCTCGGTCATTTGCTTGTTTAACAATTTTATCGTCTATCCTCTTCTCGTTAAATACGTCGCAGCTCCCGTCGAAGACAAACCGATAAACGACGATGAAAAAGTCTTTAATGACGAACGTCGCATAAAATAATATTAAATTTCTCTGATCGGGAGGATTTATTATGTTTAAAAAAATCAATGATCTGCAATTCACCAAAAAAGCTTGTTGGTTCGCATATCTTTCAATGTCTTCGGTCTTCAGCCTGCCTCCGCTTTTGTTCGTAACTTTCCGTGAAATATACGGAATTTCATATACTCTTCTCGGTACACTTGTTCTTATAAACTTTTGTACGCAATTTTGCGTCGATTTGATATTAACATTTTTCTCGAAATATCTCGATCTTAAAAAGCTCATTCGGATAATGCCGCTCATAACATCTTTGGGTCTTACGATCTATGCGGTCGTTCCGTCGTTGTTTCCTCGGTATGCCTTCTGGGGTCTTGCCGCAGGCACGGTTGTTTTTTCCGTGTCCGCAGGAATTTCCGAGGTCTTGTTAAGTCCCACCGTTGCGGCGATCCCGTCGAAAGACCCCGGTCGAGATATGAGCTTGCTGCATTCGCTTTATGCGTGGGGCGTCGTTATGGTCGTTGCGATAAGCACGATATTTCTTGTGCTGTTCGGCAAACAAAATTGGATGTATCTTACACTGTTTTGGGCTGCGGCACCGATAATATCATTCGTACTTTTCAGTATGGTTCCGCTGCCCGATATCGATATTTCAAACGAAAGCTCGTCCGAAACGTCTAAAAACAAGAGAAAAATGCTCGTCCTTTTTACTTTGTGCATTTTCTTCGGCGGCGCAACGGAAAATGTTATGACAAACTGGATATCCGGTTATATGGAAAATGCTCTCGGTATTCCCAAAACATTCTGCGATGTTGCGGGAATGGCTTTGTTTGCCGTTTTGCTTGGTTCGTGCAGAACGTTGTATGCCAAATACGGCAAAAAGATCTATCCCGTGCTGCTGATAAGCATGTCCGCTTCGGTTTTGTGCTATTTAACGGCAGGCTTGTCTCTTAACGCCGTTGTGTCAACGGTCGCATGTGTTTTAACAGGCGTTTTTACAGCAATGCTGTGGCCCGGAACCCTCATTTTTATGGAAGAAGTTTCTCCGGCGCCGGGAGTTGCCGCTTATGCTCTTCTTGCGGCAGGCGGCGATTTCGGCTCCTCCGTCGCTCCTCAAATGCTCGGTATCGTCGTCGATATCGTTGCCGAAAGCGAGTGGGCAGTGCCCTGGTGCCAAAAATTTTCGATCTCCGGCGAACAGTTCGGTATGAAAGTCGGTATGTTAACAGCGGCGATCTTCCCCATATTGGGCGTCGTCGTGTTGATCGTTATGGGCAGATGTTTCAAGAAAAAGCAGCCCAATAATATCGTTCAAAATGTAATATGTTAAAATAGACCCCTTCGGTTTTGCGCTTCGTTTTAAAGCTTTGCCCGAAGGGGTTTGATTGTTGCATAAACAAGTATTTTGTTTAAACAAATACGTTGACTACTGCTTTGCAATATGGTAATTAAATCCTATCTTCAAAACAGGTTCTCCGCTTTTGTCTTCGGAGATCGCAATTGCGGTCAATTCAACGCTTTGCCCGTATTGAGAACTTATTGCCGATGCGATGATGTCCGACGCCGCATCGTCAATGCCGAGATTTACGAGCGATTCTTTGCCGAGCGTTATTCCTCCGACGGATATGCTTTTTACTCCGGCGATTAACTCACCGCTTTCAATGTAAGGTGTTGCTTGCACAAAAATAGGTACTTGTTCCGGTAAAAACATCACAACAATATCGGGAATATTGTTTGCAAACAGCTCGGAAATATCGTTTTTTGCCGCAGTACACGATAAGGCAATGCTGCCGTCCGATGTGAGCGTTAATTTAAGATCCTGCAAAGGCTGCAATTTATTCTCGCTTTTGCGAATCTCGGTGTTAAGCTCCGCTTGCGTAAATTCCATTTCTATGGGAATGTACGCTATTTCTTTTATCTTTTCGGATATTACCGCTATGATATCGGGCGTTTCGGTCGTTTTACCGATTTCCGTTTTGCCGAAATAATTCCCGAACATAAAAACAACAGCGGCAATAAATATAAATACGATGATACCGATCGTCGTCTTGAATATTCTCGCCGCAGCTATCCTTCCCGAAAAAGTATGTCCGCATACCGAACAAAAGCGCGATCCCTCCGCCGCATCGTGACCGCATTTACCGCATATCATTTATCAAACCGTCCTTTGTTTCGCAAATTGCTTACTGTTATATATCATATTCACAGTCTGTCCTTATTATACATTCAAAAACGCCCCGATTGCAATAAACTTTAATTGAGCGATTTGTGTCAATTCGGTGAACATATGTGTCTTTTTACTGTAATTTGCTTTTGGGAACTTGACAAAGGCAATAAAAAGAGGTAAAATATAAGATGATATACTATTTCTGTAAGTATGTCGATCATGGTGTTTCAACATCGGTTTTTTCAGTATAATATTTGGTTTTCTGGAGGGTTCAAAATTGGTTAAAAGTATGACAGGTTTCGGCAGAGCTTCCGCCTGTGTTGACGGAGTGACCGTTACCGTAGAGATCAAGTCTGTAAATCATCGTTATTTTGAGTTGAACGCGCGTATTCCTCGTGCGTATATGCAGCTTGAAGATAACATTCGTTCTTACCTTGCAACGCGCGTCGCAAGAGGCAAGTTCGATCTGACCCTTAATCTTGATTTTTCAAAGTCTGAGCAAGACAAGACCGTTACGGTAAACAGAAAGCTGTTGCAAAGCTATGTTTCCGAGCTGTCTTCGGTCGCCGAAGAGTTCGGTCTGGATAACGATTTGTCGATAAGTACTGTTTTACGTTTGCCGGACGTTGTTGTTTTGAGCCAAACCGAAAACGATGCTTCAAAACTTTGGGATATCGTAAAGCCCGTCGTCGGAGCCGCAGTAGATGCGCTTATTTGTCAGCGTGAAGCGGAGGGACAACGCCTTTACGAGGATATCGCTCATAAGTGCGAAACAATAAAAGAACGTGTCGCGTTCATCGAATCGAGAGTTCCCGTTCTTACCGAAGAATACTGCACAAAACTTCGTAAACGTATCGAACGTCTCCTCGGATATCCCGAAGTCGACGAGCAGCGCCTTATCACGGAAGTTGCGATAATGGCGGATAAAACAGCTATCGACGAGGAAGTCGTTCGTCTCGGCTCCCATATAGTTTCGCTTGAAGAAAATCTGATGGCGGAAAAACCGATCGGTAAATATATAGATAATTCCATTCAGGAAATGAACAGAGAGGTAAATACCATTTCGTCGAAAATAGGCGATATGGAGGTCACAAAAGTTGTTCTCGATCTTAAATCCATAATCGAACAGATCAGAGAACAAATACAAAACATCGAGTGATCTCGATTTTGCGGGTTATTGTTATAATGAGACTAATCAATATAGGCTACGGCAACAGTCTTGCCGAGAACAGAATAGTTGCTGTCGTGTCCCCCGATTCTTCGCCGATCAAACGTATGATCGCCGACGCAAAAGAAAAGGGATTTCTCATCGACGCAACTTACGGACGTAAAACAAAATCCGTGATCGTCACGGACAGCTCTCATATAGTGTTAAGTGCGACTTCGCTTGAAACAATAAGCGGTCGTGTTAATGAAAATATCGGTGAATGACCGTTAATTTGTATTTTATTGGAGGTTATATATTATGTTGTATCCGAGTGTAAGTGAACTCATCAAGGGCGAAAACAAATGTCGTTATTCTCTTGTTATCGCCGTCGCAAAACAGGCTCGCTATCTTGCCGACAAAGCCGAAGAAGCAGGCGAAAAGCTCGAAGAAAAGCCTGTAAAACAAGCTGTTATGTCTATTGCCGAGGGTAAGGCAAGCTTCAGAGAAATACGCAACAGCAGCATCTGATGTTTGAACGTTACGCCCTTGTTGCGATAAAGGGCTTACCGCTGTCGGCGGATTCTCTTTATACCTATACCGTTCCCGACCAACTCAAAAAAACGGTAAGACCTGGGCTTTTGTGTACCGTCCCGTTTGGAAGAAAAAAGGAAACGGCGGGTATTGTTGTCGCACTATCCGACAGTACCGATTACAGCGAAGATAAGCTTCGCTCAATGATTTTTGTTTGTGATGACGATTCGGAGCTATCGTCTCTTTCTCACGATCGGTTGAGCCTCGCTCTTTATATACGTGAAAGATATTTTTGCACGTATTGGGATGCTGTTTCGCTTGTTCTTCCGTTCGGAAAGATCGATCCGAACAAAAAAGCAAGAAAAAGAAAGATCAAAGATCCTCTTTCTTCTCTCGAACGTCATGCTTCTGCCGATCCGATCCTCAGTCAAGAACAGCAAAAAGCTTATCTCGAAATGAAAGACAAGCTTTTGACGGGCGGCACTCATCTTTTGTTCGGTGTTACGGGCAGCGGAAAAACGCTTGTTTATATCAAGCTTATCGACGATGCTTTGTCTTTGGGCAAAACGGCTCTTTTGCTCGTCCCCGAAATTGCGTTGACTTATCAGATCGTCACACGCCTTTACGACCGATACGGGACCGACCTTGCGGTCCTTCACAGTGCTTTAACAAAAGCCGAGCGTAAAGATACTTTTGCCGCAATAGCTTCCGGTCAAAAAAAAGTCGTTGTCGGAACACGGTCGGCTCTCTTTGCTCCGATAAAAGATCTCGGTCTTATAATAATCGACGAAGAACAGGAAAATGCCTATAAATCCGAAATGACGCCAAAATATGCGGCTCGCGAAGTCGCGGCGTTCATAGCGCATACGGCAAAGGCACTGCTTGTCGTCGCTTCGGCAACGCCGTCGTTTGAATCGTTCCGTCTTGCCGAAAACGGAAAAATAGGTCTATCCGTGATAAAAAACAGATATAACGGTCAGCCTATGCCGAAAACGGTCCTTGTGGATATGCACGATGAGTTGTTAAACGGCAACAAAACATCTTTCGGCTCACTGCTTGTTTCCGAAATAGAAACAAATCTTAAAAACGGAGAACAAACTGTCCTGTTTATGAATCACAGGGGGTATAATACGTTTGTCAGTTGCTTTGACTGCTCTGAGCCGATAGTTTGCCCGTATTGCGGCGTGTCGATGCCGTATCATAAAAAAGACGAAAGACTTGTCTGTCATTATTGCGGTTACTCTGTTCCCGTTCCGCATTCATGCCCAAAGTGCGGCGGAAAAACAATGAAATACTCCGGTATGGGCACACAAAAAGCGGAAGAAGATCTTTCAGCAGTGTTTCCGGACGCTCGCATTTTGCGAATGGACGCCGATACCGTAGCGGAAAAAGGAAGCAGAGACAAGATCTTGACCTCGTTTTCAAACGGCGAATGCGATATTCTTTTGGGTACGCAGATGATAACAAAAGGTCTTGATTTCCCGAACGTTACGCTCGTAGGCGTACTTCTTGCGGACATCATGCTTTTCTCGTCGGACTTTCGCGCTCTCGAAAAAACATTTTCGCTTATGACGCAGGTTATCGGCAGGGCAGGCAGGTCGAACAAATCCGGCAGAGCCGTCATACAGTCGTTTTATCCGGAACACCGTGTGTTCAGATACGCTCTCGATCAGGATTACGTCGGTTTTTACGGGAACGAAACCTCTTTCCGCAAAACAATGCTCTATCCTCCGTATTGCGATATCTGCCAAGTATCGTTTATAGCAAAAACCGAAGAACGTGCTTTTGCGGCGGCGGAAAGCTTTGAATCTGCTTTACGTTCGGCGCAGGAATCTTACCCCGATCTTCCTTTGCGTATCATCCCGGCACGAGCTACTTATGTTCCGATGGTCGAAACACAACCGAGGGTCCGCATACTCGTAAAATGCTTGGACACCCGTGTTCAAAGAAAAATTTTGTTCGACGTTTATACTTCATTCGTCAAAGACCCCGCAAACAGATATGTCCGTGCGGATATAGATATGAATCCGTCAAATATCAGCTGATAGGAGAATTTTTATGGCATTACGTGAAATAGTAAAAGAAGGATACGAAAGCCTTTCCAAAATATGTAAACCCGTCACATCGTTCGACAGCCGCCTTGAGCTGCTTGTAAACGATATGAAAGATACGCTTGTCAAAGCGGACGGGTTAGGCCTTGCGGCGCCGCAAATAGGCGTTGTTCGCCGTGTTGTTATAATTGTTGACGGTGCCGCCGATAATCAACTCGTGGCACTCATAAACCCCGAACTTGTTTCCGTTTCCGGCACGCAAAACGCAAACGAGGGCTGTCTTTCCGTTCCCGGAGTTTGGGGCAAAACGGTAAGACCCGCCGTTGTAACGGTAAAAGCTCAAGATGTTAAAGGCGAATGGTTTGAATTAACAAGAGACGGCATCACGGCAGTTTGTATCTGCCATGAGCTTGATCATCTCGACGGGATCCTGTTCCGCGAACACGTTGTCGAATACATTGAACAGGACTGAAGATTAAAATATAATCGGGATCGAAAGGAAGTGTTAAAAAATGCGAATACTTTTTATGGGTTCACCCGACTTTGCGGTGGAATCTCTCAAAGCGTTGATAGCCGCAGGGTACGATATTTGTGCCGTCGTTACACAGCCCGACAAGCCTAAAGGTCGCGGATATGCTCTTTTCCCGACTGCTGTCGGCAGGTATGCCGAAGAACACGGTTTTGACGTGTATAAACCGAATACCGTAAAAAACGGGGAGCTTATGCCCGTTCTCGAAAAATATGTACCGGACGTAATCGTCGTTGCGGCATACGGGAAAATTCTGCCGGAATATATCCTCGAATATCCCAAATACGGCTGCATAAACGTTCATGCGTCGCTTCTTCCTAAATACAGAGGTGCCGCCCCGATCAATTTTGCCATAATAAACGGCGAAGAAAAGACAGGCATAACGACCATGCTCATGGATAAAGGCCTCGATACGGGCGATATGCTTCTTTGGTGCGAAACGCCAATAACTCCTCAGGATAATGCGGAAACTCTTCACGACCGTTTGGCGCTTATAGGTGGAGAACTTTTGTGCGAGACATTGGACGGGATCGAAAAAGGCACTGTCGTTCGCGTTCCCCAAACAGGAGAAAGCAGCTATGCACCGCTTATAACAGCCGAAACAAAACGCATATCTTTCGGCGATACAAAACAAAATATTTTAAATAAAATACGCGGTTTAAGCCCTGTTCCCGGCGCAATTGCCACAGCGGGCGGCAAAAATGTTAAAATTTTCGCTGCCGAACAAGCGGACGGCCCTTGCCGCGGCCGGCTCGTCGTTCGTGTTGCCGACGGTTGGATACGTATAACTCAACTTGCTCCCGAGGGCAAAAAGAAGATGTCAGACGAGGATCTTCTTCGCGGGAACAAAGATTTTTCTTTTGATATATGATTTTTTTACGGAGGTAAAATTTTGCCATATTTTTATATTGATTACTGGTATGTTGTTCTTGTAATACCCGCAATGATAATTTCTCTGATCGCTTCGGCTGTTGTTAAAAGCACGTATGCCAAATACTCAAAGGTTGCGTCCCGCAGAGGCTATACGGGCAGTCAGCTCGCCCAGGAGATATTGCGCAGATCAGGAATAACTTACATTACCATCGGACATGTCAGCGGTCAGCTGACAGACCATTACAGCCCCAAAGAGAACATCATACGTCTTTCCGACGATGTTTACAACGGAACTTCGGTTGCAGCTCTCGGAGTTGCCGCACATGAGGTCGGTCACGTTCTTCAGTATAACGAAAATTATTTTCCGATCAAAATAAGAAACACTCTTCTTCCGATCGTTAATTTCGGCTCATCGCTTTCTGTTCCGCTCGTCCTTCTCGGATTTGTTCTGGGCTTCGGCGTCCTTGTTGACATAGGCATTGCTTTGTTTGCTATCGTCGTTGCTTTTCAGGTACTTACGCTTCCCGTTGAGTTTAATGCTTCTTCAAGAGCGCTCAAACAGTTGGAAGTTTGCGGTGCACTGTCTTCGGACGAAATTCCAGGTGCAAAAAAGGTCCTTTCCGCAGCCGCTATGACATACGTTGCATCCGTGCTCGTTTCCCTTGCTCAACTTCTCAGACTTATATTTATTTCAAATAATAGAAGACGACAATGAAAACCGATATAGCTTCACTCGATTTCGACCGTCTTGCCGAGTTCGTTCAGGCAAACGGTATGCCAAAATACAGAACGGAACAGCTTTTCCGCTGGATATCTCGAGGTGTCCTTTCTTTTTCGGAAATGACGGATATTTCAAAAGACCTCCGTGCAAAGCTTGACGATATAGCGTCTTTGCCTGTTCTTAACATCGAAAAAAAACTCGTATCGGCAGACGGAACGGTTAAATTTCTCTTTACGCTTGCCGACGGCGAACACGTTGAAACCGTTGTAATGAAATACGAACACGGAAATTCCGTTTGTATATCCTCGCAGGTAGGCTGCAGAATGAACTGCGCTTTTTGCGCAAGCTCGTTAAAAGGTCTGCAGCGCTGTCTTACCGCCGGAGAAATGCTTGCGCAGGCCGCCGTCGCAAACAAAGAATGCGGCGTTTCGTCGGTCGTCGTTATGGGTATAGGCGAGCCGATGGATAATTACGACAATATCCTTACTTTTCTCGGCAATCTCAGCGATCCGAGAGGGCTTGCAATGAGTTTGCGCCATGTTTCCGTCTCAACCTGCGGTATCGTCCCAAAAATAAACGAGCTTGCCGAAAAAAAATTGCAGCTTACTCTTTCGGTGTCTCTTCACGCTCCCGACGACGAAACGAGAAATAAAATAATGCCCATTAACCGTCGTTGGAACGTAAAAGAACTTATCGGCGCTTGTAAAAATTATATCGAAAAAACAGGTCGCCGTATCTCTTTTGAGTACACGCTTATCGACGGAGTTAACGATTCCGTGCGTCATGCGGAAACGCTTGCAAATCTGCTGCGCGGTATGTTGGCTCACGTTAATCTTATCCCCGTAAATTATGTTCCCGAACGCGGTTTTAAGCCCGCATCTTCAAACAATGTCCGCAGATTTTACGATACGCTCAAAAACAAAGGCATAAACGTTACCGTGCGCAGAACACTCGGCAGCGATATCAATGCCGCCTGCGGTCAGCTCAGGCATAAAACCGAAGCTAACGAATAAATTATTATTGCAAATGAATTTTTAATACGTTGTTTTTAACATCGAAACTATTTTTCTTCATCGGAGGAAACAACCAATGATTATTATCGGAAAAACTGATGTCGGCAGGGTCCGTTCGACAAATCAGGACGCTTTTGCTTATACGGAGCTCGGCGGAGACAACTTCTGCGCCGTAGTGTGCGACGGCATGGGCGGCCACGTCGGCGGAAGCGTCGCTTCCGAGGTCGCGATATCGGCATTCCAAAAACAGATCAGCATTGCGGACGAGGCTTCTTTGAAAAACAGAGATATCGAATCTATGTTGTCTTCTGCCGTTATGAGGGCAAACGAGGCCGTCTTTTCAAGATCTATCGTCGAACCCTCGCTGAAAGGTATGGGCACAACGATCGTAACCGTCTTTTCTTATGACGGCAAAACTTTCGTTGCTCACGTCGGCGACAGCCGCGCATACTTTTTTGACGGGGACAAACTTGTTCGTCTTACAAAAGATCATTCCGTTGTTCAGGAAATGATCGATAGGGGAGAGATCTCCGAAGAAGATGCCGCAAAGCATCCGTATAAACACGTAATAACAAGAGTACTCGGTATCGACACCGATGTTTCCGTCGATGTTTCTCCGGTCGATATTTCTTCCGGCGGACGTATCCTTCTTTGCTCCGACGGCCTTTCAAATATGCTGTCCGACGGCGAGATCGAAGATATCCTCAGGCTTGACGTCGATCCGTCAGACCTTTGCAATATCCTCGTCGATACCGCAAACGACAACGGCGGCAGTGACAATATTACTGTCGTTGTTGCGGAAATATAAAGCGGAGGCGGAGTATTGGATACAATGATAAATTCTGTCCTCGGCGGCAGATATACAATACTTGAAACAGTCGGCGTTGGCGGTATGTCGGTCGTCTACAAAGCGGTCGATTCTCTCGAAAACAGATTCGTTGCCATCAAAGTCCTTAAACCGGAATTTCTGAGCGACGAACGCTTCCGTCGTCGTTTCCTTAACGAATCACGCGCGATAGCAATGCTGTCGCATATAAATATCGTCGATGTGTACGATGTTAACTTCGAGGGCAACACTCAATATATAGTAATGGAATATATCGAGGGCAGAACACTCAAAGAGTATATGGATTTTACCGGTGCTTTGCCCATAGGCGAGGTGTTCGGGTATATCAAACAAACACTTCGCGCACTTCGTCACGCGCACGAACGCGGTATAGTTCACAGAGATATAAAACCTCAAAATATTATGCTGCTCGACGACGGCACGATCAAGGTGATGGACTTCGGCATTGCACACGTTTCCAATTTCGAGACCATAACAATGACCGACACCGCCATAGGCTCCGTTCACTATATCTCGCCCGAACAGGCAAAAGGTCTTCCTACCGACGCAAAATCCGATATATATTCAACAGGCGTTATGCTCTACGAAATGGTTACGGGCGTTCTTCCTTTTACGGGCGAAACACCCGTGTCCGTCGCACTCAAACAAGTGCAGACCGAACCCAAACCGCCGTCTCAGGTCAATCCGGATATCCCTCGCGGTATGGAGCAGATAATCCTCAAAGCCATGAAAAAGGATCCGGAACAACGCTATCAGCAGGCAAAAGAAATGCTCGTTGATATAAAGATCCTTGAAGACAACAAGGATTGGGTCTTTGATTATCCGGATACACCGACGGTTGTCGAAGAACCCGTGCCGACGCCGGACAAGCAGCCCGAAAATAAAAAAGAACCCGAAAAAACAGATAATGATGCTCCTCCCAAAAAGAAGAAAAAAGCAAAAGTTTCTGCAAAAGCAAGAAGATTGCGCCATATCAGGAACAAAACGCTTGCTATATTTTCGGGAATATTTCTTGCCGTTATATTCGTTTTCTTGGGCCTCGGCGTTATGTTTACCGTTGTCGAACAATTAAACGACGATCTTATCGAGCTTCCGAGTTTTGTCGGACAAGTTGCTTCCGATATTATGGCGGACGTTCGTTACAATTCGTATTTTGAGTTTTCCGAAGAGTCTCGATATGACGATACGATCGGCGCAGGACTTGTTATCGAGCAGTCTCCCGAAACCGGTAAGTACAGCAAGGGTACAAAAGTCAAGCTTACCGTCAGCAACGGCAAGCGCACCGTTACCGTCCCCGACGTATCGGAATGGGAAGAAGCGCAGGCTATCGTTAAACTAAAACAAAACGATCTTTTGTATGAAACAATACAGGTGCAAAGCGACAGTATCGAAGAGGGCAAAGTCATTCGTACAGATCCCGTAGCCCTCACTACCGTTCCGGTCGGAACGACGGTGAAACTTTACGTATCGTTTACAACCGAAGCCACGAGAGTTTACGTCCCCGGCGTTGTCGGCTATAAAGAAGATCTCGCGCGCCAGTCGCTGCTTAATGCTCAGCTCTATTATTTTTCCGTTCGTTACGAATACGACGATTTTGTCGAAAAAGGATACGTTATTTCGCAGAGTATAGAAAAAGAGACTATCGTTGACGTAAGCGAAGAGATCATTATCGTTGTCAGCCTCGGCAGCATTGCCGACGCGATAGCAAACGGAACCTATATGCCGGAATCTTCCGACGTTCAGGACGAAGCTATCGAAGAATACTATGACACAGGCGAATAATATGAACGGCAAAGTTTACGAATGTGTCGGCGGAGAGTACACCGTTAAAACGGAAAACGGCTTTGTTAATTGTAAAGCAAGGGGTATTTTCAGAAAAGACGATACCGTTGTTTTAACAGGAGACAACGTCGTTGTCGAAAATGATGTTATAACTCAAATAATGCCGAGAAAAAATTCTCTTATACGTCCGCCCGTGGCGAATATCGACAAGCTTTTTCTTATCATTGCCGTCTCGTCGCCGGATCCGAGCTTGTATAATATCGATAAGATGCTTACCGTTGCGGCGTATCACGGTATCGAGCCGATAATCGTTTTCAGTAAATCCGATCTTCCCGACCCGTTTGGCATCGTCGAGCTTTATTCCGATCTTCCGTACAGATCTTACGGTATATCGCTGAAAACCGATGAAAATATCGACCTGATACGTGACGAAATAAAAAACAACGTTTGCGTTATGAGCGGACTTTCGGGCGTCGGTAAATCCACGCTTTTAAACAGACTTGATCCAACACTCTCGCTTAAAACAGGTGAGATAAGCAAAAAGCTCGGCAGAGGCAAAAATACTACCAGAACGTCCTGTTTTTTTGACGTTGCGGGCGGTATTATTGCGGACACTCCGGGATTTTCGAGCTTGTCGTTTGAATCGTACGATTTAAAAAACAGACAGTTTTTGGCAGAGTGCTTCCCGGAATTCGGCGAGTATATTAATGACTGTCGGTTTACGGATTGTTCTCACACAAAGGAAAAGGGCTGCGCCGTGCTGCAAGCCTTGGCCGAAAACAAGATCAAACCGAGCAGACACGAAAACTACTGCAGAATGTACGACGAGCTTGGCGTCTATAAGCATTGGGAGGATAAAAGTTCCAAATGAACAAAACTCGCGCTATAATTTATTGTTGGTCCGAAAGTGAAAGAATGCCGTTTGAACAAGAACAAGACGATTTTATTATCTGTGCGGACAGCGGTTTGGACTACGCCGAACGTGTAGGCGTAACCCCGGATATCGTTATATGCGATTTCGATTCGGCGGTATGTCCTGATAAAAAAAATCCTTCTTTTGAGATAATAACTCTTCCCAAAGAAAAGGACGATACGGATGCTTTATTTGCAGCACGTACGGCTTTGCAAAGAGGCTTCAAACGGATATATTTGGCCGGCGGCTTGGGCGGAAGACTTGACCATACTCTCGGTGCGATTTCGGTTCTTCGTTTTATAGAAAAAGAGGGCGCGGAGTGTGTTATCAGCGACGGTAAAACACGTGTCAGCCTTGTTCGTGCCGAACACGAAAAATATTTCCCTTTTGATAACAATGTACGGTATATATCGATATTTCCGTCGCAAGACATGTCCTGCGGCGTTGATATAAAAGGACTTAAGTATCCACTTAACAAATTCGATCTCACGGCAGAATTCCCGATCGGCGTAAGCAATGAGTTCGTCCCCGGCACGGACGGACTGATAAAAGCGGGAAACGGCGATATACTTGTTGTTGAAATATTACTGTGAGATCTGGTTCAAGCAGACGTTCTCCGTGTTAAAAAATCGAAGAGCGGTCAATAAAAAAGAAAGGCGGTGAAAAATATAGGACTGTTAAAAAACAAAAAGCCGCGTGCGGCGGCATTTATAGATTATGAACATTGGTATATATCCATGGAAAAGATCTACGGTCAAAAGCCCGATATCGGAGCATGGATAGATATGATAAACGAACGTGCGGATGTTCGGGAAATAACGTTCTTTGCGGATTTTTCAAACGAATCTCTCAATAAGGAAATATTGAAAATTCGCGAGTATACAAACAGGATCGTTGAAACAAAAAACCCGAATCCTCATTCCGAAAAGGATTTTACCGATTTTATAATGCTCGACAATATTTATCAGAAAGCTTTTGCCGATGATAATACGGAAGTGTTTATCCTTTTTACGGGAGATGCGCATTTTAATTCCGTTGCCGCATATCTTAAAACGATATGTCGTAAACAGGTCGGGATCTACGGTGTAAAAGGCGCGTTTAGCAATCAACTTAAAGCTACGGCTTCTTGGTGGGTCGAACTTCCCACCGATATGGATATACTTAAGCCTTATTACGATATGATACTGAAAAACGTAAAATATCTCGAACATAATTTGAAGCCCGATCAAAAACTTACGTCTTCCGATGTTGTCAGAAGCGTTTTGGAACATTATTCCGCGGATAAGAACAAAATTCAGTTGGCACTTCAATCCCTTATCAGCAACGGATATATCGAACGACACGACGAGACGATCAAAAATAAACGTATATCGTTTCTTAAGCCTGACTGGAGCAAACTTGTTGCCGACGGTTTATGGGTGACGGAATCATCAAACGGAAATATCTTTATTAAGAAAAGCGCAAAACCCGAACCGCCAAAAAAGAACAAATACGTAAATAAACGCAAATACAGCAAAAAGAAATAAAGTGTTATACGATAAAATGGACATCGATTTTCGTGTACCGAAAATACACTTGCTTATATTATAACTTATTTAAGCTGTCTTCCGTCTCATAGCGGGGGACAGCTTTTCTCATTGAATAACGGAGCAAGGCACTTAATCGTCAGCGGCTGGAACTGCTCAAATTTCAGCTCAGCCGCCGAAATTATCACTGTTTGATAATCTCGATTGCTTCTTGCATTTCGCTTATCTTAAAGTACAGCCTGTAATGCCTGTTTACTTTACATCTGCCGAAAATAATATGATTTGTATCTTTTTTACTTGTTTAACAACGAAAAAACGCCCTTTTTTAGCCGAAAAATCTCAGCTTTACTTTTGCGCTCGATATCTTTTGTTTGTAAGTGAATCGGCAATATGTAAAGATAAAAAACTTTACACGCAAACTTGCTTGTTTGAAAATGCGTTGCGGTTGACGCAAAAATGAGGCTCTTGACAATGTTTGGATTTTGTGGTATACTTATATATATAATTTGGGCAGGATATCCGCCGCCTTTTAGGTCATGTTGAATAACGGGTAAGCCCCTTATTGAAATATTACGGAATGTCGATCGGCTTACGATTTGTGTTCTGAAACTTATTTGATAGAATGGTGTTTATGAAAGTTTTCCAAAAAGCTGCATCTACTATAACGCTCTTAATTGTCATAGGTTTATTTCTTATGACTTTTTGCTCGTGTACGGAAAAAACGGCTGAGCTTTACGACAATCTTGAAATAACGATATTAAAAGACCTCATAAAAGATATTTCGCAGTACGAGCTTTCCTCTGCCGCAAAAAAAACTCTTGATGAGGTCATTTCTCTTTTGGACGAAAAGGATATCGACAATTCCGCCGTCGCATCCGCAATAGAGGTGCTTTACAACGTTAAAAACGAACTGCTGCTTCAGGCTGTCGTTTTTATCGACGGAGCCGCCGAAAGTGCTGTTAAAAGAGCTATAGGACTTCCTGAAAATGCCGTTATAACCGTGGCCGATATAATTACCGTAAAAGAACTCGACCTTTCATATTCGGAGCTTGACGCGGCCGCGGGCAGAGCAAAAATCAATTTTATCGAAGATTTCGCGCGTTTTCCGAGCTTGAAAAAGCTTGATCTTTCCGGAAATTCCATCACAGATTTTACAGGTGCCGAAAAGCTTGTCGGCCTTACGTATCTCGACATATCGAATAATGCCGCCGATTCAACATACCAAATAGATCTTTCGCCCGTATATTCTCTTTCTTCTTTGGAATACCTTAATATTTCCGATAACGGTCTGACGGATATTTCCGGCATAGCTTCCGTATCGTCGCTTGAAGAGGTGGATATCTCGGCAAACCCCGTTTTGGATATTTCGGCATTGGCTGCCGTTCCGAACCTAAAAAAACTCACCGCTCGAAATTGTTCCTTCGATTTTAATTATCTCAGGGCTTTAACAAGCTTGAAAGTGCTGGATATTTCCGGTTCTGTTTTGCTTTCGGATGTTGATTTTTCGCTTTTAAGCTCCCTTACGTCTCTTTGCGCTTCCGATCTTTTGCCGGAACAGGCAAAAACCGTTTCCGGGCTTGGCACACTTACTTCTTTAACACTCTCAAACTGCGGTTTGACTGATATTTCTTTTGTCGAAACGCTTGATCGTCTCGTAACTCTCGACTTGTCGGATAATAACATTTCGGACTTTTCCGCAGTGATGTCTCTTCCGAATTTGACTTCGCTCAATCTTTCTAAAAACGATGCGACTGTTGCCGTATTCGGTCAAATGCCGTCGCTTATGTCGTTGAATCTTTCGGATAATGATCTTACGGCTTTGTATATGAACGCCGAATATCCGTCACTCGGCAAAATAGACGTCAGCTCAAATTCCCTTTCGTCATTTGTTGTTTCGGGCGCGGAATGGCTGTCTGCTCTGGATGTCTCGGATAATATGCTGTCGAACGCCTCATTTTTGTCAAGCTTTAAAAATCTTAAAACGCTTGATGTTTCCGATAATGAAATAACATCTTTGGATCTTTCGTCTCTCTCAAAACTTTCTTTTCTCGATGCGTCGGACTGTCCGCTTGCAAGCATCGAAAATATTTCGGACGCCGTTTCCCTTTCGCAGCTCGATCTTTCCGCTACCGTTATCGAAAATATCGACGGATTTGCCGATCTTCCGAACTTGAAAAAGCTTACGATAAAGCTCAATCTTGTTGAAAACATATCGGCGTTGTCGTCTCTTTCTTCTGTTGAAGAATTGACTTTGATCGGCTTGCAACAAAGCGAATGGTCCGTGTTCGAAAATTTGACCGAGCTTCGCAGTCTTCGGATCCTTTCTTCTCCGATAATACAGCCCTCGATAAAAAATCTTCCCAAACTCGAATATATAGAAATAAACGGTTGCCGTTCCGTGACGGATATTTCTCTTATAACAGATCTCCCGTCGTTGACGGAAATGTATATCAACAAGGTCAACATCACTTCTCCGGTCGTTCATAATCTGCCGGCTCTTAAAAAATTGACGTTGACAAACGCCGATGTCGAATATGTTAACATGATAAACGATCTTCCGTCGCTCGAATATCTCGATTTGTCCGATAACGATTTTGAAGCTCTCGAGTTCGGAACATCTCTTTCGGCTTTAAAATATCTCGACCTTTCTTCGTCGAGAATATATGTTATCGACGACCTCAATATAGTGATGACGAACGGCTCTTTGGATCTGAGCGATAATTATATCAAAAAAATCGACAAGCTCGCAGAGCTGTTTACGGAACTCGAATATCTCGATCTGTCCGGCAATCGAATAAAGGACTATTCGGCATTGGACGAAATAGAAATAGGTGAATTTGTAAAATAATGTATCAAGAAGTTCTTCCGTGTAAAAAAATCAGCTATTTGCTTTTGTTTGCTGTTATAGCAGTCGCGTTCTGCTTGCTTTCGCTTCCCACGTGGCTTAATTGGACGAGTTTTTCCGGTATATACGAACTGCTCGTATTGGTCGCGGGCGGATTTGTCGTGCTTTCGTTGGTCAGACGTGGCTTTTACGAATATACTTACATCATCGACGATGAGACGGTCTCCGTCAAACTTAAAATAGGCTCCAAAGATTTTATAATTTGCGCCTTACGTATCTGCGATATCGTCTGCTTGTGTGAAAATGAGAACATTTCCGTGCTGAAAAAAGATCACGGTGTTAAAAACATAATGCGATGTAACGGCAATATGCTCGGCACCGACGGACTTAATATCGTTTATCGCGATCCGGAGCTTAACGTTATGTCCGTGTTGATATTTAAACCGAGCCAAAAGTTCACCGAAATTTTACAAGATAAACGTCTTGACAAACAAGCGAAGATGTGATATAATACATCGGTACAACAAAGAAGACTCTGTCTCACCTTGTCCGATCCTTATCGGCGGGTCAATATCGTATCAAATGATTTCGTTTGATTTACGGCGGACAGATTCTGTCTGCCGTTGTTTTTTTAAGAAAGAAAATATAAATTATTTATGGGGGGATCCTTTATCAACGCGAAAACTATGCAGATAAACGAAGATATTCGTGACGCTCAAGTTCGTCTGGTTGGTTCCGACGGCGAGCAAATGGGTATTTTCTCTGCCAAAGATGCTCAGAAAATGGCAATTCAAAAAGGTTTGGACCTGGTTAAAATAGCTCCGCAGGCAACTCCGCCTGTTTGCAAGCTTATGGACTACAGCAAATATTGTTTTGAACAGGCAAAAAAAGCCAAAGAGCAGAAAAAAAGCCAAAAAACAGTTTCTGTCAAAGAAGTCCAACTGACTATCAAGATCGCCGACCACGACTTGAACACAAAACTCAACCACGCTATTCGTTTTCTTAATGACGGCGATAAAGTAAAGGTTGCACTCCGTTTTAAGAGCAGGGAGATCCTTCATCCCGAATGGGGCACAGAGCTTATGGCTCGTTTTGCGCGTGGATGCGGAGATTTGGGCGTTATCGAAAAACCGGCAAAACTCGACGGTCGTAATATGATAATGGTAATCGCCCCCAAAGCCTCTAAGTAAGCTTTTTATTATTTCACATAAAGGAGAACAAAAAAATGGCAAATAAGATCAAACTTAAGTCGCATAGAGGTGCGGCTAAGCGCTTCACCGTTCTTAAAAGCGGCAAAGTAAAAATCAATCACGCTAACAGACGTCATATACTTACCAAAAAGACGACTAAATACAAGAGGGGCCTCCGTAAAGGTACCTACGCAAGTCCCGCAAACGCTCCCACCATCAAAAAACTGCTTCCGTATTAAGCGTTGTTTCAGTGATCGTGGCAAAAAACTTTTTACTAATTGGAGGAAAATTAAATGGCAAGAGTTAAAGGCGCCCTTATGACGCATAAAAGACATAAAAAGATACTGAAGCTCGCTAAGGGTTATTTCGGTGGTAAATCCAAACTTTTCAGAACCGCAAACGAAGCGGTCATGAAATCCCTTGTATACGCTTATACCGGCAGAAAACTTAAAAAGAGAGATTTCCGTTCTCTTTGGATCACAAGAATCAATGCTGAAGCAAAAGCAAACGGCATCAACTATTCCAAATTTATGAACGGACTTAAAAAGAGCGGTGTTGCTCTCAACAGAAAAATGCTCGCCGAGCTTGCTGTTTCCGATAAGGCTGCATTCGCTGCACTTGTTGAAACCGCAAAGAAGGCTCTTTAATAGAAACTGTCGTTAAGAACACAAAGGGAAAACATTCTGTGCTACCTTTGTGTTCTTCTTGTAATTAACGGAGATTTTATGAGAATACAAAAATTTATTGCCGCTTGCGGTATATGCTCGCGACGCGCAGCGGAAGAGCTTGTTTTAAGCGGTAAAATAACCGTCAACGGTGTCCCTGCGGAAATAGGTATGGACGTCGATCCGGATAACGATCGTGTATTTTATTCGGGAAAACGCATATATATAAAAGCGTGCGAAAAGCAGTACTTTATTTTTTACAAGCCGCGCGGCGTTATAACCTCGATGAAACGTGAGTCCGAATACGAAAAAAGAGCCATCGTTGCCGATTTTATCAAAAAAATCAAGGGCAGAGTTTATCCTGTCGGCCGTCTCGACCGCGACAGTGAGGGCATTCTTATTTTAACGGACGACGGCGAGGCGGCTCTTCGTTTAACGCATCCTCGCTATCATGTTAACAAAACATACCGTGTAACCGTCAGAGGCGATGTTTCCGATTCTCAGCTTGAAAAACTCAGAAACGGCGTTCAGCTCGAAGACGGTATGACCAAGCCCGCCATCGTTGTTATTCATTCGCAAGCGTCCGAAAAAGGCGAAAACGACGATTCCGATCTTTACGTTGCAGACAATATCAAAATCGTAAAAACGGTCCTTCACATGACTATCAGCGAAGGAAAAAACCGTCAGATCCGCCGTATGTGCGAAGCCGTCGGTCTTGAGGTCATGCTTCTTAAACGTATCGCTATAGGCGATATTATGATCGGCAGACTTAAACCGGGCGAGTATCGCCCCATGTCCGAAGTCGAAAAAGAAAAACTGCTCAAAAGCATAGGTCTTCCGTATACTGCACCGGAAAAGAAACGCAAGCCGGTCGTTGAAACAAAACACGGTAAACCGATACACCGTCACGGAAGAGAAAAATCGGTCAATGAACGCAGGTTCATCAAACAAATGAAAAAAATCAAATAAACAGCTTTGCTTCTCGGTTAGAAAAATAACGCCGACTGTTTATAACCATTACAAAATGAATACTCATTAATTTGTTGTAAAATGTAAAAAAGCGGTAGAACAGGGCTTTTATGCGGACCTTGATTTTTTTATGAAAATTCTTTCCACGGGCGCCCGATCACCGTTAATTCAGGGGTTTTCCACGTTTTCCACAGGGTTTTCCACAGTTTTGTATATACAAAACGCAAGTTATAAAACGTATAAACAGGGTTTTCCACAGGCAACGCCGAAAACATTGTATTCTTCACGTTTTTTCGCGGATCAAAAATGTTGATGAAAATCGCTGTCGATTATCCACAGAATCCACATTTTTCGCAAAAGCCGAAAGCATGAGCTTTTTCTTAGGTTTCAACAGAGTTTTCAACTTGTAAAGTTTTATAACATTACCGATTTATACAAAAATGTATAATCCGACCGTATATTTAAAAGGAGCTTGCCGCCGTTTATGGCTTGGTTCGCTTTAAAAACGGTACCGACAGTTCGAATGTTATTAAAAGTTGTTTATTTTGATTTATATATATTAACTATAAAAAAGGAGAATTATTATGAGCGCACTTAATATGCACAATATTGATTTCAAAAAATTTATGGAAGCTATCGACCAGTGTAAAGGCGATGTCTTTCTTGTAACCGCAGAAGGTGACAGACTTAATCTTAAAAGCAAGCTTTGCCAGGTTATAGGTCTTACAAGTCTTATCGAAGGCGGCAAAATCGCCGAAGCAAAAATTGTTTGCGAAAATACCGAAGACGACAGCCTTCTTTTCCGTTTCAATCTTTACGGAGATAAGGTCCTCGACGATAACAAACAGTAATTTTATTATGTTTAAACCGGAGCTATTATGACCGCGAACGGCAGAAAATTAAAGATCCTTTATTTACTGCAATTGCTTTACAAAAAAGCAGATGCCGAAAATCCGATCTCGATCGAAACGATAATTTCGGAGCTTGCAAAAAAGAATATTTCAGCCGAACGTAAGTCCGTCTATTCCGATATCGCGGCGCTTCGCGAATTCGGAATAGATGTTCAAACCGTAAAATCCAAAACGGTCGGGTATTATATCAAGGATAAGGTCTTGACCGAAACTGATATTACCGAGCTTTGGGACGCTATTCATTCGGCAGAATTTTTAAGCGGAAAACGCTGCGACGAGCTTAGAAAAAAACTCGTCTTAATAGTGTCGGACCCCGAAAAACTTCGTATCAGGCGCAGGGTTTACACCGTAAACAGAGAACTTCGCCAACCTGAAATTTTTACAAAGAATCTCAATACCGTCCATTCCGCGATCGCCGAAAAAAAACAAATTTCTTTTGTGTATTACGACGGCGTGTCTGTCGGGCATCGAACAAAAAAAAATACCCACACCGCAAGCCCGTATATCGTTATTTGCCAAAGAGGGTCTATGATGCTTATCGCAGGCTGCCCGGAGCTTGAGGGCCTTAACCATTTTTATATCGACAGAATGGAGTCTGTTTCGATCCTGCCTCAACAAGCAACAGACGTTCGCGAATTTGTCGGCGATATGGAATTTGACCTCATGTGCTATTCCAGAGGTCTGTTCGATTCGTATTCGCCGGATTCGGTTAAGGTCGTTCTTTGTTGCAATGAGGATATGATAAATACGGTCGTCGGCACATTCGGAAAAACAGTAGAGGTCGCCCCGTACGGCGGTATCGCAAGCGGCTTGTACTCGGCTTCTTTTGAAACGGAGATATCCGAACGCCTCGTGTCATGGCTTTTTCTTAACAGCGCGACCGTTCGTGCCATTGAACCGCCCGAACTTGTAAACGCACTGAAAGATGCCGCTCGTGACGTGTATATCAGATATTGCGATTAAAAATAAAAGCCTTACGGTAAAATTTTCATACCGTAAGGCTTATTTTTACCCATTCCTCAAAAGTTGAGACGTATCTTTTGAATATGTTTGGTTAACGGCGATTATCGAGAATATCAAAGCCAGTATTGCAGTGCCTATCAGCGATAAGCCGAGGGCGCGAATGTCGAGAACGTAAAGATCGAAAAGCTCTATTTGCGAAAGAACGGTTTGGCTAAGCACGCTCATTGTTAAATTACCCACAACAAAGCTAATAACAACGAGCACGAGAAAATACAGGAAGGTATCCGCAAGAATAAGCTTTTTTGAATATCCCAAAAACTTTTTGACCGAAAGAATATGTTTTTGCTTCAAAAGGTAATATGAACTGAAAACGATCGAGTTAATTACCGTAAGAATGAACATCAAGATCATCGTATATACCGTTGTCGAAACGGTAACGGTCGGCGGTTTTAGGTATATATACACATTTGCTTTATCTTCCAGTTGTGCGGTGAAGTTTGCTTCGAGAGCGGGGAGGAGGTCTTCGCTTTTTGCGTCAAGCGTATAACTGCCTGCTACACTGAAGTTTTTGGTCGCAAACCCCATGGGAACAAATACGTGCAGGTCCATATTGCTTACAGAGCCTTCTTTGCCGAACACACCTATAACTTCAAACGTTGCAGATAAATTGTCGCACGTAAAATATTCTTTTCCGTCTTCACCGACGGTTACGTATTTCTCGTATATTTCAGGACCCACGACAGCTAATTTTTTATCGCTTAACATCTCTTCGTCGGTAAAAAATCTGCCTTTTTGCATATCAAGCCGCGGAGCGTCACCATTTAAGTATATTGCACGAACAACAATATAGTCCGTTCCTACGTATTCCATGCTTATATATTTGTTTATAAGAATATCATCGCCGAGTTGTTTAAATTTAATGGAAATATTCGGGGCTGTTGAAGCGTCGTCAAAGCTTACATTTGCGGCACGAACGTATTCGCTGTTGTAGCCGAGATAATACATATCGATCTTTTCGAGAGAAATGGCAAAGCCGGCAATAAACATAATAAATATGCTTTGGAAAATAAAGGTTATGGCAAGCATAAGCCTATAAATTGCAAATTTTCCCGTTTGTTTAACATCGTTTCCTCGAATGAGCATTGAAACACTTAATGTTCTGAACTTGATTTTTATGCTTATACAAACGGCGATCGTGCTTATAATAAACATACCGAGCATTATAATACCCGTAAACAGATATTTGTTGTTTTCGCTTGTGTAATTAAGTCCGCTGCCGCCCAAATAGAGTGTTTCGTATATCACATACAGGTTAGTTGCGACAAACCATGTAACGATAAAATATATTGCCGTTGTAAAGACAGAGCGTAATATGATCTGTCCCTGCGTTTGCCCGACAAGCATACGTATGGCGTTTTGTTTTACTTCGTTTTCAATGCTGTAAAGCATTATGAAAACAACGGATAAAACAGAAAGAACAACGGAAATTATCATGAACGACAGACTGACATTGTATCTGTCCTGATAATTGCTCGAAAGAACTCTTTCGACTTTTGATTTTGTTATTTTTATGTAGTCGGAAAGCCCGTATTTTTCTGCGATCTGCAGTATCTGCGGCTGTATTGTATCGTATGTTCCGCCTTCGAAAATATAGCTTGCTCCGTATATTCTTTTGGGGAATATTCCGAGAAGAGAGTCGAAATTTTCAAGATACTCGTCTAAACTTGCGTCAAGGTAAGGGATCAGCGCAGCGTCGTTGTAACATAATATCGTGCTTCCTTTTCCGATAGAGGTAAAGTACTGGTCCTTTTCTATAAAGCCGCATACGGTCGCCTTTGTGAGTTTAAAAATTACGCTTGGACCGACCATATATGCAAAATATAGCTCGTCGCCGATATTATATGTACCTTTAAAATCCGAACCGAGCAGTATTTCCGTTCCGTTTTCATAGCTTGTATAACTCTCTTCGCTGAAATACCGTCCTTCCGAGAGCTTTATATCATAAAATTCGAGATGATCTTTGCCTACAAAATACGAATTGAACTGCGGGATCATATTCCCGTTTACGTATTCGAGGTTAGCTGTTAATATATTAATATCGTCGTCTATTTCCTTTCCTTCAACATCCGCAGGGTCGGTTATGAGTGTATGATATGTCGGGCATCTTACGATGATAGTAAGCCCGTCTATCTGCGAAACTTCGTTATAGAATTTTTCGAAATTTTTGTAAAGCTCGATGTATTCAAGATATTCTTCTTCACTGTCGGTATAAAATTGGGGATTGCGGGCTGAGAAAAATTCGGTATAAACGCTGTCTCCCAATTTTCCCCGATCGGGAGTAATAGATGCGTAATCATTGTCACCCCAATTGATTTTTGCGGTGTTTGCCTTTTCCGAAATAACAAGCATTTCACCTATGCTCATATGCAGAATTATACACGTTACGGTAAGTTGTAAAAACAGCAGCAGCGAAAAAAGAGGTCGGTTGCGTATGCTTTGCCATATATCCGAAAAGAAGTATTTCATATCGTATTATCCCTCCTTTATTATATTAGGTATTCCCCGATAAGGGGAATACCTAATATTGAGCATCAGTCTATTTGTGTAAGTTCTCTTGCTTCTCCTCCGTATTCTACAAGAGGAATTGTTGCGCCAGGATAAGAGATCGTAATGATTCCCGAAGTTAAAGATGCATCTCCTCCGGTTACAATCCCACAGTTGAATTTCTCCTCATCGGTTGTATTGTCACTTCTTATCCAAACTTCCATGTAGTAGGGCGTATCTCCGCCTTGTACATCTATTTTCGATTCTACTTTAACATCGTTGGGCGGGTAGTAAATAACACTTACACGGTAAGATAATGTCGCAAAAGTCGAAAGAACGCAAATTGTTAAAATAAACGCAATCACAAAGATCGCTGAAAGTGTTTTCCTCATCGTTTAATCCCTCCCTTAAGGTCTGAAGATATGATCGTAAATTCAATAAGGGGCTTGACCCATTATATTTAACGTGGCAAGTATTCGGTAAGGGGATGAATCATCACTGAATATTTGTCTGAAATCCGCTGTCTAAGAAACGAAGACAGCTTGCTTGAGTTGAAATCGTTTGCAAGCTCTGCTGTTTGCGAGCAAAGCAGCGAGTTTTCCCGATTTAAATTCAAAACATTTAAGGTAAAAACAGAGCCGAAAAACGTTCTTACCCCAATATGGGCATAATTACGCTCTTCGGCTCAGATATGCGTTTTAGTATTTTACCGAATATTAACCAACTGTCTTTACAGCAGCAGGACACAAATATGTCCTCAAAGCTTTGACTGACATCGTTATATCTCGGTGAGAACGATCGTATTAAAGCGCAAAACAAGTATGCCCTTAAAAATATCATTTTTTCGGGCTTGACCGATAAATATGAATAAACATCTTTAAGATTTTTTCTCATAACGATCCCTCGCATACTTGCCTTTTATTCGATTGTTCTCTATATGAATATTGTATCACATGTAATACAAATTGTCAATACGGTAAAATTCACAAAAATAATTCACACAAAAACTCATTTTAGTGTGATATTTACAATAAAATCATGTCGGTTCATCGATATATCGTAACACCTTTCTTATCCATTCCTCAAAAGTCGGGATGTATCTTTGCGCTGCATATAAAAATTGTCGGACCGCTTTTACGATCCGACAATTTTTTTAGCCTTCGATTTTTACTGTTGTGTAGCCTTCTTCGTCGACAGCCGCTTTAAGCAGCGCATTGTCAACATCTTTTGAAAGTGTTACAACAGCTTTTTTGCCGTTCAGATCAACGGTCGTATCGGTAACGCCGTCTACTGCGTTAAGTGCTTTTTTGACGTGTGCCGTGCATTTTTCGCACATCATACCGTTAATATAAACAGTTTTCGTCATTTGTGATTCCTCCGTTTGTGTTTTTATATTTTTATTGCCGAACACATTGTCGCCGATTTCGGGAATGCCTACGGCTTTTTTATGCATAGTGGGCTTGTGTTTTTTTATGTCGAAAAGATTTAGCCTGAGCGCATTGCTTACAACAAACAAGCTCGACAAGCTCATCGCAGCGGCTCCGAACATCGGATCAAGCTCAAGCCCTGCCGACGCTATAAATACGCCTGCCGCAAGCGGTATGCAGAGAATGTTGTAAAAGAATGCCCAAAACAGATTCTCTTTGATGTTTTTTAACACCTGTCTCGACAGTCTTATCGCTGCGGGAACATCGCCTATGCCTGCTTTCATTAACACAATGTCCGCAGCGTCTGTCGCGATGTCCGTACCTGCACCGACCGCAATACCTACGTCTGCACGTGTTAACGCAGGCGCATCGTTTATTCCGTCGCCAACCATCGCTACTTTGCCGTACGCCGTAAGATTGCCGATTACAGCCTCTTTTTCGTCGGGTAATACCTCCGCAACCGCATGATCGATACCTATCGCTTCGGCAGTTGCTTTTGCGGTGGCTTTGTTGTCGCCTGTTAACATAACGGTCGTTATTCCAAGCTCTTTAAGCTCTTTTACGGCTGCTTTGCTGTCCGACTTTATCTTGTCGGCAACGGCAATCAAACCGAGGAGCTTTCCGTCGGAAGAAAAATATATCGGCGTTTTTCCCGTTTGCGCAATGAGCCTTGCGTCGCTTTCAACGGAAGAGCAGTCCACTCCGTTTTCTTTCATCAGTGCCGCATTGCCGCATATAACACGTTTGCCGTTAACATCTCCCGCAATACCGTGACCTGGCATCGCTTTGAAATCGTCCGCTTCGTATGCATTAACACCGATCTGCTCCGCGTGCCGAACGATAGCCTTCGCAATCGGGTGCTCGCTTTTCGATTCGAGCGCGGCAGCCGTTTTGATCAATTCGTCGTCTGTTAACGATATCGAAATAATATCCGTCACTTCGGGCTTTCCTTCGGTGAGTGTTCCCGTCTTGTCGAACACCGCAATACGTGTTTTTCCTGCGGCCTCAAGCGCCGCAGCTGTTTTAAACAAAATTCCGTGCTTTGCGCCTACTCCGCTTCCGACCATTACCGCTACGGGAGTTGCAAGCCCCAAAGCACACGGACAGCTTATTACCAACACACTGATAGCTCTTGCAAGCGCAAAACCGAACGTTTGACCGACCGCAAGCCATATCGTAAGCGTTATTAACGCTATTGCGATTACCGTCGGAACAAATATTCCAGATACTTTATCCGCAAGCTTAGAAACGGGTGCTTTTGTTGCGGCTGCGTTTTCAACAAGCTCTATTATTTGGCTTAACGTTGTGTCTGCACCGATACGTGTGGCTTTACATACCAAAAATCCGTTTTGGTTTATTGTTGCCGCACTTACTTTGCTGCCTGCGGATTTGTCTACAGGCAGGCTCTCGCCCGTGAGCATCGCTTCGTTGACCGCACTTTCACCCTCTGTAACGACCCCGTCTATGGGTATACTCTCTCCCGGACGCACCGCGAACAGATCGCCCACAACGATTTCGTCTGCCGATATCTCGATCTCTTTTCCGTCACGTATCACACGAGCTGTCTTTGGCGACAAATCCATTAAACTTTTTATCGCATCGGTCGTTTTGCCTTTGCTTCGGGATTCGAGCATTTTGCCGACTGTTATAAGCGCTAATATCATTGCCGCCGATTCGTAATATAATCCGTGTAACAATTCGTGCGCAACCTGCTCGGAGCTGCCGGTCATAACAAAAAGGACTGCGGTGCTGTATACGAACGCCGCACTGCTTCCCAATGCGACAAGTGTGTCCATGTTCGGGGAAAGATGTATCGCACCTTTAAATCCGTTGATGAAAAATTTCTGATTTACGACCATTACAGCTGCCGCAAGTATCATTTCGCAAAGCGCCGCAGCTGTCGGATTTCCGCTCAAAAACGAGGGTAGGGGAAGACCTATCATATGCCCCATCGAAATGTACATCAACGGTACAAGCAATATCAGCGAAGCAATGAGCCGCCTTACAATCTTCGACGTTTCACGGTCTTCAACAGCATCTTCCGACGTTTTTTTATTCGTTTTCGATTCGGATTCTGCACCGTATCCCGCAGCTTTTACAGCCGAACACAGTTCTTCGTCGTCTATCCCGTCTCCGCATACGGTCATTGAATTTGTCAGTAAACTTACACTGACTTCTTTAACACCTTTGACTTTTTTTGTCGCTTTTTCAACATGAGCCGAGCACGCGGCACACGTCATTCCCGTTACTTTGTATTTTTTCGTTTCCATATTATTTTAACTTTCTCATAAGCTCCAAAGTTTCTTCTATGATCTCCGTGTCGCCGTCCTTTATCTTATCGGCAACACACGTTTGCATATGTTCTTTTAAAATAACGTACGCAAAACTCTCAAGTGCGCTTTCAACAGCCGCTACCTGCGTCAAAATATCTCCGCAATAACGCCCGTCGTCGATCATATTCATTATTCCTCCGATCTGACCGGATATTCTGTTTAACCTGTTTTTCAACAACTTGTTCGTATCCGCACTTCTCGGCTTTTTTTTATATGAACAATTGCAGCACTTCTTCTCTCCGCATCTGCATTCCATGATATCGTTTCGGTATACCTCCGTTTCTCGATCTCTGATATATATTATATACCCCATAGGGGTATTTGTCAAGCTCCGATCCCGAATGTCGAAAATATGTCGCATACAATATCGTCAAGGGCTGTAATACTAAAATTTTTCAAAAAAAAATCTACTTTTTTTGCTTGAAAATGGCACGAAAAAATATTATAATTATATTGTAGAAAACCTACCAAGAGAGAGACGCAGCCTATTCGTATTCACGCAGACGGATACGTTTAAACTATGTGTTTCGCTCGATCCTCTCTGTATCATGATCAAAGAATAGGAGGATAGTGCGATGAAACGTGTAAAAGCAGGCTGTATACTTCAAACTCTTGTTTTTCTGCAAAAAGAAAATTGCGGTTTGAGTAAAGAAACTCAACTCAGATATAATCGCGAAGAGGTCGAAAAGTATAAAGCATCTCTCGAAAAAAATCGGACCCGTTATCAGATAATAAGTATCGAAGAGCAGGCCGATGCGTCCGTCGTCGTTCATGTTAAAAAACAACTTAACGACAGTACCGATACCGACGAGTATTTTGGGGGATAACAGATGAACAGTGTAGATTATATCAAAAATCGGATCCAAGAGATCTACCGGACCGATCCTCATATCCATATCAGGATCAAAACGTCCCACTCAAGATCACCTGAGCAGGACAGACCTGCCGTTATAAAGGAAATATATCCAAATATATTTCGTGTTGAAGAAAATGACGACGGTTGCGTTAAATACCTGTCTGTTCAATATGCGGAGATTTTAATGGGACAGGTGGAGATCCTTGAGCTTGGACCTTTACTCAAAAACCGAAAATAAATCGGTTGTGCTGCGCACATTATCAATACGCCCGAAGGACTTATTATCCGACGGGCGTATCTTTCGTTAAAATCACTTTTTTACGTTTTCTTTTAACGCCAAACACAGAAAGACCGCGCCGACTGCAAAAAATCCGAAGCTTGCAGCGTACGTCAGTTTTTCTGCGACCGATAAATAGTATGTCGTCGTAAGTTCCGCAGATGTTATCGCCTCATACAGTCTGTTTACGCAAAACAACAGCGTCGCCGAAATAATAAATGTCGAACTGAGTTTGCAATATCCGTTCATGTTAATCTCCTTTCCTCTGCCATGGCGGCAGAATAAGTCGTCGATGAAATTGCTTGTCGTGTACGAAAACGTATGCGACAAATGTGTGTGAAAAACGATTGCGACAAAACAAGTCCGAGCTTGTTTTTATGGCAATTTAGCGTGCAACAGATGATCGTTCTGTTTTTGAATCGTTGAATTTTTACGCAAACCTCTCCTTGTTCAACCGCCGAGTTGGCCGCCGCTAATTCGGCGGTATTATACGATATTACGCTTGAAAAGTCAATAGAGGATACGAAAATTTTTTGTTTGTTTTACGTTCGTTTTTGTTTGGCTTGAGGATGACTGTTAATACATAAATTGTCAACGTATATTCATAAATTCGTCGTTGATTTTCAGCAGCGAATGAGATATAATCTTGCGGTGAGCGAAAATTTCGGAACGGTGGATTTATGAATACTGTAAAACCTTTAAAATTACCTTCGGTCAATTCTTTTGTACATACGGCAACAAATTTTATCAAAAACAACTTTGTTCTTGCGGTCGCATTCCTTGCCGCAACGGTGACTGCTCTTTTTGTTCCGCCCGACAGTCAGTATCTTGCGTATATCGATTTTAAGACCATAACGTGCCTTTTTTGTACGCTTGCCGTTGTTTGCGCACTTAAAAATATAAAGTTTTTCACGACCATTGCAAAACGTATCGTTAAAGCGTCGGGAAATCTGCGTGCCGCAGTTATTTCGATCGTGTTTATCACATACTTCGGTTCTATGTTGATCGCCAACGATATGGCGCTCATAACATTTCTTCCTCTCGGATGTATCGTTTTAACATCTACGGGGAACGAAAAACACATGGCCTTTGTTTTTATATTGCAAAATATTGCCGCAAACCTCGGCGGTATGCTCACTCCGTTCGGTAATCCGCAAAATCTCTATCTTTATACGTATTTTTCAATCCCGACATCGGAATTTATGCTTATAATGCTTAAACCGTTCATCGCCGCATCGATCCTTATTCTCGGTTGTTGCTTTTTCTTTAAAAAAGAGAAGATCGAGCTTTCCGAAAATACGGAAAACAAGCTCCCCGTCGGCAGAACGGCGATCTATATCGTTCTTTTCGTCCTTTCGATCGCGATCGTTTTTAACGTTATTCCGTATCTTGCAGGTCTTGTTATAATATTGATAAGCCTTTTGTTAATGGACAGAAAAGCTCTCGCAAATGTCGATTATCCGCTGTTGCTGACATTCGTGTTCTTCTTTATCTTTGCGGGCAACATGGCGCGGATCCCTGCCGTAAACACTCTCTTTTCATTCCTGCTTTCAAAGAACACTCTTCTTTTCAGTATCGCATCTTGCCAAGTCATAAGCAATGTGCCGTCCGCAGTTCTGCTTTCAAGATTTACATCGAATTATGCGGACCTACTTATCGGTGTTAACATAGGCGGTACGGGTACCTTGATAGCGTCGCTTGCAAGCCTTATAACTTTTAAGGAATATTTGCACCACAATCCGGGGCAGGCACAAAACTATATTGTTAAATTTACAGCCGTGAATTTTTCGTTCCTCGCAATTCTCGCCGTCATTTGCCTTTTATAATCCCGTATGATCACGTCGTATTGTTGACGATAACATAATCTTATTGTTCAAACAATAAACTTACCGTTCAAATATAAACTCACCATTCAAATATAAACTCACTATTCAATATAAACTATAGTCGTCAATATCGAGGGCAAACAACAAATGCTCTTTCTTCAAAAACTCGGTTTTTTGCATAAGGGTTTTGAATGCGATTTTCATGCTTATACGCAGCATCGTTACAATGCCGAGATATTTCACTATTCAAATATAAGCTCACTATTCAAACAATAAACTTGCTATTCAAGCACAAATTTATTATTCAAACAATAAAAACAAACGCGATACGCTTTTGCGTATCGCGTTTGTTTTTATTTACAACTTTTTTTTCATCAATAAGCAAATTTCAACATTATATGGAAAGGATTTTTATTATGAAACTTTCAAAAGAATTACAACATAGTCGTCTGTAGTAATTTTATCGTAAATTCAAATTCTTCTGGGATAGCAAAAACACATTTACGTTTATAGGGTTAAACAAAAAACAATCTATATAAATCAAATTGTCCATTCGCATACCTGTGATAAACCGCTTTGTTTTTACCGAAACAGAGGGATCCGGCGGAATACATCAACATCTGTATGTGACCGGCAGATTTATAGTTTAAATATCTCCTTCTGTTAACATATATATATGCAGAGATATATATGTTCGACAAAAACTTTTTGTTCGTAATCGTTTCCCGATTTATTATACTCTCGTATTGTACGAGACCGGAGTTTTACAAAACGACGATTTAAAAGACATTGCGAATACATCGTATATGCATATTGCATTAAACAATAACTAACATTCTTTGCTATAGGGGATACGCTTCCGTTTCCCGAAGGACCTTTTCTCCGTCAGATCTCTTTTGAATATGAGCTGTATTGAGAGAAAAGATCCCTCGGAAACGGTATGGTTTCATCGTGCATGGGTCTAATCCCTCACTTTCCGAGTTAATTTGGATCTGTACCGTCTCTGCTTCTCGAAAATGCTCGACAGCTACGATCGGTTACGTCTCCATCTCTTTTGTCCAATTAAAGTATATCACACGTATTTGCGTTTGTCAATAGGCAGATTTAACAAAAATCTGGCTTAAAAAAACGATTTTATGTAAATTGTGCCTAAATTCACTCATTTTCTTCCGTTTGTCGTACCGAACACATCTCCTTTTTACAATATCCCTGTTTAACTATTCCCGCCTGTGCTAAGATATCAATATCTCCGTTTAACGATTTCCGCCTGTGCTAAGATATCAATATCTCCGTTTAACGATTTCCGCCTGTGCTAAGATATCAATATCTCCGTTTAACGATTCCCGTCCGTGCTTAGATATCAATATTTTTGTTTAACGATTCCCGTCTGTGCTTGCGATATCAATATCCCTGTTTAACGATTCACGGCAGTGTTGTTAAACAAAAAAGGAGCGGTAAAAGCAAATGCACTTATACAGCTCCTCTTTGGTTATTCGATTTCAAAAACAGTCAATCTGTGCAGCGCTCTTGAGCAGGCAACATATAAAAGCTGCTTTTCTTCGCTGCTGTTTGCAAATTCGTTTTTATCGGGGATTATCACACCGTCAAACTCCAGACCCTTTGTTAAATATATCGGCAATACGTACGTTTGCCCCGGTATGATCACGGAATTGTTGGTTATATATTTTGCGTCTATGCCGCGATCGGTCAACATCTTGTATATTTCGGTTGCGTGTTCTTCGTCTCGGCATATGACCGCATTCGAGAAAAATCCGTTGCTTCTGAGTTTTGTTATCTCTTCGGACATCGCCGACGCAATATCTCGTACTTTTACGATCTGCGGCTCTTCGCCGTGCCTGTTAAGATACTCCGTTTCTATCGGTGCTTTCTTGAAACGGTTTATAAAATTGTTTATTTCCACCGTCGAACGATAACTTTTTTTCAGGTCAAACATTCTGACATTTTTTGCCGGAATGTAATTTTTTATTTCCGCTATCGATTCTATGTGCGGCATAAGTGCTTGATTAACATCTCCGAGGATCGTGAATTTTGCACCGTGGCAAAGCTTTGCGAGGATCTTATATACTATCGGAGGATAATCTTGCGCTTCGTCGACAACGATTTGATTTATTTTGAATTGTTGCGGTATCTTTCCCGAAAGAATGCTTACGTATACAATGCAAAGCATATCTTCAAAATTCAGATGTCCCGTGTTATACAATTCGATAGTCTTGCGATATTCGTCTTGTGAGTATTCTTTGAGCGCATTAAGATATATCTGCATTGCGTTAACGGAAAACATTCCGTTTATCTCGTCGGTCAAGCGTGTGATGTTTGCCGACCAAAAACGAAGTTTTTCGTCGTTTATCTCATCATCGGAAAACTGCTGAGCAGCAAGTGCCGCCTGTTTTTTGAATTTCGAGACAAATTCCGCAAGCTTTCTTTCTTTAAATCCGTTGTCGTTTTCTATGCCGTCCAACGTCTTTCCGAGTATCTTGTTTTTTCTTACTTCGCAGTTGTAGATCTTAAAATCTTCGTAAAACGCTTTTCTCAGGTCGCTTTCGGAAAGTATCGTTTCACCCAGAAATGTTATATCATGAAAAGATGCTTCGCTTATTGATTTTTCGAGATACTGTTCAAGGAACGTCGAAAAATCATTCGAGCCTTTCATCTTTATCGAATAAAATCTGCTGTCCGATTTTCGTACCGCTTCGTTTTGCTCCGTAAGATTTCTGTAAAACAGATCGTCACGTGTCGGCACATGGTCCGTTTTGTACAATTCGGAAGCGCCGAAATCATCGTCATCATCTTCGTTTTCTTTGTCCTCGATCTGTTTTTTCAATTTGTCTTCTGGCGTTTCGGGGAAAAGCAAACGGTCAAAAAAATCGTAAAAGTCTGTTTGAACAACTTTATCCTCTCCGAGTTCCGGCAAAACGTCCGCAATGTACGAACTGAAAACTCCGTTCGGAGAAAAAATAATTATATTTCCCGAATTAAGCGAATTTCTGTGCTTGTAAAGAAGATATGCGAGCCTGTGCAGCGCTATTGAAGTTTTGCCGCTTCCCGCAACGCCCTGAACAAGTAAAAGATCGCCGGAAAGATCGCGTATGATCTCGTTTTGCTCTTTCTGGATCGTCGTAATGATCGTTTTTAACTTCAGATCCGCGGTTTTTCCAAGCTCTTCCTGCAAAACGCTGTCGTCTATTGCAATGTCGCTGTCAAACATAAATTCAAGCTTTGAATCTTTTATCTTGAATTGCCGTCTTAATTTCAGATCAACATTGATGTTGCCGTATTGCGTTTTGTACGATGTCTTGCCGAGCGGTGAATCGTAATACATTGAACTGATGTCTGCACGCCAGTCGCAAACAAGAACGTCCGAGCCGTCTATAAGAGATATATATCCGATATATATGCTCTCTTCTTCTTTCGAGCCGTCTTCCGTAAAATCCAACCTCGCAAAATAAGGCGAAGTTCTCATCTTTTTTAACATTTTCAGACGCTTTTGAAAGTCGTAATAACGATTGACTTCCGCATTCTCCGTCATTGTTATCTGGGTAAGCTCAAAAAGATCGTGAGAATTGTACTCCCCATGCTTTTGATCGTCCCACATTCGCCTTCTCATTTCGGCTATCTGGTTTTTTATGTCAACAGATGTTTGTTCAAACTCGGTCTGCATTCGGTCGATCTTGTCTACGACCGATGCAAGATATCGTTTTTCAGATGCAAGACTTTTTTCCATTTGTTCTCCGTAAAATTAAAATTTGATTTCTTCGTTATTCTTCCGTTTCACCGTCGCAGAACATACACGTCTTTTTCCCGTCCTCTTGTTCATGCGTCAAAAGGGGAAGATAGTGCTCGGTTTTTGTTATACATACGTGGTTTTTACACTTCTGTATCCTCGGTGCGGACATATATTTTGAGATATCCGCAGGCTCGTCTTTTCCATGTCGCGCTTCAAGCATTTTCATTATCAACGCCATACGAACATAAAGTCCGTTTTGTACTTGTTTAAAATACATTGCGCGAGGATCGTAATCGACTTCCTCCGTTATTTCGTCAACACGCGGCAGCGGATGCAGTACGATCATTTCCTTTTTTGCGATATCCATTTTCGCTTTGTCCAAAATATACCGTCCGCTTTGCTCTTTATACTCTTCTTCGGATGCGAATCGCTCTTTTTGTATCCTCGTCATGTAAAGAATATCAAGCTTGTCTATACAATCTTCGAGCGCGGAAACTTCATATACCGTGTTTCCGTTGGCTTTTAACAGCACCGTGATATTTTTTTGCAACGAAAGCGAACTTGTCGATATGAGATAGTAGGTGTTCTTTCCCAAACCGTTTAACGCACGGAGCAGAGAATGTACGGTACGTCCGTTTTTCAGATCGCCGCATAATCCTATTGTAAGCCCCGAAAGCGTGTTTTTGTTTTGCTTTATCGTGAACAGGTCCGTTAAAGTCTGCGTCGGGTGCAGATGCCTTCCGTCGCCTGCGTTGATAACCGGACTTGACGAAAACAACGATGCCGCGAGCGCAGCTCCCTCTTGCGGGCTTCTTATTGCTATTATATCTGCATAACTCGAAATTATCGTAACCGTGTCCTTGAGATTTTCTCCCTTTGAAACTGACGAGTTCGCCGGATTGTCAAAACCTATAACTTTTCCTCCCAAACGAAGCATTGCCGTTTGAAACGAAAGCATCGTTCTCGTCGAAGGCTCGTAAAAAAGCGTGGCAAGTATTTTGCCTTTACAAGCTTCGGAATATTTTTCCGGATCTTTTTTTATATCCGACGCCAATGCGTATATATCGTTCCATTCGGAAACGGTAAGCTCGTTAAAATCTACAAGATGACGGAGTGACATTTGAATAAACTTCCTTTCGTTGACTTGAAATTCGTGGATAATCTTGCGTTAAAGGCTCAGCGGTAAACTATGCTGTATATCAAAAATGTTAAAGCAGCCGAAACGATGCAGCAAATGATCTTGCCGAATATATATTTTTTTATCGACAAACCTGCCTGCAACACCGTCGCCGCAACTTGGCAATGGACGGAAAGCCCCGACCAACCGAGTATGGCGGAGGTCACGGTCGCAAGTATCGCTTTCGATTGCGTTGATTCCGCCGCTTTTTTTATACCTGTCGAAAATTCCGTAAACCCGCACAGAAACGTCTCGATGATCTCGCTGTCGATCTGCGTTACTTTCGATATAACGTTCGATATCGTCGGTATTATTCCGTAATACGTTAAAATTTCGGATATTACCGCAAAGAAAATAATAAATGCGCTGATGTATATCACTGTCAAGGCAGAAGACATTACAGCCGATACGAGGGCCGATGTAAAACCGGAATGTTTTACCGATGATGTTTCCTTTTGAACAGGGGCGTGTACGGCACTGTCTTTTTTCCTGCCGAACAATATCCCCGTCAGTATAAGAGCCGCTGTTTGCGCCGAAAACAGGATAATTCCGACCTTTGTGTCGTTCCACAAAACTCCGCCGACAGTGCCTATAACAAATGCAGGCCCTGCACCGTTGCAGAACGACAACAGCCTTTCCGCTTGTTGTCGTGTACATTCCCCGTTGCTGTAAAGGTCTGCGGCAGTTTTTGCGCCGACCGGAAAACCTGAAAGCAGCCCCAGTATCAACGCCGCCGCACATTCTCCGGGTACTCCGAACAGAGGCATCATTATTCCGTTTAAGGCTTTCGCGCACATATCCGCAACGCCGCATGAGACTATAAGCGACGAAAAAACCAAAAACGGCAACAGCGACGGTATTACGGAGCTTAAACAAAAATCAAGCGCTTTTGCTCCTGCCGAAACAGCGGCACTCGGAGCAAAAAGTATCGCTGCCGTACCCAAAACGGGAATTATTACCGAAACAGGAATCGTTCCCGTTTCGGTAATGTTAAAAAAAGATTTATTTTTCATATACCACCGATACATCAAAGTATTTTACGGTATATTATATTCGTAGCTTTGCTCGGTAAATGTCAAAAATGCTTATCTTATTCTGTCGCCGACCTGCGCATTGTCGTCAAGGAATATAACGTTTATCAGATCGTTTCCGTCCTCATCTTTATGCGAAGACGCCAAAAGCATTCCGCGGCTTTCTTCTCCGCGAAGTTTTGCGGGCGCCAGGTTTTTAACAACTGCAACTTTTTTGCCTATAAGGTCTTCCGGCGAATATGTTTTTGCTATACCGGAAACTATTTGCCGTTCCTCGTTGCCGAGCGTTATTTTTAACTTGTAAAGCTTGTCGCTCTTCGCCACTTTTTCACATTCGAGTATTTTTGCGACACGAAGCTCGATCTTCATAAAATCGTCTATCGTTATCTGCGGAAGCTCAGGCTCGGACGGTTCTTTTTTCTCTTCTTTGGCAGCCGTCATCTCTTCAAAGAATTTTTCCGCATCGATTCGCGCGAACAAATTCTCGCTCTCGCCTACGGTCGTTCCGTTTTCGATGTGCCCGAATGTTTTTACTGTCTCATAATCGGTCTTGTCGGTGCCCAACGTCTTGATTATCTTTTCGCAAGTTGTCGGCATAACGGGCGAGAGAAGAAGCGCACATATCCTTATGCTCTCCGCAAGATTGTAAAGAACCTCGCTAAGACGAGCTTTGGTTTCTTCGGACTTTGCAAGGATCCACGGCGTCGTTTCGTCTATGTATTTGTTACACCTGCGCGCAATGTTCATTACCGCATCTATACAGTCGCTCATTCTGAACTCTTCAAGGCATGCTTCCGCTTGCGCATATGCGTTTGTAACAACTTTCTTGAGGTCTTCGTCAACGTTTTCGCCGACACCTGTCTTTTCTATAACGCCGCCCGAATACTTCTTTATCATTGCCACCGTTCTCGAAACAAGATTTCCGAGCGTGTTGGCAAGATCGGAATTGTATTTTTCTATCAACGATTCATACGTTATCGAACCGTCCGCAATATACGGCATCTCGGACAGCAAATAATATCTTACCGCGTCAACACCGAACGAACGTACCAGATCGTCTGCGTAAATTACATTGCCGCGCGATTTCGACATCTTGTCCGTTCCGAACAAAAGCCACGGGTGACCGAATACTTTCTTCGGAAGCGGTTCGCCCAATGCCATGAGCAGTATCGGCCAATATATCGTATGAAAACGCAATACGTCTTTACCTATTATATGAACATCTGCCGGCCAGTATTTTCTGTAAAGACTGTCGTCCTCACCGAGAAAACCGAGCGCCGTAATGTAGTTTGACAGCGCGTCGATCCATACGTATATTACGTGCTTGTCGTCAAAATCAACGGGAACGCCCCATTTAAACGACGATCTCGAAACGCAAAGATCTTGTATTCCCGGCTTGATAAAATTATTCACCATTTCTTTTTTGCGCGCTTCGGGATATATAAAGTCGGGATTTTCTTCTATGTAGTCTTCAAGCTGCTTTTGATATTTGGAAAGACGTAAAAAATACGCCTCCTCCTTTGTTTTAACAACTTCTCTTCCGCAGTCGGGACATTTTCCGTCAACAAGCTGCGTTTCGGTCCAGAACGATTCGTCGGGCTTGCAGTACCAACCCTCGTACTCGCCTTTGTAAATATCGCCTTGCTCGTAAAGCTTTTTGAATATCTTCTGAACGGCTTTTTCGTGATACTCATCCGTCGTTCTGATAAATTTGTCATACTTTATGTCAAGAAGATCGTATACTTTCTTGATGCCGTCCGTAATACCGTCTACCCACTCTTGAGGCGAAACGTTCGCTTTCTTCGCACAATCTTCTATTTTCTGACCGTGCTCGTCTGTTCCCGTAAGAAAGAATACGTCGAAACCCTGCATTCGTTTAAACCTCGTTATCGCATCGGTTAAAACTATCTCATAAGAATTGCCTATATGCGGCTTCTGCGAGGTGTAGGGGATTGCGGTGGTAATGTAGTATTTCTGTTTTTCCATTTTTCAACGTTCCTTTCGTCAATTTGTATTGTTTAACACAGACCTCCGTATCTCATAACATCGGATCCCTGCGTTTTGAATCGATATATTATATCACAATCTTTATAAAAAGTCAATAAATATAGTGTGAATAATCTTTATTCCGTCATTTTTTTAGCCGTTGCCGTTAATTTAGCCGTTGCCGTTACTTCGGATCCCTTGCAACGCCACACACTACGCAAAAAAACGGGAAACTTTTTAAGTCTCCCGCTTTTGAAATCGTTATTTATTGTCGGTTTTGTTTACAACCATGGATTTCAACATAAACTCGGCTGTCGCAGATCAAACTCTGTCAGCCGTATACTCCGCTACCATAGAGTTAGTTACT